>NZ_RWIO01000038.1:0-177183 GCF_009764655.1 Pseudomonas sp. PB105
GGCAGGACGCCGGGTTAGCCGCGCTGGGCCAAGGATGGCCCATCGCGGCGGCCCACGCTCCAAAGCCTGCGTTCGGGCATGCCGAGCCTAGGCGAGGCACCGAGTGGTGGGGCGAGAGCCTTTTGCTTACTTTTGGGCTCTTCCAAAAGTGAGCCGCTGTAAGAGCGGAACCGTAGGTGGTCGTTACCTAAACAACGGATATGTACTCAGACCCATCGCCATCGGGGGCAAGCCCCCTCCCACAGGGTGATCAGTGGCCGGCCAGGTCGATTTGTTGCTTGGCCTGGTTCACCACATGCTCAACCGTAAACCCAAACTTCTCCTGCAACTTGGCCAACGGCGCCGACGCCCCGAAGCTGTTCATCACCACCTTGGCGCCGGTCTGGCCGACATAACGGTCCCACCCCAAAGGCCCGGCCTGTTCCACCACTACCCGCGCTTTCACCGCCGGCGGCAACACGCTGTCGCGATAGGCCTGGTCCTGTTCTTCGAACAACTCCCAGCTCGGCATCGAGACCACCTGCGCGGCAATCCCGTCCTTCTTGAGTTGCTCATAAGCGGCTACTGCAAGGCTGACTTCACTGCCCGTGCCGATCAGGATCACCTGGGGTTCATCCGCCCCCGCCAGCACATAAGCGCCTTTGGCGGCTCCGCAGGCCGAGGCATAGTGCGTGCGATCCAGCGTCGGCAGCGGCTGGCGCGACAGCACCACACAGCTTGGCCGGTGGGTTTGCGCCAGGGCAACTTTCCATAGCTCCAGGGTTTCATTGGCATCGCCCGGTCGCAGGGTCAGCAACCCCGGCGTGGCTCGCAACTGCGTCAGGTGTTCGATGGGCTGGTGCGTCGGCCCATCCTCACCCACGCCGATGGAGTCGTGGGTAAACACAAACACCACCGGCAGTTCCATGATTGCCGCCAGGCGGATCGGCGGTTTCATGTAGTCGCTGAACACCAGGAAGGTCGAGGTGTACGGGCGCAGGTACGACAGTGCCATGCCATTGGCGATGGCGCCCATGGCGTGTTCGCGAATACCGAAATGCAGGTTGCGCCCGCTGTAGTCATCGGCGCTGAAACGCCCGGCGCCGTCGAAGGTCAGGTTGGTCTTGGTCGACGGTGACAAGTCCGCCGAGCCACCGAGCAGCCAGGGGATTTGCTGGGCGAAGGCATTCAGCACTTCGCCGCCCGCCGCCCGGCTGGCGACGCCCTTGGCATCGGCGGCAAAACCCGGCAGGTCAGCCTGCCAGTGCTTGGGCATCTCCCCGGCACGCATCCGCTGCAGTTCATCGGCCAGTTGCGGGTCGAGACGCGACAGGGTCTGGTTCCACTGCTGGAACAACGGTTCGGCGCGGGCGTGCAGCGCATCCCGCAACAGCGTGCGCGCCTCATCCGGCACCAGGAAACTGGAATCCTGCGGCCAGCCATACGCGGCCTTGGTCAGGCGGATTTCCTCGTCACCCAACGGCTCGCCATGGGCGGCGGCGGTGTTGTGCTTGTGGGGCGAGCCGTAGCCGATCACGCTGTCGACCACGATCAGGGTCGGCGCGCCAGTGTTCGCCTGGAAGGTTTCCAGGGCCGCGCTCAGTGCCTGCAAGTCATTGGCGTCGGTGACGTGCAAGGTGTGCCAGCCATAGGCCTGGAAGCGCTTGATCACGTCTTCGCTGAACGCCAGTTCGGTGTGGCCTTCAATGCTGATGGTGTTGTTGTCGTAGATCCAGCAAAGGTTATCCAGCTTCAAATGCCCGGCCATCGACGCCGCTTCGCTGCTGATGCCCTCCATCATGTCGCCGTCGCCGCACAGGGTGTAGACGTTGTAGTCGAACACCACCTGATCGTCGCGGTTGAAACGCTCAGCCAGCCAGCGTTCGGCCATGGCCATGCCCACACTGTTGGCGCACCCCTGGCCGAGGGGGCCGGTGGTGGTTTCCACGCCGGTGGTCATGCGGTATTCCGGATGGCCTGGGGTCTTGGAGTCGGCCTGACGGAACAGCTTGATATCGTCCAGGCTGATTGCCGGCTGCCCGGTGCGCTGGCCATGGGCATCAATCTCCACCACACCGGCCAGGTGCAGCAGCGAATACAACAGCATCGACGCATGCCCCACCGACAACACAAACCGGTCGCGGTTGGGCCAGTCGGGATGCTCGGGGTGATAGCGTAAAAACCGGCTCCACAGGGTGTATCCCACCGGCGCCAGGCCCATGGGCGTGCCTGGGTGGCCGGAGTTGGCCTTCTGCACGGCGTCCATCGCCAGGGTGCGCAGGGTGTTGATGCATAGGGTGTCGACAGTGGTTGCGGCATGAGTCATGAAACCGGTCTCCCTCAAGTGACGATCTACAGTGGAGGGCAGTGCGTGGCGAAGGTTTGATCCCATTGCCGTTGCCGCGACGAACGGGGATGTATTGCGCGCAAACATGACAAGACCTGCTGGAATGGGCTAGCGTCTGGTATGTAGGCCATTGATCAACTTGCGGAGGTACGTCATGCCAGTGAAACACGACCTGTATCAGGATCTGGGTTTGAGCAAGGAAGTCGTTCACGAACGCAGGGCGAGTGATAAACGTCTGGACTCGCTGCTCACGCAATATGCAGCTGCCGACGAGCATGTGCTGGAGGCGGAGTCGCGCAAGGCCGACGACATGGAGGTGGAGGTGCTGAAGAAGAAACGTCTGTTGATCAAAGACGAGATTGTGCAGCGATTGGGTTAAGCCCGGACCGAGCCCCGTGCGGGAGCGGGCAAGCTCGCTCCCGCCGTGGTTTACGCCAGCAATGCCTGGGTGCATGCATCCATCGACCGCTGCTGCGTCTCGCCGTACAACTGCAATTCATCAATAGTCCTGCGCCCCAAGGCCTCCTCGAATTGCGCCTGGTTTGATTGGGCTGCGTAGTGGCTCTGCGCGGCATCCCCCAGGTTCGATTGAAATATCCCCGCCGCACTCACCGGCAGAAAATCCTCATACACCAACGGCTCCACATCCACATGACCGGCGGCGATCAGCGTTTGCAGTGTGCGTGGTTGATCGGCGTGGCCGCGTGCTGCCAGGCCTTTTGGCGTGGCGAAGTAGCGGAAGTACGCCAGGCCTTGTTCGCGCATCTGGTCGTGGTTGTCCGGGAAGGCCTGGAAGTGCTGTTCCATCAAGTGCATGTAGTGAGCGGCGTTGGATTCGTTGGGGAACGCGCCCAACTCGTCGCGGGCGGCGTTCAGCAACTGGTCGTAGAGGGCACGGCCCTTGGGCGTGAGGGCGACGCCGCGTTGTTCGATTTCACCGAAGCGCGCGCTGTGACTGCCTTGGGCGTCGGTAAAGGCGATGGCTTCGTCGAGGGCCTTGAAGCTGGTCTGGCGCAGCAGGATCGGGCACCGGCGGCGCGGTGGGCCTTCGATCACGGCCTTGGGGGTGATGCCCTTGCCGGGCATGGCGGCCTGCACCTGGTCGATGTCCAGGGTGCGTGGGGTGAGGTGGTTGATGTGCGGGCCCTTGAAAGCCACCACATCGGCGATCAGGCGGTGCTGGTCGCTGAGTTGCTGGTATTGCGCGGCGGTGACGGTAGCGGTGTGGTGCCAGCGGAAGGTTTCCAGGGCCTGGCGGATAAATTCGTCGGCTTGGGCGGCGTTGAGGCCGCCTTGTGTTTGCGCCTGTTCGATCAACGCCAAGACGCCGGTGGTGAAGATCGAACGTTTGGCCAGTGCGCTTTCGGCGAAGGCGCGTAGCTCGGGGTTCTCAATCAGTTCCAGGCGCAGCAGTGAAGTGAACACGCGAAACGGGCTGGCTTGCAGCGCGTGTTCGTGCACCGCGCGAAACGCCGTGGAGTGCACCGGCACGCCGGCTGGCGTGAGGTCGTAGTAGCCCACCGGCTGCATGCCCATCACCGCAAACAGGCGGCTGATCGTGGCCAGTTCGGCCGCCGTGCCCAGGCGGATGGCGCCGTGGCGCTCCATGTCCAGGCGCTGGATTTCGCCGGTGCGTTGCAGCTGTTGCGCCAGGCCTGGCTGGCTGTCGAGCACGCGGCCGTTGGTCTCGGCCACCAGTTCCATCAGCGCCCCATACAAGGGGACTTCGTCCCGGTACATATCGGACATGGCCTTGGAAAAGCCCTTGCGGATCTCGTCGGGGCTGACATGTGCGGCACTGGGCATAGAAAATTTCCTGATGACGATGAAGAGGGCGATGGCCTTTTACTGGATTTTGTTGGGCTCCATGAGCGCTTGCAAACGAAGAATCCTCTGGACTTCATTCTGCAAATGAATGAATGGCAGGCTCTGCCAAGTCTTCATGTGCATCCGGGCGCCGATGGGTTCTACACTGCTCCTCACCTTGTAGGCGATGGAGGACCCCATGACGGCCACGCCCGTTACCCAAACGATTGAAGGCCAACGCTTGGCCACCGAAGACGCCGAGCGCTGGCGCGAATGGGGCCCGTACCTGAGTGAACGCCAATGGGGCACGGTGCGTGAAGACTACAGTGCCGACGGCGATGCCTGGACCTACTTTCCCCATGAACACGCGCGCAGCCGCGCCTACCGTTGGGGCGAGGACGGCCTGGCCGGTTTCAGCGACAAGGCCCAACGCTGGTGCCTGGGCCTGGCGCTGTGGAACGAGCGCGACGCGATCCTCAAGGAGCGGCTGTTCGGCCTCAATAACGCCGAGGGCAACCATGGGGAGGACGTCAAGGAACTGTACTTTTTCGTTGATGGCGTACCGAGTCATGCCTACATGCGCATGCTCTACAAATACCCCCATGGCGCCTTTCCCTACACTGACCTGATTACCGAAAACGCCCGTCGCGGGCTGGATGATGCCGAGTATGAAATCCTCGATACCGGCGTGTTTGAGGACAACCGCTATTGCGATGTCAGCGTCGAGTACGCCAAGCAGCAGCCTGACGATATTTTCATGCGTGTCACCGTGCATAACCGCTCGCAGCAGCCGACACGCTTGCAGGTATTGCCTCAGGCGTGGGCGCGTAACGACTGGAGCTGGACCTTTGATGCGCCCAAGCCGCAGTTGTCGATCGACGGCGAGCGAGTATTGGCCCGTCATCATGAATTGCCGGATCGTCATCTGACTGCCTGGGGCGAGGATGGCGTGGAGTGGTTGTTCTGCGAAAACGAAAGCAACGTCGTCAAACTGGACGGGCAAGTGGCGTCGGGGCCGTTCAAGGATGGCATCAATGACTACGTGGTGAGTGGCACTCAATCCACGATTCGCCGGGACACCGGCACCAAGGTCGCGGCGCGCTTCATCCTTGAGCTGGCGGCGGACGAAAGCAAAACCCTGTACCTGCGTTTTGCCCCGGTTGATGCGCCTGCGGTCAATGCGCGCAAGTTGTTTGAACAGCGTCGCCAGGAAACCGACGACTTCTACGCGGCCCTGCAACACGGCATCGCCGATGCTGATGCGCGCAACGTGCAGCGTCAGGCCCTGGCCGGTTTGCTGTGGTCCAAGCAACTCTATTATTTCGACGTGAACCAATGGCTCGACGGCGACCCGGCGCAACCCGCGCCGCCGCCTGAGCGCCTGCATATTCGCAATACCCATTGGCGGCACCTGTCCAACTTCGACATCCTCTCCATGCCCGACACCTGGGAGTACCCGTGGTACGCCTCGTGGGACCAAGGCTTCCAGGCGGTGGCGATGGCGCTGATCGATCCGGGATACGCCAAGCAACAGCTATTGTTGCTGGTGAAGGACCGCTTCATGCACCCCAACGGCCAATTGCCAGCCTATGAATGGCGCTTCGACGACGCCAATCCGCCGGTGCATGCCTGGGCCAGTTGGCGGGTGTACCTGCAGGACAAGGCGTTGACCGGTGTAGGCGATATGGATTTTCTGGAGCGGATTTTCCATAAGCTGCTGTTGAATTTTTCCTGGTGGGTCAACCGCAAGGACGCCGAGGGCCGCAACCTGTTCCAGGGCGGTTTCCTGGGGCTGGATAACATTGCGCTGTTCGACCGCTCGGCGGCATTGCCGGCGGGGTATCAGTTGGACCAGGCCGACGGCACGGCGTGGGTGGCCGCGTATGCGCTGGACTTGATGCGCATCGGCCTGGAACTGGCCAAGCGCAATGCCGTGTACGTGGATATTGCGGTGAAGTTTTTCGAACATTTCCTGTATATCGCCGGCGCCATCAACCGGGTCGACGACAGCGCCGAAGGCCTGTGGGATGAGCAGGACCTGTTCTTCTACGACGTGCTGCACCGCCCCGACGGGCAGAGCGAACCGGTGCGCTTGCGCTCCATCGTCGGCCTGATGCCGTTGTTCGCCGTGTTGGTGCTGGAGCAGCGCGAACATGAAGCGCTGGCGGGGTTGCGCGAGCGATTGCTGGGTTTTATGAAACATCGACCGGATCTGGCCAGGTTGGTCTCACGCTGGAATGAGCCGGGGCAGGGCAATCGCCTGCTGCTGGCGTTGTTGCGCGGTGAACGTACCAAGGACTTGCTGCGGCGCATGCTTGATGACAAGGAGTTCCTCTCGGCCTTTGGCGTGCGCTCCCTGTCCAAGGCGTTCGCCGAGCAGCCGCTGGCGCTGAAGATGAATGGCGACACCCTGTGTGCCCGTTACCAGCCTGGCGAATCAGATTCACGCTTGTATGGCGGCAACTCGAATTGGCGGGGGCCCGTGTGGATGCCGGTCAACTACATGCTGATTGAATCGCTGCGCGAGTTTCATCGCTACTACGCGGATAACTTCTCGGTGGAGTACCCGTCTGGGAGCGGTTATCTGTCATCCCTGGAGGAAGTGGCTGACAGTCTCAGTCAGCGGCTGACCGGATTGTTTCTACGGGATGAAAATGGCTGTCGACCGTCGATGGCGGGGTATTCGCAGTTGGAAGCGGATCCCCTCAGCCGTGACCTGGTGCTGTTCCATGAGTATTTCCATGGCGAGACCGGGCGCGGGTTGGGCGCATCACACCAGACCGGCTGGAGTGCGTTGGTGGCGTTGTTGCTGCAGCCCAAAAATTGAATACCACCGACCCAATGCAGGAGGGGGCTTGCCCCCGATAGCGGTGGATCAGTCAACTCAGAATCGACTGAAAACCGCTATCGGGAGCAAGCCCCCTCTCACAGTGATTCAAGGTTGCCCGTGAATCAGGAAGGAAACAGTTCGCTCAGCTTCATGGCCAGCATCATGTCGCCTTCGGTGCGCAGCTTGCCGCCCATGAAGGCCTGCATGCCGTCAGTCGAGCCGTCGACGATGCCTTCCAGGGTTTCGCTGTCCATGACCAGGGTCACTTGTGCGTCTGGGTTTTCGCCTTCCTGCAGTTCGCAGGTCTTGTCTTTGACGATCAGGGAAAAGTTCTTGGTGTCGTCGATACGGAAACCGAACACCAGGTCCAGACCTTCGGCAGCGCCTGGGTTGAATTTGGCTTTCATTGCTTCTACAGCTTTGGCTACGTCAGTCATGGTTTCGATCCTTTAGGGTAGAGTCCAGTGACCTTGGGGTCACGGTTGGCCGCACTTCATCGAAAGGTGATGAGTTGCGGCGCCTTCAACAGTTGCAAGTGGGTATGCCCGTTGAAGGAAGC
Organism: Pseudomonas sp. PB105; assembly: GCF_009764655.1. Classification (NCBI taxonomy): domain Bacteria; kingdom Pseudomonadati; phylum Pseudomonadota; class Gammaproteobacteria; order Pseudomonadales; family Pseudomonadaceae; genus Pseudomonas; species Pseudomonas sp. PB105. The sequence continues at coordinate 7,522 of NZ_RWIO01000038.1, forward strand.
CAGTGCCACCTCGCGACCGCGGAATTTCAGCTGGTTGAGCGAGGTGTTAACAATTTGCCAGTTCAGTTCGAACGCCTGGGCGGCAGGCATTCGGGTAATCAGGTGGAGCAGGGCGGTGATGGTGCCGCCGGAGGTGAACACGGCGATTTTCTGTGTGTTGTCCGCGGCTTCAAGAATGCGTTGCAAGCCCCCCTGGACGCGTTCGACAAACCCCAACCAGCTTTCGAGCCCCGGCGTGTCATAAGTGCCGGCCAGCCAGCGCTCGATGATCAGGGCGAAGATGCGCTGGAATTCACTGCGGTTCTGCGCGGCGTTGCGCAGGATGTCCAGGGCGTCGGGTTCGGTGGTGAGCAGGTCGGGGAGCAGGGCGCGGATGATTGCGTCGGCATCGAATTCGTTAAAGGCGCTGTCGGTTTCCAGGACCGGAACCGGCAGGCCAAGGGCACGGTATTGATCGAAGGCAGCCGTGGCAGTGTGCTGCTGGCGGCGCAGGTCGCCCGCCACGCAGCGGTCGAACACCAGGCCCATGTCCGCCAGGTGGCGACCGAGCACGTGTGCCTGCTCCACGCCGACGGGCGACAGGACGTCATAGTCGTCTGCACCGAAGGAGGCCTGGCCATGTCGAATCAGATAGATGCTGCCCACGTCCGTTTTCCCGGTACGTTGAAGTCTGGCGAGGTTATGAGGATGCCAGGGAGCTGTCAATGAAAAAACATACGCTTGTTTTAAAAGCGCATTGGAGGCTGTGCTTGCTGGCGGTTTGATCACTGGCCCGGAGGCGGTGCCGCCGGTATGCTGGGGCAATCCGCGCCGCGCGCACTGCACTTGTAAGGAGCAACATGGATTTTTTGGCCGAATATGCCAGCTTCCTGGCGAAGACTGTCACCCTGGTGGTCGCTATTCTGGTGGTACTGATCAGCTTCGCCGCACTGCGCAGCAAAGGTCGTCGCAAATCCGCCGGCCAACTGCAGGTCAGCAAGCTCAACGATTTCTACAAAGGCCTGCGTGAGCGCCTGGAGTCGAGCCTGCTCGACAAGGACCAGCTCAAAGCCCTGCGCAAGTCCGAAAGCAAAACCGAAAAGAAGAACAGCAAGAAAAAACCCGAGGCCAAGCCACGGGTATTCGTGCTGGACTTTGACGGTGACATCAAGGCCTCGGCCACCGAGAGTCTGCGCCATGAAATTACCGCGCTGCTGAGCCTGGCCACGCCCAAGGACGAAGTGGTGCTGCGCCTGGAAAGCGGCGGCGGCATGGTGCACAGCTACGGCCTGGCCTCGTCGCAATTGGCGCGTATCCGCCAGGCGGGTGTGCCGTTGACCGTGTGCATCGACAAGGTCGCGGCCAGCGGCGGCTACATGATGGCGTGCATCGGCGAGAAGATCATCAGCGCGCCGTTTGCCATCCTGGGCTCCATCGGCGTGGTGGCGCAGTTGCCCAACGTCAACCGCCTGCTCAAAAAACACGACATCGACTTTGAAGTGCTGACCGCCGGCGAATACAAACGCACCCTCACAGTGTTTGGCGAAAACACCGAGAAGGGTCGCGAGAAGTTCCAGGAAGACCTGGATATCACCCATCAACTGTTCAAGAACTTCGTATCGCGTTATCGCCCGCAGTTGGCGATTGATGACGTGGCCACCGGGGAAGTGTGGCTCGGCGTTGCAGCCCTGGACAAACAACTGGTCGACGAACTGCAAACCAGCGACGAATACCTCGCCACCAAGGCTGCGACCGCCGAGGTGTTCCACCTGCATTATGCCGAGCGCAAAAGCCTGCAAGAGCGCCTGGGCCTGGCGGCCAGCGGTTCGGTGGACCGTGTGTTGCTGACGTGGTGGAGCCGCTTGACCCAGCAGCGGTTCTGGTAAGAGGCAGGTAATCCCCTGTAGGAGCGGGCTTGCTCGCGAAGGCGGTGTATCAGTCAAGCATGGACCGACTGGCACTCCACTTTCGCAAGCAAGCCCGCGCCCACATTGGTCCAGCGGTGACTGAGGGAATACAGATCTTGTAATAGTTTTGCGTTGTAGGAAAATTACCTTTCGGCTGTACGATTCAAGTCCTTTTGTCATCGCAGGATTTGCATGAACACCCTCTCGGAGCCCCCCAGTCGTCTTTCCCCAAGACACCTACTGCTGCCGTTCCCGCTGAAACATCCCGTATTCCGACTGCTAACCTTGTCCCGGTCTCCTGACCGCGTCTTGCCGTGTCCGGCATTCTGAAACCTAGATAGAGACTGATATTAATGGAATGGTTAGCGGATCCAACGGCCTGGCTCGGCCTGTTGACCTTGATTGTGCTGGAACTGGTGCTGGGTATCGACAACCTGGTGTTTATCGCGATCCTGGCAGACAAACTGCCGCCGGAGCAGCGTGACCGCGCGCGGTTGATCGGTTTATCCCTGGCGTTGCTGATGCGCCTGGGCCTGCTGGCCAGTATTTCGTGGTTGGTAACCCTCACGCAGCCGCTGTTCGAAGTGTTCGACAAGAGCTTCTCCGGCCGTGACTTGATCATGCTGTTTGGTGGTGTGTTCCTGCTGTTCAAGGCCACCATGGAATTGCATGAGCGCCTTGAAGGGCACGTGGCCCAGCGTACGGGCAATGTGGCTTATGCCATGTTCTGGCCAATCGTGGCGCAGATCGTGGTGCTCGACGCGGTGTTCTCCCTGGATGCGGTGATTACCGCCGTGGGCATGGTCGATGAGCTGGCGGTGATGATGATCGCGGTGATCATTTCCATCGGCCTGATGATCGTGGCGAGCAAGCCGCTGACGCGCTTCGTCAACGCCCATCCGACCGTGATCATGCTGTGCCTGGGCTTTTTGATGATGATCGGTTTTGCCCTGACCGCCGAAGGCCTGGGCTTCCATATTCCGAAGGGTTACCTGTACGCGGCGATTGGTTTTTCGATCCTGATCGAGGTGTTCAACCAGATCGCCCGTGCTCGTCGCAAGAAATCGGCGCAGGGCGTGTTGCCGGTGCGTGAGCGTACCGCCCACGCGGTAATGCGCTTGCTCGGCGGTCGCAGCCTGGCAGTGGAAGAAGTGGGCGAAGAGGTGGCCGACTTGCTGGGTGAGCCGGATACCGCCCAAGGCCCGCTGTTCGACCGCCGCGAACGGGTAATGATCAGCGGCGTGCTGCAATTGGCCGAGCGGCCGATCCGCAGCCTGATGACGCCACGAGCCAAGGTCGACTTTATCGACCTGGCGGACGATGCCGAGACGATTCGCCTGAAGCTGATGCATTCGTCCTACTCACGCCTGCCGTTGATCCGTAATGGCGCGGTGGATGAACCCTTGGGCTTCGTGCACAAGAAGGAACTGCTCAAGGAATACCTGGCCGGTAACGAGCCGAACCTGGAGCACCTGGCGCGTCGGGCAATCAACCTGCTGGAGAGTTTTTCGATCCTCAATGCCCTGGAGCAGATGCGCCAGGAGTCGACCCATATTGCGTTCGTGATCAACGAATTCGGTGATTTTATGGGTGTGTTGAGCATGACCGACATCCTCGAATCCATCGCCGGGGAATTGCCGGATGCCAGTGAGATCGAAGGGCCGGACATTGTCGAGGAGGCTGACGGCTTTCGCGCCAATGGCGCCTTGAACCTCACCCAGGTTCGTCGGCGCACTGGCTTCAAGGCAAGCGCTACCGAGGATTACCAGACCCTGGCCGGCCTGGTGATGAGTCTGCTCGACCGTCTGCCGGTGGTGGGCGATAGCCTGGAGCATGAGGGTTGGCGGTTGACGGTCGCGGCGGTAGAGGAGCGGCGTGTGACTCAAGTTTGCCTGGTGCCGGTGCCTGCGCCGTAACCTTCTTTTCTGGTGTACTGCTCGAAAGCCTTTTTTAGCGCCTGCTCACCCAGGCCGGGAACGGTGTCGAGCAGCGCTTTATTGTGATAGATCAGTAGCATGGGAATGCGATCGACCTCGGGATGGCGAGGGGTTTCGGTACAGTCAAGGATCAGGATTTTAATCCCGCCCTTATACCTCTCGCTCATACGCGTGAAGCGCGGCATTGCGTCAGTGCAAGCCGGGCAAGCATGTGAAATAAATACGACGAAAACCGGCAGCGGCGTATCAAGCGCGCGCTCAAACGCCGCCTTGTCCTCGATCACAGCGTTGACATAGTTCATCGGGCAACCCCCTTCAGCACCTTGGGCTTACGCTAAGGCAGGCGTTTGCGCCGGTCTACTGTCAACTTTCACAGGTAGCAGTGGCTTACACGTCGTTGGCACGCTCTGCGCGTTCCCGGGCCTTACGGGCCTGGCTTGCACATTTTCTGTATTCCTCATTGTCCCTGGAAGCCTTCGCCTGCCGGTAGCCGTGGTGATTCTGGCTGCTGTAGTTGGTATCGAAGGCCTCCTTGAGCTTTTGCAGTTCCTCTTTACATTCGCGGCGGTCGTTACTTGCCGCGGCACTGCCTGCTGCCAGTAGAGCGAGCAAAACCAGGGGGAGACGAAGCTTCATTGGAACCAGTCCTTATTTTCGGGTCTGTGCCAAAGGCTAGCCCAGCTCAGGCGTTTTTCCACGGTGCGAGTGTGCGCGGTAACGGAGCGGTGACGCACCCCGATGGCGCTGTCACTGCTGTGTGAGTCCTTGAGTAGCAATCTGATTCCAGGGGCTGGGCAGACGCCGCCGCTCACGCGCCTATTTATGTAGCTGATTAGCAAGGACTTTATCGAGTCCGTAGTTTTCGCCGAACACGTATGGCACACTTTCTGCTGTCTATTCCGTTGTTACATACTATGTTCCGGTATAGCGGAATACACAACTCCTGGAGTGCCTGTCATGCATCACCGACCTTCCGTGTTCAACGCGTGTGTTTTTCTCTTCGCCGCATCGGCTTCCCTCGCAGGCATTGTGCAAGCGGCGGACAGCAAGCTCGATAACGTGCTCAAACGTGGGCATTTGATCGTGGGTACAGGCAGTACCAATGCGCCGTGGCACTTCCAGGGAGCGGATGGCAAGTTGCAGGGGTTTGATATCGACATTGGCCGCATCGTGGCCAAGGGGCTGTTCAATGATCCGACCAAGGTCGAGTTCGTGGTGCAGTCTTCCGATGCGCGGATTCCCAATCTGCTGACCGACAAGGTCGACATGAGCTGCCAGTTCATCACCGTCACCGCCAGCCGTGCGCAGCAGGTGGCGTTCACCTTGCCGTATTACCGCGAAGGCGTGGGCCTGCTGCTGCCGAACAACAGCAAGTACAAGGAGATTGAAGACCTGCAGGCAGCGGGTGATGGCGTCACCGTGGCCGTGCTGCAAAACGTCTACGCCGAAGAACTGGTGCACCAGGCGCTGCCCAAGGCCAAGGTCGACCAGTACGACAGTGTCGACCTGATGTACCAGGCCGTGAACTCCGGGCGCGCCGATGCTGCCGCCACCGACCAGTCCTCGGTCAAGTACCTGATGGTGCAGAACCCCGGCCGCTACCGCAGCCCGGCCTACGCCTGGAGCCCGCAAACCTATGCGTGCGCGGTCAAGCGTGGCGACCAGGACTGGCTGAACTTCGTCAACACCGCCCTGCATGAAGCCATGACGGGTGTGGAATTCCCGACCTACAAGGCCTCGTTCAAGCAGTGGTTCGGCGTGGACCTGCCTGAGCCGGCAATTGGTTTCCCTGTTGAATTCAAGTGATCCGGAATAACCGGGGTGCCTGTCAAGGCGCCCCAACCAGGTACTGTTGACCATGAACTATCAGTTGAACTTTGCCGCCGTGTGGCGCGACTTCGACACCTTGCTGGCGGGGCTCGGCCTGGGCCTGCAACTGGCATTGCTGTCGATCGCCATCGGCTGCGTGATCGGCCTGCTGATGGCGTTTGCCATGCTGTCCAAACACCGTGCGTTGCGCATCTTCGCCTCGGTGTACGTGACGGTGATCCGCAACACGCCAATCCTGGTGCTGATCCTGTTGATCTACTTTGCCTTGCCGAGCCTGGGCATCCGGCTGGACAAGATTCCCTCGTTCATCATCACGTTGTCGTTGTACGCCGGTGCCTACCTGACCGAAGTGTTCCGCGCCGGGCTGTTGAATATTCCCAAGGGGCTGCGTGAAGCCGGGCTTGCGATCGGCCTCGGCGAGTGGCGTATCCGCGCGTATATCACCGTGCCGGTGATGTTGCGCAATGTGCTGCCGGCGCTCTCGAACAACTTCATCTCACTGTTCAAGGACACCTCGCTGGCCGCTGCGATTGCAGTGCCCGAGCTGACCTATTACGCCCGCAAGATCAACGTCGAAAGCTACCGGGTGATTGAAACCTGGATGGTCACGACCGCGCTCTACGTGGCTGCCTGTTACCTCATTGCCATGCTGCTCCGCTACCTGGAACAGCGTCTGGCGATCCGTCGTTAAGGAGGGTTTCCATGTACGAATCCCCCAGTTGGCTGCATGAATTGTGGATCGCCCGGGACACCCTGTGGGCCGGGTTCCAGACCAGTATCTATTGCTCGGCGCTGGCGATTATCTTCGGCACCCTGATCGGCATCTTCGCCGGGCTGGTGCTGACCTACGGCAAATTCTGGATGCGGGCGCCGTTTCGCCTGTATGTGGATCTGATCCGCGGCACGCCAGTGTTTGTGTTGGTGCTCGCGTGTTTCTACATGCTGCCGGCGCTCGGTTGGCAGATCAGCGCGTTCCAGGCCGGTGCCGTCGGGCTCACCTTGTTCTGCGGCTCCCATGTGTCGGAAATCGTGCGTGGTGCCCTGCAAGCCATTCCCCGTGGACAGTTGGAAGCAGGCAAGGCGATTGGCCTGACGTTTTATCAGTCCCTGGCCTACGTGCTGCTGCCCCAGGCACTGCGGCAGATCCTGCCGACCTGGGTCAATTCCTCCACGGAAATCGTCAAGGCCTCGACCTTGCTGTCGGTGATCGGCGTGGCTGAGTTGCTGCTCAGTACCCAGCAAGTCATCGCACGTACCTTCATGACCCTGGAGTTCTACCTGTTCGCCGGGTTTATGTTCTTTGTCATCAACTACGCCATCGAGTTATTCGGGCGCTACATTGAAAAGCGGGTGGCCTTGCCATGAACCAACCTCAAACAACCGAGCCACTGCTGAACATCCGCGGCCTGCGCAAGCAATACGGCGAGGTGGAAGTGCTCAAGGGCGTCGACCTGTCCATGCAGCGCGGCAACGTCGTGACCTTGATCGGCTCCAGCGGCTCAGGCAAGACCACGCTGTTGCGCTGCGTCAACCTGCTGGAAGAGTTCCAGGGCGGCCAGATCACCCTGGACGGCGAGTCCATCGGCTACAGCGACGTCGGCGGCAAGCGTGTGCGCCACCCCGAACGGGTGATCGCCCAGCACCGGGCGATGACCGGCATGGCCTTCCAGCAGTTCAACTTGTTTCCCCATTTGAGCGCGTTGCAGAACGTGACCCTGGGTTTGTTGAAAGTTAAGAAAATGCCTAAGGACGAGGCCGTTGCACTCGCGGAAAAATGGCTCGACCGCGTAGGACTTCTGGAGCGCCGCAATCACTTCCCCGGCCAGCTGTCCGGCGGCCAGCAACAGCGTGTGGCGATTGCCCGTGCGATTGCGATGAACCCCAGCCTGATGTTGTTCGACGAAGTCACCTCGGCCCTCGACCCGGAGTTGGTGGGCGAAGTGCTCAGCGTGATCAAGGGCCTGGCGGAAGAGGGCATGACCATGTTGCTGGTCACCCATGAAATGCGCTTTGCCTATGAAGTCTCGGACAAGATCGTATTTATGAACCAGGGGCGGATCGAGGAGCAGGGCTCGGCCAAAGATATTTTCGAGCGCCCGCAGTCACCGCGCCTGGCGGAATTTTTGAAGAACATTCGTTTTTAATCAGGAGCACATGTATGAGCATTACTCGTTACGGCGCCGGCAGCACCGCCGGTGGCGGCCAACCCCGTCCTTTTGCACGCGCCGTAGAAGCGGACGGCTGGCTCTACGTCTCGGGCCAGGTGCCGGCGGTGGACGGTGAAATCATCACCGGCGGCATCATCGAGCAGACCCGGCAGACCATGCGCAACGTGGTGGCGATCCTCGAAGAAGCCGGCTACGAACTCAAGGACGTGGTGCGGGTCGGCGTGTGGCTGGAAGACCCGCGGGATTTCTGGAGTTTCAACAAGGTCTTCGGCGAATACTTCACCGCGGAACACGCCCCGGCGCGGGCCTGTGTGCAGGCCAATATGATGGTGGATTGCAAGGTCGAGATTGATTGCGTGGCCTACAAGAAAAAGGGCTAAATTGCCCCGTTCTTGAACCCACAGAAAATCCACTGTGGGAGGGGGCTTGCCCCCGATGGCGGAGTGCCAGTCGACACATCTGTTTCTGACACACCGCTATCGGGGGCAAGCCCCCTCCCACAGGAGAATTGTGTCGTACCCAACAACTTCGACCGGACCGAAATTGCCATGACCGAAGACACCATCAAACGCCGCGCCAAAGGCCTGGACCGTGCATTCGATATCCTCGATTTCCTCAAGGAAGTCGGCCAGCCCCTGCGCCCGAATGATATCGCCAGCGGTATCGGCAGCCCCAAGTCCACCGTCTACGAATTGGTCGCGTCCCTGCTGGAACGGCGCATTCTTGAAACCGTGGGCAAGGATGGTCACGTCTACCTCGGTCGCCAGTTGTACTTCCTCGGCCAGGCGCACCTGCGCCACTTCGACCTGACCCGCGAGGCCGATCACGCCTTGCAGGAGATCGTCAGCCAGACCCACGAAACTGCACAGATGTGCCTGCTCAATGGGCGCAAATACACGGTAGCGCTGATGCGCGAAGGCGAGCGGCATTTCCGGATTTCTTCGGACATCGGCGAAAACGCGCCAATCCCCTGGACCGCCTCCGGGCGCCTGTTGCTGGGGCACCTGAGCGACCAGCAGATCGTCGACCTGATCGACCATGACGATTTCATCCTGCCGGACGGTCAGCGCCTGCCGCTGGAAACGTTCCTTGCGCAGATACGCCAGGCCACCCTTGATGGGTTCTTTTCCTTCGACAGTGTGGCCGACACCTTTACCCATTGCTTTGCCGCCCCGGTGCGGGACGCGCAGGGCATCAGCATTGCGACGCTGTGCATCGTCGCCCCACGGGCCGATGCGCAAAAAAACTACAACGACTATCGCCGGGTGTTGATCGACAGCGCCAACCACCTGGCCCGTCGCATCAACGAATAGGAGTTTTCATGTCTGCCATCAACGCCGTTGAAAAAGGCGCCGCCGCCGTCGGTGCCCACCTGGTCCGTGACGTCAGTTTGCCGGCCCTGGTCCTGCACCGCGACGCCCTGGAACACAACATCCGTTGGATGCAGGACTTTGTCAGCAACAGCGGCGCCGAACTCGCGCCCCATGGCAAGACCAGCATGATGCCGGCGCTGTTTCAGCGTCAGATCGCCCAAGGCGCCTGGGGCATTACCCTGGCCAACGCCGTACAGACCCGCGCAGCGTATGCCGGCGGCGTGCGCCGCGTGTTGATGGCCAACCAATTGGTGGGCGCGCCGAACATGGCGTTGATCGCCGACCTGCTGGCCGACAAGGATTTTGACTTCCACTGCATGGTCGACCACCCGGACAACGTCGCCGACCTGGGCCTGTTCTTCGCCGCCCGTGGCCTGCGCTTGAATGTGATGATCGAATACGGTGTGGTCGGTGGCCGTTGCGGTTGCCGCAGCGAGCAGCAAGTGCGCGACCTGGCCAAGGCGATCAAGGCCCAACCGGCGCTGGCCCTCACGGGTATCGAGGGTTATGAAGGCGTGATCCATGGCGAGCACGCCATCAGCGGTATCCGCGAATTTGCCGCCAGCCTGGTGCGTCTGGCGGTGGACCTGCAAAACAGCGGCGCTTTCGATTTGACCAAGCCAATCGTCACCGCTTCGGGCTCAGCCTGGTATGACCTGATCGCCGAGTCCTTTGAACAACAGAACGCCGCCGGGCGTTTCCTCAGCGTGCTGCGCCCTGGCAGCTATGTAGCCCACGACCATGGCATCTACAAAGAGGCGCAGTGCTGCGTGCTCGACCGTCGTAGCGACCTCAATGAAGGCCTGCGTCCGGCGCTGGAAGTCTGGGCCCATGTGCAGTCGTTGCCTGAGCCGGGTTTTGCAGTCATTGCCCTGGGTAAGCGTGACGTGGCCTACGACGCCGGGTTGCCGGTACCGCTCAAGCGCTACAAGGCCGGCATCGTACCGGCGCAAGGCGATGATGTGAGCTCCTGCAAGGTTACGGCAGTGATGGACCAGCATGCCTTCATGGTCGTGGCGCCCGGGGTTGAACTGCGCATTGGCGACATCATTTCCTTTGGTACGTCCCACCCATGCCTGACCTTCGACAAATGGCAGGTGGGTTGCCTTGTGGATGAGCAACTGCAGGTGGTCGAGTCCCTGCACACTTGCTTCTAGACCGCGTCGTTCCTATCGGGGCCCTCAGCCCCACCGAGAAAGCAGCCATGACCACCCAACCCCGCATCGCCCTGATCGGCGAGTGCATGATCGAACTGCAACACCGCGCCGACGGCAGCCTGCAACAAAGCTTCGGCGGCGACACCCTGAACACGGCGGTGTACCTGCGCCGCGAGCTGGGCGATATCGGCGCGGTGGACTATGTCACTGCCTTGGGCGACGACAGCTTCAGCGACGCCATGTGCCAGCAATGGACCGACGAAGGCCTGGGGCTGGGCTTGGTCCAGCGTCTGCCGGGGCGATTGCCGGGCTTGTATTGCATCCAGACCGACGCCCACGGCGAGCGTAAATTCCTCTACTGGCGCAACGAAGCCGCCGTGCGCGACTGTTTCACCACGCCGGCAGCCGAGCCGGTCCTGGCGGCTTTGCCGAGTTATGACGTAGTGTATTTCAGCGGCATTACCCTGGCGGTACTGGGCGAGGTCGGGCGTGAGCGTTTGCTGCAAGCGCTGGTCGAAGCCCGCCGCCGTGGCGCCAAGGTGGTGTTCGACAACAACTACCGGCCGCGCTTGTGGGCCAGTATCGAGGCGGCGCGTGCGGCGTATCGAAAAGTGTTGGCTGAGGTGGATATCGCCTTGCTCACCGAAGATGACGAGCGCGCGTTATTTGGTTATGCCGACAGCGAGCAGGTGTTTGCGGCGTACCCGGCGATTGCGGAAGTGGTGCTCAAGCGAGGGGCGGATGCGTGTTTGATCCGCTGCTATGGCGAGCGCTTTGTCGTGCCGGCGTTGAAAGTCGAGAAAGTGGTGGATACGACGGCGGCGGGGGATTCGTTCAGTGCGGCGTACCTGGCCAGCCGGCTCAGGGGTGGGGCGCCGGAAGAGGCTGCGTTGGCTGGGCATCGGTTGGCGAGCCGGGTGATTCAGGTGCCGGGGGCGCTGATTTCAAGAGAGTGAGTGGATGGCCGCCTTTGGCGGATCGGGGGCAAGCCCCCTCCCACAGGAGCCCCCGATAGCGTTCTAAAGCCAACCACTCAATCCCGGTAAAACACCTGCACCAAGTGATACCCAAACTTGCTCTTGATCGGCCCGTGAACCACCTTCACCGGTTTCTTGAAAATCACCGCATCGATCGCCCCGACCATCTGCCCCGGCCGCACTTCACCCAGGTCACCGCCGCGCTTGCCCGATGGGCAAGTGGAGTACTTCTTGGCCAGCACATCAAAGGCTTCGCCCTTGGCGATGCGCTGCTTGAGTTGTTCGGCTTCTTCGCTGGTTTTCACTAGGATATGACGGGCTTGGGCTTTCATTGATCTCTACCAGGTGTGCGACGGCGCGCGATTATGCCTGAACTCATTCGACCACGCTGATCATGCTGCGGATTTTAGTCGCCAGCAGGTCGATGGAAAACGGTTTGGCCACCATGTCCATGCCGTCCTCCAGGAAGCCCTGGCGCTCGGCGGCTTTTTCGGCGTAACCGGTCATGAATAGCACCCGCAACCCTGGACGGTGCTGGCGCGCGATTTCCGCCAGTTGCCGACCATTCATGCCCGGCAGGCCGACGTCGGTCACCAGCAGGTCCACGCGCAGGTCCGATTCCAGCAGTGGCAACGCGGTGCGTGAATCCGCCGCCTGATGCGCGGTATAGCCCAATTCATCCAGCACATTCACCACCAGCATGCGCACCGCCGGGTCGTCCTCGACCACCACCACGGCTTCACCGGCCAGGGCCACCGGCGCTTCGCCGAGGCTGGCGGGCAGATTGCTTTCCAGCGCAGTGCCGTGCAGGCGCGGCAGGTACAGGCGCACACAGGTGCCCTGGCCGGGTTCGCTCTGGATCGTGACGTGGCCGCCGGACTGCTGGGCAAACCCGTAGATCATCGACAACCCCAGGCCGGTGCCCTGGCCGATGGGTTTGGTGGTGAAGAACGGGTCGAACGCCTTGGCGAGGATTTTCGGCGCCATGCCAGTGCCGTTGTCGCACACGCCGAGCATCACGTAGTCGCCGGCCTTGACCGGTTCGAGGGTGGTGATGTCGGTGCCGTCCAGGTAGCTGTTGGCGGTTTCGATCAGCAATTCGCCGCCATCGGGCATGGCGTCGCGGGCGTTGATCACCAGGTTGAGCAGGGCGTTTTCCAGCTGGCTGGCGTCGGTGTTGACCGGCCAGATGTCGTGGCCCAGTTGCACCTTGAGCGCGATATGCGCGCCCTTGGTGCGCTGGAACAAGTCCTCCAGGGACGCCACCAATTGGTTGGGGTCGGTGGGGCGGCGGTCCAGTGACTGGCGTCGCGAAAACGCCAACAAGCGGTGGGTGAGGGCGGCAGCGCGATGGGCCGACGACACGGCGGCATCGGTAAAGCGCCCGATCTCCTCGCTGCGCCCGGCGGCGATGTAACGCTGCATCAGGTCCAGACTGCCGATGATCCCGGTGAGCATGTTGTTGAAGTCATGGGCAATGCCGCCAGTCAGTTGGCCCACCGCTTCCATTTTCTGCGCGTGGCGCAGCGCATCTTCGGCGCGCTCACGTTCGAACATCTCGTTTTGCAGGCGCTGGTTGGCCTCGGCCAGGGCCTGGGTGCGCTGGGCCACGCGCTCTTCGAGGTTGTCGTTGAGGTGGCGCAGGGCTTCTTCGGTGAGTTTGCGTTCGGTTTCGTCGATCACAAAGATGTAGAAACCGTTCACCGAGCCGTCATTGCTGAAACGCGGCAAGTACTTCATCAGTGCATGACGCGGGCGCCCGTCGCGGTGGGGTGTGATGGTCATGAAGCTGCAGGCCTTGCCCTTGAGCGCGGCGGCGATCTTGTCTTCGCGTCCTGCGTACACCTCGTCGCCGAGCACTTCGCGGATGGTCTTGCCGTACAGCTCCTGGGGCGTCATGCCGTACCACTCAAGGTAGGCGCTGTTGTTCAGGCGAAAGCGCTGCTCGTGGTCGACGTAGCCGATCAGCACCGGCATCGCGTTGATGATCAGTTGCAACTCGGTCTGGCTTTGGCGCAGGGCCTGCTCGGTGTGCTTGCGCTCGGTCAGGTCCAGTGCGGCGCCGAGGAAACGCGCCGGGCGGCCATTGTGATCCTTGTAACACCGACCTCGGGCAAATACCCAGCGCACCTGGCCGTCGGCTTGTTGCAGGCGGTATTCCTCGGCGTATTCGGTGCCGTGGGTGATGCAGTGCTTGATGCTGCGCGCCACCGTGCCACGGTCTTCCGGATGCACGCCATGCAGGTATTCGCTGATGGGCAGCAGGCCAGCGTCGCTGGGGTCGACACCGTGCAGGTAGGCGAAGTGGGCGTCGGCGATAAAGTGGTCCTCGCCGATGTCCCAATCCCAGGTGCCTACGGCGTCGGTCGCCGCCAGTGCAAGCTGCAGGCGTTGCTCGGTGTTGTGCTGGGCTTTGCGGCGCTCATTGGTTTCGATGGCAGTGACGAGGATACCGGCCACATTGGCGCTTTCATCGCGGATCGGGCTGTAGGTCAGGTCCAGCCAGATTTCCGTGTCGCGATTGTTGCGTTGCAGGACGAAGCGCTGCTCGCTGAAAGTGCGCACCTGGCCACTGAGCACGGCGTCGTAGACCGGGCCGGTAAAGCCTTCCAGCTCTGGCCATGTCTGGTGCGCCGGTTGGCCCATGGCCTCGGGGTGTTTATTGCCGGCCAGCGCCGCGAAGCCGTCGTTGTAGAGTTGGGTGAGCTGGCTGCCCCACAGCAGGAGCATCGGCATCGGCGAATGGACGACGATATCGACCGCTGTGCGCAGGCTTTGCGGCCAGTCATTGGCCTCACCGAGTGGGCTTCGTGCCCAGTCCAGCCGCGCAATCAATGCAGCGGCTTCGCTACCGGTGGATGTTCCTTTCATATAAAGCCCTGAGCGTAACGCTTTGAAAAATGACAACACCCATTATCCCGTGAGTCGGGAATGGGTGACTACTCCCGAAAAATAGCACGCATTCGGGGTTTGTCTTCAAATGAGTGCCTCAGGGCTGAAACCTTTCATCTTTACGCCAGTTCCGGGCGGTCGCGAAACTCCTCCAGTGCCTGCGGGTTGGCCAGGGCGTCGGTGTTCTTTACCGGCTCGCCATGCACCACGTTGCGCACCGCCAATTCAACGATCTTGCCGCTGATGGTGCGAGGGATATCGGTAACAGCCAGGATTTTGGCTGGCACATGGCGCGGGGTAGTGTTGGCGCGGATGACCTGGCGGATCTGCTGCTGCAGGGCCTCATCCAACTCGACGCCCTCATCGAGGCGCACAAACAGCACCACGCGCACGTCGTCCTGCCAGCGTTGGCCGATGGCGAGGCTCTCCAGCACCTGCGGGATTTTTTCCACTTGGCGATAAATTTCCGCTGTGCCGATGCGCACGCCGCCGGGGTTGAGCACGGCGTCGGAGCGGCCATGGATCAGCAGGCTGCCATTCGGGCGTTGCTCGGCGTAGTCGCCTTGGGCCCACACGCCGGGGAACTGGCTGAAATACGACGCGCGCAGCTTTTTCTGGTCCGGGTCGTTCCACAAACCGATGGGCATGGCCGGGAAGTGCCGGGTGCACACCAACTCGCCTTTTTCGCCGATCAACGGCTGGCCCTGGTCGTCCCACACCTCGATGGCCATCGCCAGGCTCTTGCACTGCATTTCGCCACGGCGCACCGGCAGCACCGGGTTGCCGATCACAAAGCAGGACACGATATCAGTGCCGCCGGACATCGACGACAGGCACAACTCGCCCTTGATCTCGCGGTAAACGTAGTCGTAGCTCTGGGGCGACAGCGGCGAACCGGTCGAGATCAACCCCTTGAGGCTGCCCAGGTCATGGCTCAGGCGCGGTTGCAGGCCGGCCTTTTCGAGGGTGGCGAGGAACTTGGGGCTGGTACCGAATACGCTGATTTTTTCGGCATCAATCAGGTCGATCAAGCGCTCCGGGCCTGGATGAAAGGGCGAACCGTCGTACAGCACCGCCGTCGCGCCGATGGCCAGCACTGACACCAGCCAGTTCCACATCATCCAGCCGCAGGTGGTGTAGTAGAACAGGCAGTCCTCGCGGCACAGGTCGGCATGCAGGCCGTGTTCCTTGAGGTGCGTGAGCAACACGCCGCCGGTGCTGTGGATGATGCATTTGGGCACGCCGGTGGTGCCGCTGGAATAGAGGATGTACAGCGGATGGTCGAACGGCACCGCGACAAATTCGGGCTCGCCGCCGGGTTGGTAGAAGTCATTCCACAGCGCAACGTTTGCCGGGGTGCGGTAGTCCTCGACCTGCGCCTCGGGCCGCGCATACGGCACCACAATCAACTGCTCCAGGGACGGCAGCCGTTCGAGGATTTCATTGAGCTTGGCGCTCTGGTCGATGGTCTTGCCGGCGTACTGGTAACCGGCGCAGGTGATCAGCACCTTGGGCTCGATCTGCCCAAAGCGATCGATTACGCCTTGGGTGCCGAAGTCCGGTGAGGAGCACGACCAGATCGCGCCCAGGCTGGTGGTGGCGAGCATGCCCACCAGGGTTTGCCAGGTGTTGGGCATGCACGCGGCAACGCGGTCACCCTGGCGGATACCGGCGGCGTGCAGGCTTTTTTGCAGGCCGGCGACGTGTGCGGCCAGTTCGGCATAGGTGAGTTGTTCGCGCTGGCCGTCTTCGCTGATGGCGACGACCGCTGGATGAGCGTCGCGACGGCGCAGCAAGTGCTCGGCAAAGTTCAGCGTCGCGCCGGGGAACCACTGAGCGCTGGGCATCTCGGTGTTTTCGATCAGCGTGGTGCCGGGCGGGCTGCGAAACTGCACGTCGAAGAAGGCGACGATGGCCTGCCAGAAGTCCGGGCGCTGGTCGATGCTCCATTGGTGCAGCGCGGGGTAGTCGGCCAGTTGCAAGGCGTGGCGGTCGTTAATGAAACGGCGGAACCCGTCCATCCGCGTATGGCGGATGCGTTCGGGGGAGGGTTGCCAGAGGATCTCGGACATCAGCAAGGTCTCTTGTTCTTATAAATGTGTCTGGGGTTATTGGGCCAGCCAGCCGCCATCGATGTTCCAGGCGGCACCGCGCACCTGCGCGCCCGCTTCGCTGCACAGGAACAGTACCAACTCACCCAACTGCGGCGGCGTCACGAATTCCAGCGAGGGTTGCTTCTCGGCGAGCAGATCATGCTGCGCCTGTTGCGGGTCCACGCCTTTGGCCACGCGATCATCAATCTGCTTTTGCACCAACGGCGTCAGCACCCAACCTGGGCAAATCGCATTGCAGGTCACGTTGCTGGTGGCCGTCTCCAGGCCCACCACTTTGGTCAAACCGATCACGCCGTGCTTGGCTGCCACATAGGCCGCCTTGCCCACCGACCCGACCTGGCCATGCACCGAGGCGATATTGACGATGCGTCCCCAGCCCTTGGCCTTCATGCCCGGCAGGCTCAGGCGCGTGCTGTGGAACACCGACGACAGGTTGATGGCAATGATCGAGTCCCAGCGTTCAGCCGGGAAGTCTTCCACGGCTGCCACGTGCTGGATGCCGGCGTTATTGACCAGGATGTCCACGCCGCCGAATTCACGTTCGGCGTAGGCGATCATGTCGGTGATTTGCGCCTGGTCGCTCACGTCCGCCGGGTGATGGCCGACCTTGCCGCCAAATGCCTGGACCTGGGCGACCACCGCACTGGCGTCGCCGAAGCCGTTGAGAATCAGGTTGGCGCCCGCCTTGGCCAGGCTCAATGCGATCCCCAGGCCGATGCCGCTGGTAGAGCCGGTGACCAGGGCGGTCTTGCCATTCAAAGTCGTCATGAAAACCTCACACAATGCCGGTGGCGTAGAAAGTACCGATCACCACGAACACCGCGAGGGTCTTGATGATCGTAATGCCGAAAATGTCCTTGTAGGCTTCGCGGTGGGTCAGCCCGGTGACCGCCAGCAGCGTGATCACCGCGCCGTTGTGGGGCAGGGTGTCCATCCCGCCGCTGGCCATGGCTGCGACCCGGTGCAGCACTTCAAGGGGAATATTGGCCGCATGGGCCGCCGAAATGAAGCTTTCGGACATGGCCGCCAGGGCGATGCTCATACCGCCCGACGCGGAACCGGTGATACCGGCCAGCAGGGTCACGGTAATCGCTTCGTTGACCAGCGGGTTGGGGATGCCCTTGAGCCAGTCCGCCAGCACCAGGAAGCCTGGCAGCGAGGCAATCACCGCACCAAAACCATATTCCGACGCGGTGTTCATCGCCGCTAGCAATGCGCCGCTGACCGCACTTTTACTGCCCTCGGCCAGCTTGCTTTTGATTGCCGCCCAGCCAAACACCAGCACCATGATGATCCCGACCAGCAACGCCGCCTGCACCGCCCAGATCGCGGTGAGCTTGGCGATTTCAGTGGTCACCGGCGCGCTCATCCCTGGCAGGCTGAGGCTGTGGGTCTTGCCGTACCACTGTGGGATCCAGTGGGTGAACAGCAGGTTCATCACGCCCACCAGGATCAGCGGCGACAGCGCGATCCACGGGTTGGGCAGGGTCAGGTTCTCGGCGGTTTCCGGCTCGTTGCGCAACTCGGTGCCGTAGCCTTCACCGGCGCGCTGGGCCTTGTTGCGTTGGCGCGCCAGGTACAGCATGCCGGCGCAGAACACGAAGATGGTGCCAATCAAACCCAGCCACGGCGCGGCCCAGGCGGTGGTGTTGAAGAAGGTGCTGGGGATGATGTTCTGGATCTGCGGCGTGCCCGGCAGGGCGTCCATGGTGAACGAAAACGCGCCGAGGGCGATGGTCGCCGGGATCAGGCGCTTGGGGATATTGCTCTGGCGGAACATCTCCGCCGCGAACGGGTACACCGCAAATACCACCACAAACAGCGACACGCCGCCGTAGGTGAGCAGGGCGCAGACCAGCACGATCACCAGCATCGCCTGGCGCGTGCCGAGCAGACGGATCGCAGCCGCCACGATAGAGCGCGAGAAGCCCGACAGCTCAATCAGCTTGCCGAACACTGCACCCAACAGGAACACCGGGAAATACAGTTTGATAAAGCCGACCATTTTCTCCATGAACACCCCGGTAAACGCAGGGGCGACGGCGGATGGGTCGGTGAGCAAGACAGCGCCGAGGGCGGCTATGGGGGCAAACAGGATAACGCTATAGCCACGGTAGGCAGCCAGCATCAGCAACGCGAGCGCTGCCAGGGCAATGATCACACTCATGGTGTGTCTCCATCGGATTGTTATTGTTGTGGGGTGGTGCTTTGGAGAAAGGCTATAGCGAGATGCGTGCCAAATATTCAACTCATTGAAAATAAACAATATTTAGTGAGTTTGCATGGCGGCTTGCTGGTTTTGTCTCAGTATAGAGACATACAGGACGCAAATGTGGGAGGGGGCTTGCCCCCGATAGCAGTGTGTCAGCCACTGCATCTGTCAACTGATCCAATGCCATCGGGGGCAAGCCCCCTCCCACAGTAGAGTGTCTTGATAGGGAGAATGTTGTCTCTTTTTTGAGATCAGGCGATGCCCAGGGCGACCATTTTCTTGTACAGCGTCGACCTGCCCAGCCCCAAGCGCCTTGCCGCCTCGACCACATTCCCATCACAGGCCTTGAGCGCCGCCCCTATTACCTGTCGATCGAACCGCTCCCGCGCCGCCGCGAACGTCTCACCCTCAACCGCCGCAACAGCGCCGCGCTCCACAGGGCTGAACGTGCCAATCGCCGCTCGAATCTCCTCGGCATTCAGCACCAGGTCATCACTCAACAAGGCCGCCCGTTCCAGCACATTGCGCAGCTCACGGATATTCCCCGGCCACGCGTGCTGTGCCAGCAGCGCCAAGGCGTCGCGGTCCAGTTCATGCTGGCTGCGCAGCTCTTCAAGGATCGCCTCGCTCAACGCCGGAATATCCTCCAGTCGATCACGCAGGGGCGGCACCTGGATCGGCAGCACATTCAGCCGGTAATACAAATCTGCGCGAAACTCGCCGCGCTTTATGGCCGCTTCCAGGTCCATGGACGTGGCGGCAATCACCCGCACGTCGCTGTGCAGCATTTCATTGGAGCCGACCGGTTCGAATTCCTTTTCCTGCAACACCCTCAGCAATTTGCTTTGCAGCGGCAGCGGCATATCGCCGATTTCATCGAGGAACAGCGTGCCGCCCTGAGCAATCTGGAATTTGCCGGGACGGCCCTTGCGATCGGCACCGGTAAAGGCACCCGGCGCGGTGCCGAAGAATTCGGCCTCCAGCAAGTCATGGGGAATCGCCGCACTGTTGATGCTCACAAACGCCTTGTGCGCCCGTGGCGAGGCACCGTGGATGGCCTGGGCCAGCAACTCCTTGCCGGTGCCGGTTTCGCCGAGCAGCAACACCGGCGACTCGGCGCTCGCACTGCGCCGGGCACGCCGCTTGACTTCAAGGCTGGCGGCACTGGTACCGATAAAGTGCGCGAAGTTGTACTTGCTCTGGCGTGAGCGCAGCAGCGAGCGGGTTGAGGCCAATTCCTGCTGCATGCTCAGGTAGCGTTCGATCAGGGGCGAGAGGTTGCGCAGCTCATCAAACAGCGCAAAGCCAATCGCGCCGATCACCGCGCCGGCGTCGTTGTGGATCGGCAGGCGCATCACCACCAGCGGACCTTTGGGCGTGTCCTGGATGTCCAGCAGGATCGGCTGGTCATTGCGCACCACCTGACGCAACAGGCTGTTGGAAATCACCTGCTCGCAAGGCTGGCCGATGGCTTCGTCAGCGCTTTTGAGGCCGAAGCGCTTGGCGTAGCGCTCGTTCATCCACACGATGTTGGCGTCGCGGTCGACAATCACCGTGCCTTCGCTGGACTGCTCGATGATCTCGAACAGCGACTGGATCGCCAGGCCGCGAACCTGTTGGTAGTCCTTGAGGCTGGTGCTCATGTCGACAGTCCGCACGCCGCCGCCAGCAACTCCCTGGTGTACGGATGTTGCGGCGATTCGAACACATCATGGCTGGCGCCGTGCTCCACCACCTTGCCGTCCTTGATCACGATCATGTCGTGGGCCATGGCGCGCACCACGGCCAGGTCGTGGCTGATAAACAGGTAGGTCAGGCCGTATTTGTCCTGCAGTTCGCGCAGCAGCGCCACCACTTGCTTCTGCACCGTGCGGTCCAGCGCCGAGGTGGGTTCGTCCAGCAGCATCAGGGCCGGCTTGAGCACCAGGGCGCGGGCGATGGCGATGCGTTGGCGCTGGCCACCGGAAAACTCATGGGGGTAACGATGGCGGCTGGCGGGGTCGAGGCCCACGTCCTTGAGCACCTGGATCACCTGCGCGTCGCGGTCGGCGAGGCTGCACGGTGCATGGACTTCCAGGCCCTCGCTGATGATCTGCTGCACCGACATGCGCGGGCTGAGGCTACCGTAAGGGTCCTGGAACACCACCTGCATCTGTTTGCGCCATGGACGCATTTGCTGGTGGCTCAGCGGGTCGAGGGCTTCACCCTGGAAGCGGATGCTGCCGCTGGAATCCAGCAGGCGCAGGATCGCCTGGCCCAGGGTGGATTTGCCCGAGCCGGACTCGCCGACGATCCCCAGGGTCTTGCCGCGCTGTACGCTGAGGCTGATGCCGTCCACGGCGCGCAGGTAGGTTTTGCGCCGAAACAGCCCACCGCTCAGGGGGAACTGTACGCTCAGGTCGTCGACTTCCAGCACCGTCTCGCGTGGATCGCTGCACAGCACATCGCCGGACGGCTCGGCGTCCAGCAGCAGGCGGCTGTAGGGATGTTGCGGCGCGGTGAACAAGGTCTCGCAGTCAGCCTGCTCGACAATCTCCCCGGCGCGCATCACACAGACCCGCTGGGCAATGCTGCGCACCAGGTTGAGGTCGTGGCTGATCAGCAGCAGCGACATGCCCAGGCGCTGTTGCAAGGACTTGAGCAGCAGCAGGATCTTGCGTTGTACGGTCACGTCCAGGGCGGTGGTGGGTTCGTCGGCAATCAGCAACTCCGGCTCGCAGGCCAGGGCCATGGCGATCATCACCCGTTGACGCTGGCCGCCGGACAGTTGGTGCGGATACGCCTTGAGGCGCCCCTCGGGTTTCTGGATGCCCACCAGTTCGAGCAGTTCGAGGATGCGCGCCTGCGCCGCCTTGCCGCCCAGGCCCTTGTGCAGCAGCAAGGTTTCGCCGATCTGCTTTTCGATGCTGTGCAGCGGGTTGAGGGAGGTCATCGGCTCCTGGAAGATCATTGCGATGCGGTTGCCGCGCAGCTTCTGCAAGGTTGCCGCCGACGCGCCGATCAGTTCCTGGCCGCGATACTGAATGGAGCCTGCGGTCTCAGTGCCGGCCTCCGGGAGCAGTTGCAGGATCGAATGGGCCGTGACCGACTTGCCCGAGCCCGACTCACCCACCAGCGCCAGGCATTCGCCGGGGCGCACGTCCAGGCAGAGCTTGCTGACGACCGTCTGGCCGCTGAAGGCGACGCTGAGGTCGCGGATTTCGATCAGGTTCATTAGGGACTTACTCATGAACGTGGGTCGAAGGCGTCACGCAACGCCTCGCCGATAAAGACCAGCAGCGACAGGATCAGCGCCAAGGTGAAAAACGCCGTCAGGCCCAGCCACGGCGCTTGCAGGTTCTGCTTGCCCTGGGCGATCAGTTCGCCCAGCGACGCGCTGCCCGCTGGCATGCCGAAGCCGAGGAAGTCCAGGGCGCTCAAGGTGGAAATCGCCCCGGTCAAAATAAACGGCAGGTAGCTCAAAGTGGCGGTCATCGCATTGGGCAGGATATGCCGGCTGATGATCTTGCCATCGCCCAGGCCCAGCGCCCGTGCGGCCTTGACGTACTCCAGGTTGCGCCCGCGCAGGAACTCGGCGCGCACCACATCCACCAGGGCCAGCCAGGAAAACAGCGCCATGATCCCCAGCAACCACCAGAAATTCGGTTCGACAAAGCCCGACAGGATGATCAGCAGGTACAGCACCGGCAAACCGGACCACACCTCAAGCACGCGCTGGCCGATCAAATCCACCCAGCCGCCGTAGTAACCCTGCAAGGCCCCGGCGGCAATGCCGATGGCCGCGCTGATGGCCGTGAGCGCCAAGGCAAACAGGATCGACACCCGCGCACCGAAGATCACCCGCGCCAGCACATCGCGGGACTGGTCGTCGGTGCCCAGCCAGTTCACCGCCGACGGCGGGCTGGGGGCAGGGCGGGTCAATTCGTAGTTGGGCGTGTCATCGCTGAACGGAATCGGCGGGAACAGCATCCAGCCGCCGTCCTGCTTGATCAGCTTTTGCACGTAGTCACTGCGGTAGTCGGCCTGGAACGGCAACTGGCCGCCGAACTGCTGTTCGGTGTAACGCTTGAACACCGGGAAATACAGCTCGTTCTTGTAGCTGAGCGCCAGGGGCTTGTCGTTGGCGATCAGCTCACCGCCGAGGGTCAGGATAAACAGGCCGATAAACAGCCACAGCGACCACCAGCCACGGCGGTTTTTCTTGAAACGCTCGAAGCGTCGGCGCGCCACGGGGGACAGATTAAGCATCAGGCGTTCCTCGCGGCGAAGTCGATACGCGGGTCCACCAAGGTGTAGCAGAGGTCACCGATGAGTTTTATCAGCAGGCCGAACAGGGTGAAGATAAACAGCGAGCCGAACACCACCGGGTAATCCCGTGAAACGGCCGCTTCATAGCTCATGCGACCGAGACCATCCAGAGAGAAAATCACCTCGATCAGCAACGAGCCGGCGAAAAACACGCTGATAAACGCCTGGGGAATCCCCGAGATCACCAGCAACATGGCATTGCGGAACACATGGCCGTACAGCACGCGTCGTTCGCTCAAGCCTTTGGCCCGTGCAGTCACCACGTATTGGCGGGTGATTTCATTAAGGAACGAATTTTTGGTGAGAATGGTCAGGGTGGCAAAGCCGCCGATCACCAAAGACGTCACCGGCAACACCAGGTGCCAGAAGTAGTCGGCAATCTTGCCCACAGTGCTCAGTTCTTCGAAGTTTTCCGAGACCAGTCCGCGCACCGGGAACCAGTTCAGTGAGGTGCCGCCGGCGAACACCACGATGAGGAACATCGCAAACAGAAACGCCGGCATCGCATAGCCGATCACGATGGCGGTGCTGCTCCACACATCAAAGCTGCTGCCATGGCGCACCGCCTTGCGAATCCCCAGGGGGATCGACACCAGGTAGGTGATCAGCGTTGCCCACAGACCCAGCGAGATCGTCACCGGCATCTTTTCCAGAATCAGGTCAATCACCGTCGAGCCGCGAAAGAAGCTATTGCCGAAGTCCAGCTGGGCATAGCTCTTGAGCATCAGCCACAGGCGCTCCGGTGCGGACTTGTCGAAGCCGTACTGTTTTTTGATGTCCTCGATCAGCTTCGGGTCCAGGCCCCGGCTGGACCGCGAGCCGCTGCTGATGCCTTCGCCGGATGAACCGCCGACGCCACCGCCGCCAATCCCCTGCAAATGGGCGATGGCCTGCTCAACCGGGCCGCCGGGCGCGGCCTGCACGATCACGAAATTCACCAGCAGGATGATCACCAGCGTCGGGATAATCAGCAGCAGGCGCCGCACGATATAGGCAAACATCAGCGCGCTCCTCCGCTTTTTTTCAGTTCGGCGTTCATCTGTTCAGTGGTCAGTGGCGTGGGGCTGATTTCCCACCAGGTTTCCAGGGCCTCGTCGTTCTTGGCCTCGATGGCCGGGCGACCGAAACGGTTCCACCACGCCGCGGACGTGCCGGGCGGGTAGTAATTGGGAATCCACAGGTAATTCCATTGCAGCACTCGGTCCAGGGCATGGGCGTAGGTGAGCATCTGCGCCTGGGTGTCGGCCTTGACCAGGCCCTTGATCAAGGCGTCGACTGCAGGATCCTTGAGCACCATGTAGTTGTTCGCGCCTGAATCGAAAGCGGCGCTGGAACCAAAGTAGTTGTACAGCTCCATGCCCGGGGAGGTAGTGACGGGGAACCCGGTGACGATCATGTCGTAATCGCGCGACATCAGCCGGTTCACGTATTGCGATGAGTCGATGCGACGGATATTCAGGGTAATACCAATCTGCGCCAGGTTGCGCTTATAGGGCAGCAACAGACGCTCCAGACCGGCTTGGGCATTGAGGAAGGTGAACTCCAGCGGTTCGCCTTCGGCGTTTACCAGCTTGTCGCCGGCGGGTTTCCAGCCGGCTTCCTCAAGCAGGGCCAGGGCTTGCAGCTGCTTGTCGCGGATCATGCCGCTGCCATCGGTGACCGGAGCCTTGAACACCTGGGTAAACACCTCATCAGGGATCTGCCCGCGCAGGGGTTCGAGAATCGCCAGTTCTTCCTGGGTCGGCAGTTGGGTCGCCGCCAACGGGCTGTTGGAGAAGAAGCTCTGCTGACGGATGTACAGGTTGCGCATCATCTGCCGGTTGGCCCATTCGAAATCCCACAGCATTGCCAGGGCCTTGCGCACACGGCGGTCCTTGAAGATCGGCTTCTGCACGTTGAAGACATAGCCTTGGGCCGGTTGCGGCATGTCCTTGGCCAGGTGGGCGCGTTGCAGACGGCCGTCATCCAGCGCGGGACCGTTGTAGCCGATGGAGTAGCCGGTCGCGGAAAATTCGCGATTGAAGTCATACGCGCCGCCACGCAGCACTTGGCGGGCCACTTCGGTGTCGCCGAAGTATTCCAGGCTCAAGTGATCGAAGTTGTACAGGCCACGGCTGACGGGCAAATCCTTGCCCCACCAATTCGGGTCGCGGGTAAAGGTGATGGTATTGCCGGAGTCGATTTTGCTGACCTTGTACGGGCCGCTGCCCAGCGGGGCTTCGTAGCCACCGCCGTTGGCGAAGTCGCGAGTCTTCCACCAATGCTCGGGGAACACCGGCAGGGTGGCGATATCCAGGGGCAAGGTGCGGTTTTCATTGCTGGAAAAGTCGAAGCGTACCTGACGCTCACCTTCCACTTCGACGTGCTTGACGTCGGCGAACAGCGTGCGAAAGCGCAGGCTGCCCTGGGTCATCAATAAATCGAAGCTATAGCGTACGTCTTCGGCGGTGATGGGTTTGCCATCGGCAAAGCGCGCCTTGGGATTGAGGTAGAAGCGCAGGGACAGGCCGTCTTCGGCGCGCTCCATCTTTTCGGCGACCAGTCCGTAGACCGTATAGGGCTCGTCCAGGGAACGCAGGGCGAGGGGCGCGTAGAGCCAGCCGTCAACCTGTGACACGCCGATGCCTTTGTCGATATACGGCAACACGTGGTCGAAGCGCCCGATTTCAATGGCCGAGCGCCGCAGGCTGCCACCCTTGGGCGCGTTGGGGTTGGCGTAGTCGAAATGGCTAAAGCCGGCAGGGTACTTGGCCGGTTCGCCGTACACCGTCAGCGACGGTTGCGGCGCCGCGATCACGGCGGTGCTGGCCAGCAGCAGGGCGAGGGTGGAACGAAATAGAGTCGAAAAGGCCAATCGCATTATCAGTCTTGAGCGCCGGAAGAACAGGAATAGGGATTTGTACGCTAACGGCATCAGCGTCGCCAGTCATCACATGCACAACGGCCCACCAAAAGGCGGGCCGTTGTTTATTGCATCAGCGCGGACTGGATCAGTCCTGGCGGCTGGTGACTTCCAGCAGGTGGTAGCCGAACTGGGTTTTCACCGGGCCTTGCACGGTGTTGACCGGGGCGCTGAATACCACGGTGTCGAATTCTTTAACCATTTGGCCTGGACCGAACGAACCCAGGTCGCCGCCTTGACGGCTGGACGGGCAGCTGGAGTTGGCTTTGGCAATTTCTGCGAAATCGGCGCCGCCTTCAATTTGGGCCTTGAGTTCGTTGCACTTGTCTTCAGTGGAAACGAGGATGTGACGGGCGGTGGCTTTGGCCATGGGGAGTAACTCCTTGAGTAAAAAGGGTGAGCCTACCGGATTCAGGCGGTTATTTCCTGGCAAAGTTCCCGGTATTTGATCGGTTGGGTTCAGGGCAGCACGATATAGTCGTTGCGCTGCAGGATTGCCCGGTGCGGCGCCTGGACGAGGTGCAGGTAGCGCCCATCCACCAGGTCGATGGGCAGGCAGTCGTCGATATCCAGCACACCATCGGTATGGGCCTGGGACCAATGCCCGCGCATCTGCTGCTTGCCCATGCCCATGGCTTGCTGTTTGTTGCGGGCGACCACCAGCAGGTAGTGATGGGCTTCGCCAAAGGTGTTCGCTTCATAACCGCCCAGGTTGATGAAGTACAGGTGATGCGCGTCCGCCTGGGGTGCCAGATGGCTGAGTTCGACCTTCCAGCCGTCGACGCCATCCACGGCCATCCACGAGTCGATATGCACGCCCTTGGGGCTGCCAAACCAACCGTCACGCAATTGCGGATAAGTGGCCTCCAGCGTATCCGCAGCGGCGAACACCACATCGTGCACTTCAATTTTCGCCCTGGGGTGCTTGCCCCCGAGCATCACGACAAACAGCATTGCGGGTCTTTCCTCGCGACTTGGCAAAGGCCAACCATACTGCGATTGAACGCTTTTGTCCGACCAATGCCACACTGTTAATCCGCGAACTCATCAGGAGGTTGTCATGCGTACCATTGATCTGGCGGGTGTTCCCGTCCCTGTCATCGGCCAGGGAACCTGGCGCATGGGCGAAAACCCGCACCAGCACCGCGCCGAAGTTGCGGCGTTGCAACTGGGAATCGACGAGGGCATGACCCTGATCGACACCGCTGAAATGTATGGCGAGGGCGGCGCCGAGACGGTGGTCGGCGAAGCCATTCGCGGCAAACGTGACCAGGTGTTCCTCGTGAGCAAGGTGTACCCGCACAATGCCAGCCACAAGGGCGTCCCGCGTGCCTGCGAAGCCAGCCTCCAGCGGCTGGGTACTGACTACATCGATCTTTACCTGCTGCACTGGCGTGGCCAACACCCGCTTGAAGAAACCGTTGAAGCGTTTGAGCGTCTGCGCGAAGCCGGCAAGATCGGCCGTTGGGGCGTCTCCAATTTCGACATGGCAGACCTGCAGGAGCTTGCGTCCGCTGCCTGCGCAACCAACCAGGTGCTCTACAACATCGAAGAGCGCGGCATCGAATTCGATCTCCTACCCTGGTGGCAGCAACATTACCTGCCGTTGATGGCGTACTGCCCGATAGCGCAGGGCGGTGAGTTGTTGTCCAGTACGACCCTCAAGCAGATCGCCCATCGCCATGAGGTCACACCGGCCCAGGTCGCACTGGCCTGGGTGTTGCGCCAAGAGGGTGTGATCGCTATTCCCAAGGCTGTTTCGCCGGAGCACGTGCGACTGAACGCAGCCGCCGCCAACCTGCTGCTCGACGAGCATGATCTCGACGCCATCGACCGTGTGTTCGGCGCGCCCAAGCGCAAGCACTCGTTGGCGATGGTTTAGCCTACGCGCAGAAACGGCGCCATCCGTGGCGGCCGTTTCTGCGCGAGCCCGAGTTAACCGGCTACCGGGCTGCGCCAGTCATCCGACCCAGACGTGCCGGACACTTCGTGTGTCCACACGATCTTGCGATAGGTGAAGTACACGTCCTCCAGATGTGTGAAGTGGGCATTGTCGGGGTCTTGGCAGTTGGGCATGCGCGACTGGATGTCTACAAGGGTGGCGCCCTCCAGCTCAATGGTGAAGTAGTGTTCCTGGGTGCCGGCCGAGGACGTGCGAAACCATTCCAGCCGGCACTTGACCTCTTCACCGCTGGTCAATGCGCTGAACAGCAGTGGCGAGGACTTATCGAAGACCTTGCTGACCATCAGCGGCTTGTGCACCCGCTGGCCCGTTGGCTGACCCGACTGTGGGTCGCGGGGAATGATTACCTGATGGGAAAACGCCTGCACCAGAATCTGGTCCTCATGGCCTTCCTGAAAAATATTCCCTACCGAGTCCTGGGTAAATGTGCCTGCCGTGATCAAACCTTGTTTTACACCGGTGATAGAGAGATACGCGGGTGTTGGCATGACTGGTTTCCTTGCCTGATTAAAAAGTAATTCCAATCGGCAACTGCGCCGACTGGTCAAATGCCTATAACAAGAACTGTGCCGGAAAGTGCGCAAGCTAATAAAAACAAAGGGGCTGTGATCGCAGTTTGCTGGATGTTGGGAATTGTGGGGAGATTTTAGTGGTTTTATAAGAATTTAGTTGCGCATAAGTGCGCATTTGTTTGCTCATGTCTCAATGCGCTGGATATTGAGTCTCTTGAGTAGGCTGGGCAGTTTATCCTGTTTTTACTGCGCAAAAACCTGCGCATGCCCTGTTTTAATTGGGTTGTAGGATGTTTCTTAAGTTTGGTTCCGATGCTTGATGAATGGGCTTTGCATGGCTAATGTTTTTGAACTTTGTAGCAGGTTTACAAAGTTTGGATGGCATTCTGATGCGACTGCTTAGTTCGCTTGGTCTGTCGATAATGTATCGATCAGTCGCATACGGTTTCAAATGGACTATTCAGAAAAGCGTTGCGCTTATTACCGTGAACTTGCCCAGTTACCCTGTTCTCCAACAAGTTTTGCGGGCAGCGATATGCGCTTTTCGGCTGAATACGAAGCGCTGGAAGCCGAACTGGGAAAGGGGCAGTCCTTACATGGCGCCGGCCAACCGGATTGGCAGAAGATCCAGGAGACCAGCGAGTACCTGTTGCGCGAGCACTCCAAGGATCTGCGGGTGGCCGTCTGGCTGACCTGGGCGTTGCACCAGCGCGAATCCTTTACCGGGCTCCTGGCAGGCCTCGGTTTGCTGCGCCAGCTGTGTGAGCATCACTGGTCGGCGGTGTATCCGAAAAAACTGCGTACCCGTGGCGCTGCGTTCGGCTGGTTGGTTTTGCGCCTAGAAACACTGGCGGCGCAAAGCCTATCTCTTCAGGGCCAGCAACCTGTATTCCGAGCTTTACTTGAGCAGTTGGCGCGCCTTGATGAGCTGTGGGCTGAGCATCTGACGGATGACGCGCCGTTGCTGCTGCCGATTCGCCGGCAATGGGACCAGCTGTTGGCTCGCGCCGCGCAAGGCCAAACGCCTGCCGTAGGGTTGGGCAGTGTGATTGCCCAAGTCAAACAGGCTGCGACTGAACGGCTTAAAGCCGAACCGACGGTAAACAACGAAAAAGACGCGCATAAATGTCTGCGCGCGTTACAGGAACAGGCCCGTCCATTGTGTACCTGGTGGTTACGCCAGAGCGCCACCGACCTGCGTGCCTTGCGCTTGAACCGGACACTGGCATGGCTGGCTCTCGTCAGCTATCCGGACGCCGACAGTGAGCGGCTCACTGCGCTGCGTGGTCCTGCGCCCGACAAACTCAAGCGTTATCACGAGCGCTTTGCCCAAGGCCATCATGCCGACTTGATCCTTGAACTTGAGGCCAGTTTCTCAAGCGCGATGTTCTGGTTCGACGGCGTGCGCATGCTCTGGCAATGCCTTGAAGCCCAGCAGGCTGGCCTGGCCATGACCGAGCTGGAAGTGAGCTTCGCCCTGTTGCTGCAACGCTTGCCCGATCTGCCGGAGTTTCGCTTTTTCGATGGCGCGCCCTTTGCCGACGCCATGACCCGCGACTGGATCGCCCTGCACGTTTCTCCTCACCTGCAATCCCCGGAGGCCTCCGGCGTGGTGGTTGACGGTGAGCCATGGGAGCTCGCCTTGCAGAACGTGGTGCCCCGGTTGCGCAAGGATGGGCTCAAGGCTGCGGTACAGGAACTCAAGCAGGGCTTGCATGCCGCCCGCGGAGACCGCGCCCGATTTCATTGGCGTCTGGCTCAGGCCCGGGTGTGCATACAGGCGGGCAAACATGAGCTGGCGAAGATTCAGCTGGAACACCTGGATCTCGAACTCCAGCGCACGGGCCTGGAGCGCTGGGAGCCGGAGCTGGCCCTTCAGGTGACCCAACTTTTGTACCGCTGTTGCGACCTGATGCCCCAAGACCACGCCGTGCGCGAGCGCAAGGAAGACACCCATCGCAGGCTGTGCCTCTTCGATCTCGAAGCGGTACTTGAATAGGCTTTCGAGCCATCCATAAAAGGAGAAATACCGTGGCCAAAGAAGGTTC
Organism: Pseudomonas sp. PB105; assembly: GCF_009764655.1. Classification (NCBI taxonomy): domain Bacteria; kingdom Pseudomonadati; phylum Pseudomonadota; class Gammaproteobacteria; order Pseudomonadales; family Pseudomonadaceae; genus Pseudomonas; species Pseudomonas sp. PB105. The sequence continues at coordinate 37,801 of NZ_RWIO01000038.1, forward strand.
GGTAGCACCCAAGGAACGCATCAATATCACCTTCAAACCCGCTATCGGTGGTGCGCAGGAAGAGGTCGAACTTCCATTGAAACTGTTGGTGCTGGGGGACTTCACCCAGCGTGAGGACGTGCGAAAGCTTGAAGATCGCAAGCCCATCGCCATCGACAAGAACACCCTTGACGAGGTGCTGGCCAAGCAGGCGCTGAGCCTGACCCTGAATGTGCCCAATCGCCTCCAGGCCGACCCCGACGTCGAAGAGTTGGCGATTCAGGTACGCATCAATTCGATGAAGGATTTCAACCCCGCGAGCCTGGTGGAACAGATCCCCGAGCTGCACAAGCTCATGGCGCTGCGTGAGGCGTTGATGGCACTCAAAGGGCCGCTGGGCAACACACCGAGCTTTCGCAAGGCCATCGAGCAGGCGCTGGCCGATGACGGGGCCCGCGCGCGGGTACTGGCTGAGCTGGGGTTGAGCGACCACACCGTCTGAGCATTTTCAGTAAAAGGACACTGACACCATGACCACACAGCAAAAAACGTTGCCTGTACACACCGCTGACGAGTCCAGCATTCTCGATCACATCATTGCTCAAACGTTGCTGAGTGCTGACGACGAGGCTTACGCCATTGCCAAACGTGGCGTCTCGGCATTTATCGAAGAGCTGATCAAGCCGCAGAACAGCGCAGAACCGGTCAAGAAGCGCCTGGTCGACCGGATGATTGCTGAAATTGACGAGAAACTCAGCCAGCAAATGGATGAAATTCTTCACCATCCGCAGTTCCAGGCCCTGGAGTCATCCTGGAAGGGCCTTCAGTTGTTGGTCGACCGCACCAACTTCCGGGAAAACATCAAGATCGAACTGCTCAACGTTTCGCGCCAGGACCTGCTGGATGACTTCGAAGACTCGCCTGAGGTGACCCAGTCCGGGCTCTACAAACATATCTACAGCGCTGAGTACGGTCAGTTCGGCGGCCAGCCTGTGGGCGCAATCATTGCCAACTATTTTCTGTCTCCCAGCGCCCCCGATGTGAAGCTGATGCAATACGCCTCCAGCGTGGCATGCATGGCCCATGCGCCTTTTATCGCGTCCGCCGGGCCAGGCTTCTTCGGCTTGGAAAGCTTCACCGGCCTGCCTGACCTGAAGGATCTCAAGGACCACTTCGAAGGCCCGCAGTTTGCCAAATGGCAGAGCTTGCGCCAGAGCGAAGATGCGCGCTATCTCGGGCTGACCGTGCCGCGTTTCCTGCTGCGCACGCCGTACGATCCCCTGGAGTGCCCGGTCAAGACGTTTGCGTATCGGGAAAACGTGGTGAACAGTCACGAGCACTACCTATGGGGCAATACCGCCTACGCCTTTGCCACGCGCCTGACCGACAGCTTCGCGCGGTTCCGCTGGTGCCCGAACATCATCGGCCCGCAAAGCGGTGGTGCAGTGGAAGACTTGCCCTTGCATCACTTTCACAGCATGGGCGAGATCGAAACCAAGATCCCCACCGAAGTACTGGTGTCCGACCGTCGTGAATACGAACTGGCGCAGGAAGGCTTCATTGCCCTGACGATGCGCAAGGGCAGCGACAATGCCGCGTTCTTCTCCGCCAGCTCCGTGCAGATGCCCAAGAGTTTCGGCATCAGCGCCGAGGGCAAGGAAGCCGAACTGAATTACCGCCTGGGCACGCAGCTGCCCTACATGATGGTGGTCAACCGTCTGGCCCATTACCTCAAGGTCCTGCAACGGGAGCAGTTGGGTTCGTGGAAGGAGCGTACCGATCTGGAACTGGAGCTCAACAAGTGGATTCGCCAATACGTTGCCGACCAGGAAAACCCCAGCGCAGAAGTGCGTGGGCGACGGCCATTACGCGCCGCGCGCATCGTGGTCAGTGACGTCGAGGGCGAGCCGGGTTGGTACCGCGTCAACCTGAGTGTGCGACCGCATTTTAAATACATGGGGGCTGACTTCACGCTGTCCCTGGTTGGCAAGCTCGATAAAGAATGAGCAGGGGCCAAGGGATGACCCGCAACAGAAGCCTTTTCGAGCGGCTTGAACAGCCTGCGGCTGACCCGGCAAACGGTGTGACATCCGTTGCGGCTCACTTGGGGAAAATGCTCAGCATCCGTGCCGGCAGCGTACAGACACTGCCGGATTACGGCATGCCGGACCTCAATGATATGCACCGCAGCCTGCATGAGTCGTTGAGCCAGTCGCGCGTGTTGATCGAGCGATTTATCCGGGCCTACGAGCCACGCTTGAAGCAGGTACGCGTGAGGGCACTGCCGCGTGGTCATGATCCTCTGGCCTTGGCATTCGCCATCGACGCCACGTTATGCATAGCCGGTGAGACGCAGCCTGTGGCGTTCACCGCGCACCTGCGTGATGCCGGGCAGGTAGAGGTGTTGCCTGATGTCCTTTAACCAGTATTACCAAAGTGAGCTCAGTGCGTTGCGTCAGCTGGGCCGGCGCTTCTCTGAACGTAATCCTGCGCTTGCCCCGTTCCTTGGCGAGGCTGGTCAGGATCCTGATGTGGAGCGCCTGCTGGAAGGCTTTGCCTTTCTCACGGGTCGCCTGCGCCAGAAGCTGGATGACGAGTTACCTGAACTGACTCACTCTTTGATGCACCTGCTGTGGCCCAACTACATGCGGCCGACACCGGCGTTCAGCATCTTGCAGTTTGACCCGTTGAAGCAGGTTGGGCCGGGTGTGATGGTCCCACGGGACACCCCCGTGGAAAGCTCGGCGATCAACGGCGAGCGCTGCCGTTTTAGGACCTGCTATGCCACCCGGGTCCTGCCACTGCAACTGAGTGCACTGGATTACAGCCCCCAAGGCGAGCGGGCGCTGTTTAGCCTGCGTCTGGAGATGAGTGCCGAGGGCAATTTCAGTGAGTGGTCGTTCGATCATGTGCGCCTGCATCTGGCGGGAGACCGTTATGTCAGTCAGGGGTTGTACCTGAGTCTGTTGCGCCACGTTGACGGGATCGAGTTGCAGCCATTCGGCTGCGATGGCCTGGCAATCAAGGGGGCGGATGGCCAGGCTTTGTGCCTGCGAGTTGGCGCCGATCAGGTGAAGCCGGTGGGGTTCTGCGAGCTGCATGCGCTGATTCCCTACCCGCAGAACACCTTTCGCGGATACCGTCACCTGCAGGAATATTTCGCTTTCCCGGAAAAATACCTGTTCGTCGATGTGCAAGGGCTGGATGTGCTGCAGCAGTTGCCCCAGGACGTACTCAAGCAGATCTGCGGAGTGAAGCTGTGCTTCGGGTTACACACCCAGAGCCAGGCTACGCAGTGCCCTACGCTGGACAACGTGAAGCTGTACTGCACGCCCATCGTCAACCTGTTCCAGCATGATGCGGTGCCGATTCGCCTTGAGGGCAAGCAGGACGAATACCTGCTGATTCCCGGCGAGTATGCGCGCGCTAACGCCAGCGTGTTTTCCGTAGACAAGGTGACGGGCTGGCGCCCTGGCGGCTTGGGGTATGCGGCTTACGTACCGTTTGAATCCTTCGAGCATGACGGCGATACGGATGCATCGGCAGCGCCCAACAGCTACAGCATTCGCCAACGCGAGTCGACGCAGCACGCGGGACTTGATACCTGGCTGGGCCTGGGCAACGGCCATGGGCATGCACAGGAAACACTGTCGATCGAGCTGACCTGTACCAATCACAACCTGCCTCGGCAACTGCGGGCCGGAGAGATCAACCAGCCCTGCGAGCAGACACCGGAGGGGTTGTCATTTCGCAATATCAGCGTGCCGACCGCGAGTTATGCGCCGCCCCTGGATCAGGACTTTCTCTGGCGCCTTATCAGCAACATGTCACTCAACTATCTGTCACTGAGCGATATCAAGGCGCTGAAGGTGATCCTCGAAACCTATGACCTGCCGCGTTATCACGATCGACAGGCACGCAAGGTCAGCCAGATCAGGTTAGGTGCGTTGCAGTCCATCAGCCATACCGCCGTCGACCGCTTGCACCGTGGAATGCCCTATCGGGGGTTGCGGATCGACCTGACCGTTGATCCACACGGTTTCCTGGGGCCGGGCGAAGTGTTTGTGTTCGCGTCGGTGCTCAACGAGTTCTTCGCGCTTTACGCCAGCCTCAATGCCTTCCATGAACTACGCGTCATCAGCACACAAGGAGATGTGTACCTATGGCCACCCAGGATGGGCCAGCAGCCCCTGCTTTGACCGAACTGTCCCGTGTCATTCGCGAGTATTCGCTGTATCAGGCGATTTTGCAGGTGATCAAACGTCTGCGTGATGCCCATCCGTTGCTGGATGACAACGCGCTGTATGACCGGTTGGAGTTTCAGGCCAACCCAGGTCTTGGTTTCCCCGGTCACGATATTGATCGGCTGGAGTTTTTTGTCGAGCGCGATCAGTTGCACGCGCGTCTTCGCCTGAACGTGCTGGGGTTATGCGGTGCGGGCTCTCCATTGCCCGCGTTTTATGGCGAGCAGGCATTTGCCGAAGGGGTGGGCGGTACGACGACGCGAGATTTCCTGGACCTTTTTCATCACCGCCTGCAACGACTGATGCTGCCGATCTGGCGTAAATACCGCTATCGAGCGCGGTTTCAGACGGGAGCCAGCGACGCCTTTTCCGAGCAGATGTTTGCCCTGGTGGGGTTGGGGAGCAGGCACATCCGTGATGCGACGCAGTTGGACTGCAAACGGTTGCTGCCTTACCTGGGGCTGCTGAGCCTGCGGGCTCATTCGGCGGCCCTGATCGAGACAGTCCTGCGTTACTACTTCAAGCACAGCAGCGTGTACATCGAGCAGTGGGTTGAGCGCACGGTTGGCATTGCTCTAGAGCAGCAAAACCGGCTGGGTGGTGCCAACAGTTTGCTGGGGTTGGACCAGGTATTGGGGTGCCGGGTCGCCGACCGCAGCAGCAAGTTCAGGGTGCATGTAAAGGGCCTGGACTGGCGGCGTTTTCATGGGTTTTTGCCCAATGGTCCGGAGTATCCCCAACTGTGCTCGTTGGTGCGATTGACCGCACGAGACCCACTGGAATATGACCTGCGCCTGGTGTTGGCCAGGGACGAGATCAGGCCACTGCACCTCGGCGAACACAACGTCTGTCGGCTGGGTTGGACCAGTTGGCTGGCACATGAGTGCGCTGACGGTGTGGTCATTGTGGCCAGCAATGCTCAATAGGGACTGATGATTATGATGAATGTAGACCTGCAACAACTTATCCGGACGCTGAGCCCCGGGGTTCGTCGAGACCTGGAACGCTCGGCCGAGCGTTGCGTTACCCGGGGCGGACGGGAGGTGCTGGTAGAAGACTTGCTGCTGGCCCTGCTGGAGCATAGCGGTGGGCTTCTGGAGCGGGCATTGGCCGATGCCGGGGTTGAAGTCGGCGAGCTGGAAGCCGCCCTGCAACCCAAAGGCGAGACGAGCGCGTCGCGTAATCCGGTGTTTGCCCTGGCGCTTGTGCAATGGCTGCAACAGGCGTTGCTGGTTGCGCATTTGGAACTGCGTCAGACCGAAGTGGACCATGGCGCCCTGTTACTGGCGCTGTTGCGCCACCCACTGCAGCATGCGGGCAGTGGCTATCAGGCGTTGTTGAGCCGTTTGGACGCACAGCGCGTCCGCGATGTTGCGTTGAGCCAGGTAGCTGAGATCAGGCCGGTGACCAGCGGCGAGTCATTGCTGGAACGTTTTACCCATGACCTGACGCGCCAGGCAGGTGAAGGGCGTATCGATCCGGTGTTGTGTCGCGATGCTGAGATTCGCCAGTTGATCGACATCCTTATGCGCCGGCGCAAGAACAATCCGATCCTTGTCGGTGAGGCGGGGGTGGGCAAGACCGCCGTGGTCGAAGGCCTCGCCTTGCGCATTGCCAACTCACAGGTGCCTGACCCGCTCAAGGATGTGCGGGTGCTGACCCTGGACATGGGCCTGTTGCAAGCAGGTGCCAGTATCAAAGGTGAATTCGAACGGCGCCTCAAGGGCGTGATCGATGAGGTCAACGCCTCTGCGAAGCCGGTGATTCTGTTTATCGACGAGGCACATACCCTGGTGGGTGCCGGTGCGCAGGCGGGTGCCGGCGATGCGGCCAATCTGCTCAAACCGGCGCTGGCGCGGGGCGAGTTGCGGACCATCGCGGCCACCACGTGGTCGGAATACAAGAAGTATTTCGAGAAGGACCCGGCGTTGGCCCGACGTTTCCAACCGGTGCTGGTTGGCGAGCCCAGTGTTGAGCAGGCGATCTCGATCCTGCGCGGGCTGGTTCCGGCGTATGAGACCAGTCACGGCGTGTACATCCGTGACGATGCTGTCGTCGCAGCCGCGCAGATGAGCGCCCGCTACCTCGCCGGTCGGCAACTGCCCGACAAGGCCGTGGATGTGCTGGATACCGCCTGCGCACGTGCGCGAATCAGCCAGGTAACAGCGCCCGAGGCATTGGAGCGCCTGAGTACCCAACAGGCTGAAGGCTCGCGCCAGCGCGAGGCGCTGAGTCGAGACAGGAACGCCGGGCTCCCCGTGGATGAGCAGGCCATGCACGCATTGAGCCTTCGACTGGCGGCTATCGAGAGCGAGCGTCAGCCGTTGGAACAGCGCTGGCATGAACAGCGAACTCAGGCGGAACCGGTGCGTGTGTGCCCGCGGGTGGTGGCGCAGGTCATCAGCGCCTGGACGGGTATTCCGCTTGAACAGCTGTCCCTGGAACACAGTGCGGCGGTCCTCGGTTTTGCCGATGCGCTGCGTTCGCGCATTCTCGGCCAGGAACCTGCTGTACAGGCGCTGGATCGCAACCTGCGCGCGGTGGCGGCAGGGCTGAACAAGGCCGATGCTCCGGTCGGCGTGTTTCTGCTGGTGGGCCCGAGTGGTGTGGGCAAGACCGAAACCGCCTTGGCTCTGGGGGATTTGCTGTATGGCGGCGAGCGTTTTGTTACCACGCTAAATATGTCGGAGTTTCAGGAAAAGCACGCCTTGTCACGGCTGATTGGCGCACCACCCGGTTATATCGGGTACGGCGAGGGCGGGGTGTTGACCGAGGCTGTGCGCCAGCGACCTTATTCGGTGGTGCTCCTCGACGAAGTCGAAAAGGCCGACCCGGAGGTGTTGAATCTGTTCTATCAGATCTTCGACAAGGGGCTGGCCAATGATGGTGAAGGACGGGAAATCGATTTTCGCAACACGCTGATCCTGATGACCTCCAACCTGGCCAGCGAGTGCATCGTCGACTTATGCGCAGGCGGCCAACGGCCTGACGCTCAAGTGCTGCAAGACGCAATCCGCCCCGTGCTGCGCGACTATTTCAAGCCAGCACTGCTCGCCCGGATGCGTGTCGTGCCTTATTACCCGGTCGCGGGTGATGTATTACATGACCTGGCAAGGCTCAAGCTCGACCAGTTGGGGCGAAGATTGCAGTCGCGCAAGCTGGTATTCAGCTATGCAACTGAACTGCTTGCTCATATGGCCGAGCGTTGCTCCCATAGCGACAGCGGGGCACGGTATATCGACCAATGGATCGAGATCCACCTGTTGCCACAGATGGTCGATCGTCTGCTGGAGGCGATGACCATCGGTGAGTCTCTGTCGAGGGTTCATGCACGTCTGGATGGTGACGGGCAGCCGATATGCGAGTTCAGCCGATGATGAACAGTGCATTCGCCCAATTACCCCAGCCCCTGGCCTATGCCGATGCGTTGCTGGCATGGATCACCCGGATGGGGATCGACAGTGATGAGAGTACGTTGCCGGACCTGTGCGTCGCGGCGGCTGCGCAACTGAGTCAATGTGAACTCAGCCAGTTGTATTGGCGCGATGAGGCGACGGGTCGACTCGACCTGATTGCCCAGCATTTGCCTGGGGCACTATCCCCGTGTAATCAGGCTTGCGGACCTGACTTCCAGCAAGAGCAGTTGTTGGACTATGTCCTCAGCCAGTGCCGTCCACTGAGCCTGGAAGATCTGCCTGGTAGCGTGTACCAAAGCGGGTTTTTGCCGGCAGTGGCAATGCCCTGGCGGTCGTTGTGCTGCGTACCGTTGTTCGGTCGGCGCAAAACCGTTGCCGGCGTGTTGCTGTGCGCCAGCCAGCATCCGGTGTCCTTGCAGGAATATGCCTCTTCGTTGGGCCAGTTGGGCAGCTTCGCCTTGAGCCAGCTTGCCTTGTTGCGGCGTATGCGCCCCGCGCCCGGCGGCGCCCAGGTTTGCATGCCGATACCGCGTACGGTGTATGGGCTGATCGGCAAGAGCGCGGCCATGGATGAAACCTGCCGCTTGATCGGCAAGGTACTGAACACACCCTATACCGTGCTCCTGCGCGGCGAGACGGGCACCGGCAAGGAGGTGGTGGCGCGGGCCATCCATGGGGCCGGGCCGCGCAAAAACAAAGCCTTTGTGGTGCAAAACTGTGCCGCCTTTCCCGAAGGCCTGCTGGAAAGTGAGTTGTTCGGCTACCGCAAAGGCGCCTTCACTGGCGCTGAGCGCAACCACGCCGGGCTATTCGATACGGCGGACGGAGGCACGTTGCTCCTTGATGAAATCGGCGACATGCCGCTGTCGCTGCAGGCCAAGCTGCTGCGGGTTTTGCAGGAAGGAGAAATCCGCCCGTTGGGCGCCAGCGCTGCGCATAAGGTCGATGTGCGCATTATCGCGGCGACCCACCGTGACCTTGCGGCGATGGTGGCCGAAGGCAGTTTTCGCCAGGACCTGTATTACCGGTTGGCGCAATTCCCTATCGAGCTTCCGGCCTTGCGTGAACGGGAGGGCGACGTGTTGCTGTTGGCGCGACATTTCGCGCAAATCGCCTGTACCGCGCTGGGCCGTACTGCGGTGGAGTGGTCCAGCGCAGCCCTGGACCAACTGTCGAGTCACGCCTTCCCAGGCAATGTCCGCGAACTTAAATGCCTGGTGGAGCGCGCTGTATTGCTTTGTGACGACAGCGTGATCTTGCCGGTACATCTATCTCTCGCGCCAGTGCCTGAGGCTACGGCGGCGGATGCAACGTTGCGCCAGCGGCTGGAGCGAGTTGAACGGGTGTTCCTGATCGATTGCCTGCGCAAAAACCGTGGCAATCGAACCCGTACCGCTCACGAACTGGGGGTTGCACGTCGCACGCTGCTCTATCGCCTTGCACGCCTGAACATCCCCTGTGGCGCCGCCCAAGGAGAGTGCTGAATGCAGAATATGTGGGTTTTTTGCGCCGTCGCCGGCCTTACTTTTCGTGGAGATACCTGATGCCTGTTCGTCCATGTCAAGCCCTGGCGCTTGCACTGTGTTTACTGGGCGGCTGTAACGCCAATTACGTTTTTGATGATGCCGACTACCGTCCGCTGGGTGATCCCCATGCGCTCCGTCGCGGCCATTGAACTGGGGAACCCTGCCATGCAGTTAGTGTTAGAGGTGTGCAATACCACGGACGGTGAACCGCCTGCCGGCAAGGTTTTTGACGGCGTCGGTGGCGTGATCGGCCGTGGCTCGGGTTGTGACTGGGTCATCCCCGACCCCAGCCGTTTGCTCTCCAGTCAACATGGTTTGGTCAGTTACCGAGGCGGCCAGTACTTTCTCACCGATATCAGTAGCAACGGGATTGGTGTGTCGGGAAGTACCGAGCGTTTGCTGAAGGGCCAGGCTCGCCTGATCAGCGAAGGTGATGTCTATCAAGTCGGCTCGATGGATATTCGCGCAGGCTTGACGGGGCAGGGCTCGACGCGGGACCGGCGAGCGTTTGCCAGCACTGACCCGATTCCTGACGATGCCTTCCTCGGGCTGGACCCGTTGCAGGTGTTGGAGCACGAACCCTCGGACAGCACGTCGTCCGACGAACCAGACACCTGGCGATCTGCGGCGCAGGCGCCGGGCGGCACGTTTTCTCACGGCGCGGTAGAGCGCGATCATATGATCGTGCCGAGATGGGCCGAGCCCGGCACACGCGAGGCCTGTACTCAACCCGCTGCGGTGGCTGCGCCAGCAACGGAAGTCTTCTGGGCGCAATTCGGTGAAGCGCTGGGCATGGATATGGATGCGCTCGACACGGCGGGTCGCGAGGCCATGGCCATCAAGGTGGCGGGGCTGTGCAGGCAATCTATCGAAGGGTTGCAGCAGAGCCTGCGAACCCGCGATGAACTCAACAGTGAATTGAATCTGGATTGGGCCACGTCGCCGCTCAAAGGCCCCAATCCCCTGAAGGATTGCCCCGATATACAGGCCACCTTGGCGTCGCTTTTGAGCAGCGCCGAGGTAGGCCAGCGTTCGGCCGAATTGGCGGTTGCCGAGGTATGCCGGGAGATCCAAATCCATCAACTCGCCTTGGTTGTGGCCTGCCGCGCCGCCATGCGGGGCGCGCTGGCAGCGTTTGCACCCGACCATCTGCGGCTGTGCTTCGAACGCCAAGGTAAGCCGCGCAGGTTCTCTACCGACGGTGCTCATTGGCGGGCTTACCAACTTCATCATCGCCGGCTGATCGATGAGGCCGCCTCGGGCGAACATCTGTTGCGCAACGATTTTTCCAACGCCTACAAAGAGCAGGTGCGCCTTGTCTCCACGTTGCTTACGACTTGCTCAGGATGATGGTCATGTATCGAATCCCTTTTGTATCAATGCTTGTCGTTCTGGGGCTGTTGGCCGGTTGCGCCGGCGTCTCACCCATTTCCACCTTGACCAAGCTGGATCTGACGTTGGCAGCCAGCGAATCCGTCAACCCGGACCTGCACGGTCGTCCGTCGCCAGTGGTTGTGCACCTGATTGAGCTACGGCATCCGGTGGCGTTCGAAAATGCTGATTTCTTCAGTCTCTATAGTCGCGCCGAGCAGTCATTACCCAAGGACTGGGTCAATGGCGAAGAGCTGGAGCTGCGCCCTGGTGAACAGCTGGCGCTAAAGCTCAGTGTCGAACCACACAGTCGTTATATCGGCGTTTTGGCTGCCTATCGAAATTTGCCCCACGTGCAGTGGCGGTTTGTGCTTCCCGTGACCCGGCAACGGCTGACACGGGCGGACCTGATTCTTGACGAGTCGGGTATCCGAACCAGCAGAAGGGAAGATTGAAATGGAAATTCATAAAGTCATCTGGCAGGAAGGCATGCTGCTGCGCCCCCAGCATTTGCAGCACAACGACCGCTATTACCATCAGCAGCTCAACCGTACCCGCTTGCTCGGCAGTGATGGCTGGGGATTCCTGAGTCTGGAGGTCGACGTGCAGTACCTCAACATGGGCAAAGTGGTCGTGAATCAAGCCAGTGGTGTCTTCCCTGATGGCAGCCTGTTCGAGCTGAACGCAGCGATGGCGCCGCTGGTATTGCAGGTGCCCGCCAACACAGGCGGGCAACCAGTGTTCCTGGCGTTGCCGTTGGTCATCGGTAATCAGATAGAAGTGCGCAGGCAAGAGCAAAGCGAAGTGCTGGCACGTTACGTCAGTTGTGAGTCGGAGATCGGTGACTCCAACGCCGGAGTCGAGTCCCGTTGTCGGATCAACTGCGCACGGCCGGACCTGCGATTGCTCCTGGGAGAGCAATCCAGTGACCCGCTCCATGTGAAGCTTCAGGTTGCCCAGGTGCTGGACTCGACCCCTGAGGGCGGCGTGCGGCTGGACACGGATTTTGTACCGACATTCATTTATCTGCAGCAGTCAGGTTACGTATCGTCATGCATCAAGGAAGTACTCAGCCTGCTCGCGACCCGAGGGGATGCGATTGCCGAACGCATCCAGGGCAATGGTGGAGCATCGGGCGCTCAAGTCGGCGATTTTCTGATGCTGCAATTGATCAATCGCACGGAGCTGGTATTGCGGCACTACCTGGGTCAGACGCAGGTGCGTCCGGAAGCCTTGTATCGAGAGTTGCTGTCGGTTCTCGGCGAGTTGTCCACGTTTGCCACCGACAGCAAACGTGCGCAGCTGGAAGGGTATTACCGGCATTGTGACCAGGCCGCGAGCTTTCGCGGCCTGATGGCGGGCGTGCGCGGGGTGCTGTCGTCGGTGCTGGAGCAACATGCCATTGAGCTGGTGTTGCAACAGCGTCAGTACGGTGTGCTGGTGTGCCCGGTGAGTGACCTCAAATTGCTGGGCACGGCCACGTTCATTCTGGCGGCGACCGCTCAGTGTGATTCGGATGAATTACGCCACCGCCTGCCTGCGCACCTCAAGATCGGACCTGTGGAGCGGATCCGCGAGCTGGTCAACCTGCACTTGGCCGGTATCAAGGTCAAGCCATTGCCGGTAGCGCCGCGACAGATCCCATTTCACGCCGGCAAGACCTATTTCATGCTCGAACTCGGCGCCCGTGACATCACGCAGTTGGAGCAATCCGGTGGTTTTGCCTTTCATGCCAGCGGCGAGTTTGCCGAACTTGAACTCAACTTCTGGGCCATCAGGAACTGAACGCCATGACTATGGACAGTGAATACCCGCAGGACGAAAAAACCGTGCTGCTTGACCGCGATGGCCGCGCCCCGGCGCACGTGGCGTTGACGGATTTTCCCACGCCCCCGCGCTTCGAACACCTGGAAGACCGGATGATCTATACCGCCGGCCAGCAAGGGGTACAAAGCTTCAATATAGGGCCCAACACTCTGGTAACCGCCGCCTGGGAACTGCTGTCACAGGTGGTTCAGCTCAAAGGCGACGCCGGACGGGAAAGCCTGCAGAGCCTCAACGACCGGTTGTCCTCTGGAATTACCGCGTTTGAAACACGTGCCTTGTACCAGGGTGCAGAAAACAGTCAGGTCATGTCGGCGCGTTATGTGCTCTGCAGCGTGATTGACGAAGCCGTGGTGACGACCGCTTGGGGCAATCGCAGTGACTGGTCGAAGACCAGCCTGCTGAGCCGCTTTCACAATGAAACGTTCGGCGGGGAGAAATTCTTCCAACTGCTGGAGCGCCTGTCCCGTGATCCGGTCAAGCACCTGGCCATGCTGGAGCTGATGTACCTGTGCCTGTCATTGGGTTTTGAAGGTAAATACCGGGTCCTGGATCGTGGAGGGTCGCAGCTGGAAACCGTGCGCGATGGTTTGTACCGACAGATCAGGCACGTGCGTGGTGATCGCCCATCGATGACTACGCCAACGGCGACTGTCCCAGCGGCAGGTGCACGCTTGCGCATTATTTCCGTTACCCGGGTCGTGATCTTCACATGGGTCTGTTTGCTGGCGATGTACTCAGGTTTTGCCTGGGTCCTGGGCACTGAACGCATGACGGTGCTGCAATCCTTTCAACCTTTGGCGCCGGATCAGACACGGTCGTCCTTGTAACGCTGGGAGCAATGAATGAACGCATTCTTCAAGGGCGTGGGCACAGTGCTGCGCAAGAGTTGGGTCTGGAGCCTGCTTATCGTGTTGGCCAGCGCGCTGCTGGTGTGGTTTTTCGGGCCGTTGCTGGCGGTGGGCGACCACCGGTTCTGGCAAGGTGCTACGTCTCGCCTGCTGAGCATCTGTGGCCTGTTGCTGCTGTGGGGATTGGCGATGGTCGTGGTGGGCGCACGTCGTACCGCACGGATCAACCAACCTGAACAGCAGGCACGCGATCAACGCCAGGGGTTGATTGACGATGAGCGCCGGCATGTACGCGGCCGTTTCAAGGAGGCGTTGCACGCGCTGAAAATCTCCCACCGTTATGGTGAGCGCAGTGAACGTTGGCGCAACGATTTACCCTGGTACCTGTTGATCGGCCAACAGGGCAGTGGCAAGTCCCACTTGCTGGCGGCCTGCGGCTCACCGTTCCCGCTGGATCGGGACGGGGCGATGGCGCCGGGCGCAACTCAGTATTTTGACTGGTATCTGGCTGACGCAGCCGTACTCGTCGAAAGTGCCGGGCGCTACCTGGCCCAGCCTGATAGCGCAGTCGATGGGGCCGGCTGGTCGACGTTCCTGGGCTTGCTCAAAGGGCGGTGCCGGGCGCGCCCGCTCAACGGCGTGGTGGTGACGCTGGCGGTAGAGACACTGCTAGGCGGCCATGAGCGCGACCTGGACCTGCATGCGCGCCACGTACACAGCCGCTTGCAGGATATCCAGCAGAAGCTGCATGTGGACGTGCCGGTTTATCTGGTGCTGACCCAGGCAGACCGATTGCCGGGTTTCGCCGAGTTCTTCGATGCATCCCACGGCGACAGCGTCGACACCTTGCTGGGGGAGCGGCTGACTACCAGCGCCGCCGGTACCGAAATGACCCAGGTGCGCGAAGCGTTCGAGGCGCTGTTGCAACGCCTTGCAGCGGAGCTGATCCCGCGTTTGCACCAGGAACGCGATGCCGGACGTCGTGGCCAGATGCTTGATTTTCCTCGGCAGGCTGCGCAGATTGGTGAGCGTTTGTGTCTGTTTGTGGAGTCTGCGTTCTCCGCGCACCGCTTTCAGCGTATCAACGGATTGCGCGGGTTTTACCTGACGTGCGCGCAGACTGACGACAGGCGCTCCCACTTCGTCCAGGGCCTGTTCAACCGAGTGATTTTTGCCGAGGCCAATCTCGCGGGATTGCAAACACCGGAGCGCCGACGCATCCGTCAACGCCAAGGGTTGCTGGCGTTGACCGCCGTACTGGTCATCACCGGGGCAGGAGGCCTGTGGGCACACAGTTATGGGGTCAACCACCAGCGTTTGATGCAGCTGGCGGAACTAATCAAGTCGCCGCCACCGGGTCCGTCCGCCGCGGACCAAACCCTGACGTTGCTGCCCTTGCTGGACGGTCTGTTGGCCGCGACCCGTGTATTTCCGTCGATGGGAGAGGCTCGCTGGACGGAGAGGGCCGGCTTGTATCAAGGCGAGGTGAGCCGTGCACCGTTGATCAGTGCCTATGAAGAGGCGCTGCACCAGCAGTTTCTACCGCAGGTGACCTCGTTGCTCGAAGAACAGGTGCGCACCAGTCTTGATGATCGCGAGAGGCTGCTGGACATGCTGCGGGCCTACCTGATGATTAACCTGCGGGAGCGGCGCGATACCACTTGGTTGGCACAGCACATGGCCGGTCACTGGTCCACCCGGTATGCCGGGGAGGCTTCGACGCAGAGCCGCTTGAACGAACACCTCTCGCGGATGCTTGAACAACCCTTCCAGGCGCCCCTGAACACCGAGCTGGTGGCTCAGGCCCGGCAGGCGTTACGAGGTGAGTCTCTGGCGGATGTGGTCTATCGGGTGCTGCGAGACCAGGCCAGGAACCTGGAGCCCCATCGTCTACCAGAAGGGCTGGGCCTCACCGCTGTCGACCAGCCGATACCGGGCTTCTACACCAAACGGTACGTGCACTATTTTGAAAAACACGGCCCCCGTCTGGTCAACGCAATCGCCCAGGATAACTGGGTGCTTGGGGAGGCCGGCGATCTGAGCGCCATGGATTTGCGCCAGTTGATGCTGGAGTTGGAACAACGCTATTTCAGCGAGTACGCGGATGCCTGGAGCCAGGCCCTGGGGCGGATCAGCCTGCAGCGCAGCGACAGCGTCCGGCAGCATGCCGATGGGCTTGCCGGATTGGCGTCAGTGCAATCACCGCTGGTGCAACTGTTGCAACAGGTGCGAGAGAACACCCGCTTGTCGGCGGCCAGCGATCGTCTTCAGGCAATGGGGGAGGCGGTTCAAGAGGCGGCATCCAGTGTGCTGACCAGCCAGCTGTCGGTACCGGCGGCTTCTGATTCTGCGCGACGTGCTTTGCAGCGGCGATTCGAACCTTTGCATCAGTTGCTGGATGCCGAGCAGAACCCAGGCGCAGAACTGATGCAGGCGTTGCGACTGCTGGATGAATGGCAGCTGCAATTGGCGGCACTGAACCGCGAGGGCGCGCCGGAGCAGGCAGCGTTCAAGCTGGTCAAGCAACGCATGGAAGGGCAGCAGCCGCTGCTGGGCCGTGTGCGTGATGCTGCAGTGCGCCTGCCGCAACCTTTCAAGGGCTGGTTTGGCGACATTGCCGATGAGAGCTGGCGACTGCTGCTTGATGACGCCTATGTGCATGTCAATCAACGCTATCAAACTGAGGTGTACGGGTTTTACGCCAAGGCGATTCAGCGCCGCTACCCGTTCAGTGCCCACGCCGGCAGCGACGTTGCCTTGGGCGATTTCCAGGAGTTTTTCAAACCTCGTGGAGGCATGGCGCGCTTTTATGACAGCTACCTGCGGCCCTTTGTCGGTGCCGAGGGTGGCCGCTATCGCCTGCGCAACCTGGATGGCCGGAGCCTGCCGTTGTCGCGCTCGCTGTTGGAGCAACTGACAAAGGCCCAGATGATTCGACATGGTTTTTTTACTGAAGAACAGGGGGACTGGGCGGTCCGCTTCACGCTGGCGCCCTACAGTCTGGATCAGGCCGTCAGCCGCGCGATTCTGAGCATTGGTGGGCAACACCTTGAATACCGTCATGGCCCGATCGTGCCGATGGCGTTTCATTGGCCAAATGACGCAGACAATGGCCGCAGCAGCCTGGTGCTGGAGCGGGGCGCGGAGCGGCCGCTGGGCATTGAAAAAAACACCGGCCCCTGGTCGTTATTCCGGTTTTTCGACCTGATGCAAAGCGAGCCTGCAAGCGGCCGGGATGCACACCTGCTCAAGGCCGATCTGGCTGGCCTGCGCGCCAACTTCCTGCTCACCAGCCAACGCCACCCAGGCCCGTTTCAGTTGGCGACGTGGCGCACGTTCCGTCTGCCGGAGCAATTGTGAGGCAGCTGCATATCCAGAGGGACAGCGCCGGACGAACGCTGCGGGGTAACGCGCGTTCGCGCAATGAGGATGCGTTCCTCGACTGCCCCCAGCACGGTTGCTGGGCGGTAGCCGACGGGATGGGTGGCCATCGGGCCGGGGATAGGGCGAGCCAGTGGGTCATCAACAGCCTCGCTTCATTACCCGGCCAGGGCTGTCTTGATGAACGTGTCGAGGCCGTGCGGCGTTGCCTGCGATGGCTCGACACTCAGATGGGACGGCCGTTGCAACAAACCGCCGAGGGCATCATGGGCAGCACCGTGGTTGCGCTGTTGCTCGATGGGAATCGCGCCGCCTGTATTTGGGTGGGGGATAGCCGTTGCTACCTGTGGCGCGGTCAACGCTTGTACCAGTTGTCGCGGGACCATTCCCGGTTGCAGCAGTTGATGGACACGCAGCAACTGAGCCTGGAACAGGCTCAGGCTCATCCGCACTCCCGGGCCTTGACCCGTGCCATTGGCGGCCGGCAGCCCTTGAGCCTGGAAGTGCTGGAACTCGGCACCCAGCCGGGGGACGTATTTTTGTTGTGCAGCGATGGTTTGTATCAGGGGCTCAGTCATGGCGAATTGGGCAACGCCCTGAGTCTGGGGACGCCCCGACAGGCGGTGGATCGGTTGTTTGCCCAAGTGTTGCGCGGCGCGGCGCGGGATGACCTGACCGCCGTGGTGGTCCAGCCATGAGCGCGACCTTCGGCCCGCCGAACCTGCTTGCCGGGCGTTATCACCTTGAACGGGTATTGGGCTCCGGCGGCATGGGGGTTGTCTACCGTGCCCGCGACCTGCTGCACGAGGCGTTTGGCGAACCCAGCGCCTGGGTGGCATTGAAGCTGTTGAGCGATACGCTTGCTGGATCTTGCGATGGTCATGTCTTGCTGTACAGCGAGTTCGCCCTGACTCGAAGTCTGCGCCACGATCACGTGGTCAGGACCTTTGCCTTCGAGGTCGACAGCCTGCGTCAGGTTGCGTTCTTCACCATGGAATTGCTGCACGGTATGACGTTGGATCGACGGCTCCAGGCGTATCCGGATGGATTGCCGTGGCCTGAGTTGCAACCCATCGCGATGCAACTACTGGAAGCACTGGCGTATACCCACCAGCAGGGCGTGCTGCATGGCGATGTGAAACCCGCCAATATCATGGTGGGCGAGCAGGGCGTGCGCTTGTTCGATTTTGGTTTGGGTCATGCGCAGGTGCAGCAGGCTGCGGGGCTGCCGGCCTTGAGCCGCAGCCGTTTGAACGCCTGGACACCCGCCTATGCGGCGCCGGAATTGGTGGCGGGTGGAAACCTCTCCGCCAGGGCCGACCTGTATGGCGCTGCCTGCGTGATCTATGAGTTGGCCCAGGGAAGCCGTCCCGATGGGGGGCAGTTGAAAAAGCCTGTGCCCAGGCCCCGACACTTGCCCAGGCATTGCTGGCCGGCGTTGCGTTCTGCGCTGGCGGCGGACCCTGAGCAGCGAACGATTTCGGTCGACGAACTGTGCGAAGCCATCAATGGGCGGCGGCGCTCGTGGTTTCTTTAGTGGGCGTATCAGCCAGCCAAGTCGTGCAGTTGGCAGTATTCGACCCAGCTCAGGCCGGCCATCTGCGCCACTTCCTTGTGCACTTCCAGGCGCTGGGCCTCAAAGGCTTGCGGGGTGTCTGCGGTGAGTTTGAGCGTCAACTCCCAGGCAAACAAACCCTGGCGCTCCGCTTCCGCTTCGAAGGCTTCATGCAGCCGTTCGGCGCGGTACTGGGCTTGGGTTTCGCCTTTGGCCTGGGCTGCCAGCGGGTTCAATGTGTTCAGTTCTGCGGCTATATCGGGGTGCTCGTTCAAGAAACGGTCCAGCGCGAGCTGGTGATTATCGCCAGGTGTTGACAAGGGCATGCTCCAAATCAGTTGGGATCAGGCTTCGTTTTTCTGGCCCGACGCGAGTTTTGTGCGAATTGAGCACAGAGATAACGGGTATTGAAGCAGATTCCGGGCGTGGCCCAGGCCAGAAAATCCAACAATTGAAACCAGTGCTGAAATTTCACGCCGAGACATGGCAAAAGGCTTTCGCTCCCGGTGCCAGGACGTGTAGCGTTAGCCCCGGTATTTCGGGTCCTGCCCTCCAGGGGCAGACGGCGATGGGCTGAGGGACGGGTCATGGCGCAAACGCTGTTCAAACTTTTCTTTACCCAGCGCCTGGCCGCTTTGGCCAGCACCGAGTCGTTGCGCGCAATCCGCGAAGGGCTGCTGTGGATCCTGCCGTGCCTGCTGGTGTCGGCGAGTTTTCTGATCCTGTCCGAATGTGCGCGGGTGCTGGGGTTCGATCCGCAGGTGGTGGCCTTCTTCGCAGGGCTGCACAATCAGATCAGTTCCGTGATTCCGCTGCTGGTAGCGGCCTCCATCGGTTACATGCTCGCGATCCAATACCGCCTGCCACAGCTACCGGTGGCGTTCCTGTGCCTGGCCCAAGTGGTGATTGCGACTTTTATCCTGCGTGAATACCCCCGCGCTTGCGCCACGTTCGTTCTGTTTATCGCCATTGCCTCACCGCTGCTGAATGTGCCGGCCATGGCCTGGCTGTGCCGCTATCGCTGGACCCGTCTGATCAATGAAGACCTGGTAGGGCACAACCTGCGGGGTACGATCAATATGGTCGTGCCGGGAGCGATCACCGCGCTGGCGCTGGTCGCGCTGCTCTCCCTGTTGCTGCAGATTCCCTATGTGGCGCAGTTGCAGGGGCCGCAGGTGATTGAAGCCTTGGCGTCGCCCTACGGCAGCGGTTTGTTTGTCACCCTGATGAACTCGCTGTTGTGGTTTTTCGGGATTCACGGTGTGTACGCCATGCAGCCGCTGTTCGACGTCCTGGACCAGGCCGTGGTGCTCAACGGCACCGCACTGGCCGCCGGTGAACCGATTAAATATGTGCTCAACAGCGGCCTGTTGGGCAGTTTTGCGTTTATCGGCGGCTCGGGCGGCGCGTTGTGTTTGCTGGTGGCCATCCTGCTGTTTTCCAAGAGCCAGTCCATGCGGCTGCTGGCTGTGGCGAGTCTGCCGCTCTCACTGTTCAACGTCAGTGAAGTCCTGCTGTTTGGGCTGCCGATCATCCTCAATCCACGTTTGTTCATTCCATTTCTGGTGGTGCCCGCGTTGAACGCAATGGTAGCGCTGACCGTGGTGGGGTGGGGGTGGGTATCCCCGGCGGTAGCCAGCGTGCCGTTCACCTCTCCGATATTGCTCAACGCCTACCTGAGTACCCACGGTGATCTGGCGGCAGTGGTGCTGCAAGTCGCGCTACTGGCCCTGGGCACCCTGGTGTACGCGCCTTACGTACGTGCAATCCATCGTCAGGCCGCCGAAGGGGGCACGGTTTACCTGAAATCCCTGGACATGACCTTCCGTGGCCTTGAAGAAAAAGGCCGGCTACGTGAATTGGACCCGGTGCTGGTGTCCCACAAGACCTTTGCGCGCCAGGCCAATGAGCTGAGCCATATCCAGCAGATCAGCGACTACGAGTTCTACCTCGAATTCCAGCCACAGGTCTCGACCCGCACCGGCCTGTGTACCGGCTGCGAAGCGCTGATGCGCGCCCGCGATGCCCAGGGCACGGTGCATTCGCCGTGGGAGTTCCTGCAATGGTTGGCCCAGGCGCGCTTGATGCCGGACGTGGATGTGTGGGTGGCGTCCCAGGCGGTTCGTCAGTACCAGAAGTGGCAAAAAGTCGGCTTTGCCCTGCCGATGACCATCAATATCTCCAGCGCCACCCTGACCGATGCCGCCTATGGCGAGCGCCTGGTGGAAATCCTCGCCCAGGCTCACGGGCAGGTATCGGTGGAGATCACCGAAGATGCGCTGATCAGCGATATCCCGGCCACGCGCCAGAACATCCGTAAATTGCAGGCCATCGGCGCCAAGGTTTATATCGACGACTTTGGCACCGGGTTTTCAGCCTTGAGTTACCTGCACCAGTTTCCGGTGGACTTCATCAAGATCGACCGCAGCTTTGTGGTGGCCCAGCACGACCCCAAAGGCGCTCAGGTACTGACCGGCATGCTGCGTTTCTGCGAAGCGCTGAACCTGGGCGTGGTAGTGGAGGGCGTTGAGACCGCCGAGCAGTTGGCCTTCCTGAACACCGGCCCCGAGTTGATTATCCAGGGCTGGTATTTCAGCAAGGCGCTGCCGGGCGATCAGTTGGAAGGCTTTGTGCGCGAGCGTGAAACCTTGGCGCAGGTCTAGTAACCCCGCTGGGTCTGTTCGATGTCCTCGATCAACTCGTCGATACCCGCCAGGCGCGCGCGGTTATCGTGGTCCCAAGGGTGAAAACCGGGTTTGAAGTAGTGCAACCACGGCCGCAGCATGCGTGGGAAAACGCCTTTGGGGCCGTACAGAAATTTCAGCATGCGCCAGAAGCCTTTGAGGTGCCCACCGGCCTTGCGGTCGGCGATCAACAGGCGCACGTGGAAATCCAGCACCACCAGCCAGAAGAACACCGTGGTGGTCAGCATGGCGCCGGTGCGCAGCAGATAGCGCTTGGGCCCTGGCTTGATCACGGTATTCCACACGTCAAACGCCACGGCCTTGTGTTCGGTTTCTTCCAGGGCGTGCCAGTACCACATCTGCTGGTAACCCTTGAGTGAATCGCCGAAGCGTGACGGGTCGCTGAGCAGGATTTCCGCCAGCATCGCTGTGTAGTGCTCAAGAGCTATGGTAATCGCCAGATTGAACGCCGGCGGGAAGTGTTTTTTCTGCAGGTCGAGGATGAATTTGAGGCGACCGTCCAGGGTGTGCGCCGGCAGCCCTGCCGCTTGCATCAGGTCGTTGTAGGCCACGTGTTCGCGGCTGTGCATGGCCTCCTGGCCGATAAACCCCTGGATCTCTTTTTTCAGCGCCGGGTCCTCTACGCGCTGGCGGTAGTGGCGCACGCTGTCCATGAAAAACAGCTCGCCCTGGGGAAACAGCAGCGACAGGGCATTGAAAAAATGCGTGATGAACGGGCCCTGTTCGTGCCAGTTGGTGATGCGCTCGGCGGGCAGGGCAAAACGGACGTCGCGGCGGATAGGCAACATAGTGCGTGCTCCTGTTCAGAGACGGGGTTCGTCGTTGGTTTCAAAGACCGGTCTGGGTTGCTTGGGCGCCATGCGCTTGCTGGCGAACACCACCAACGCTTGATAGGCCGCGGGCAGGCAACGGGCGAGCAGGTCGAGGAAGTACGCGTCGCGGCCGATCAGCACGCGGCGTTTGTTTTTGCGCACGCCTTGCAGGATGACTTTGGCGGCCTGGTCGGCATCGGTGATGAAGAGTTTTTCGAAATCGGCGCGGGCTTGCTGCTCGCTGTGGATCAGGAAGCCGGTCATGTTCGCGTCGATGCGGCTGCTGCGGCAGATGTCGGTGCGAATACCGCCGGGGTGCACGCAGGTGGCGGACACGCCGCAGCGTTGCAGGTCCAGCTCCTGGCGCAGCGCTTCGGTGAAACCACGCACGGCGAATTTAGTGGCGTTGTAGCCGCTCATCCCCGGTTGGGCGAACAGGCCGAACACGCTGGAAGTGTTGATCACATGGCCATCGCCGCTGGCCTTCAGGTAAGGCAGGAATGCCTTGGTGCCGTGGACCACACCCCAGAAGTTGATGCCGACAATCCACTCCAGGTCGGCATAGTCCACACCTTCCACTGTGCTGGAGAGCGCCACTCCGGCATTGTTGAACACCAGGTTGACCCGGCCGTGCTCCGCCACGCAGCGAGCCGCCCATTGTTCCATGGCCTGGCGATCGGACACGTCCAGCACCTGGGTGGTGATCGTGATCGGCGACAGGGTGGAGGTCTTGATCAGCGTCAGAGTTTGCTCCAGGCCCGAGGCGTTTTTGTCCGCCAGTGCCAGGTGGCAACCTTCCCGTGCCAGCGCCAGGGCCAATGAACGGCCCATGCCGGATGCCGCGCCAGTGATGGCCGCCACGCGACCGTTGAATGACTTCATGACAGGCTGCCTTCTGCGGTGGAATGGGGCGCCGTTGCCGGATGGGCGGGCGTATGGAGCGGTAACCGATCGACTACATAGTCCTTGAGCGCAAACTGTCGTGTGACTTGCTTGAAGCGCCATGTCGAGCCGGGCCACAGGGTGGTGTTCTTGCCGGTACGCGGGTCGAGGTACCAGCTCTGGCAACCGCCGGTATTCCAGATGGTGCGCTTGAGCTGGTCTTGCAGTTGACGGTTGTAGGCCTGTTCCACCGCCGGTTTGACGTCCACCGTGGCGATGCGCTGGCGCTGCATCTGCCTGAGGGCGTCGAGGATGTAGGTCACCTGCGCCTCGATCATCAGGATCATCGAGTTGTGCCCCAGGCCGGTGTTGGGCCCGACGATCAAAAACAGGTTGGGATAACCCGGCACCGTAGTGCCCTTGTAGGCGTGGGCGCCGTCGTGCCAGGTGTCCATCAGGTCCAGCCCGTCGCGCCCGATGATGCAGTCCCGAGGCAGGGGATCGGTGGCCTGGAAGCCGGTGCCGAAGATCAGGCAATCGGCCGGGTGCTTGATGCCATCAGCGGTGATCACGCCGTCGGCTTCGACGCGCAGCACGGGCTCGGTGACCACCTCGACATTGCTGCGCGACAGCGCCGGGTAATAATCGTTGGAGATCAGCACGCGCTTGCAGCCGATGGTGTAGTCCGGCGTCAGGGTCTTGCGCAGGGAAGGGCGGGCGACTTGTTTGTGCAGATGGCGCAGGGCGATTTTCTGCACCATCTTCATCAGCCGTGGGTGCAGGGCAAAGCCCACCACGCGACCTTCCAGCGCCCAGTAAAAGGCGCTGCGCACCAGGCGCTGGGTGAAAGGCAGGTGCTTGAACAGCGAGCGTTCGAAGACTGAAATCGTCCGGTCAGGCTTGGGCATGATCCACGGCGGCGTGCGTTGGAACAGGTCCAGGTGGGCCACCTGCGGCGCGATCTGCGGCACGAACTGGATGGCACTGGCGCCGGTGCCGATCACTGCCACGCGCTTGCCCTTCAAGGAATAGTCGTGGTCCCACTGCTGCGAGTGAAAGCTCTTGCCCTTGAAGCTGTCCAGGCCTGGAATCTGCGGTAACGCCGGGCGCGACAGGCCGCCCATGCCCGATACCAGCACCCGTGCACTCACGTGCCGGCCATTGCTGAAGCTCAATTGCCAGCGTTGCTGCTGTTCATCGAACACTGCGCGCTCAAGGCCGTTGTTGAAACGCAGGTAAGGCGCCAATTCGAAGCGCTTGGCGCATTGCTCCAGGTAGGCGCGGATTTCCGCCTGCGGCGCGAACTGCCGCGTCCAGTCCGGGTTGGGCGCAAAGGAAAACGAGTACACATGGGACTGCACGTCACAGGCGCAGCCTGGGTAGTGGTTGTCCCGCCAGGTGCCGCCGAGGGTGTCGGCCTGCTCGGCGATAAAGAAGTCGGTGAACCCGGCTTCCTTGAGTTTGATCGCCATACACAGGCCGGCGAAGCCCGAGCCGATGATGGCGATGTCGATGGATTCACTGTGGGCATTCATAGGCTGTCCTTGATGGGCATCGGATGTGCTCCTGTTTTTGTTTTGTCTTTTAGATAAAACACCATTGCAAAGGAAAATTGAATTAATTATTTTAAAAAAGATTTTAAATAATTTACCTGAAAATATCGCCTACGCTAGGACCATGTTTGGTATGCACCCCTTGTCCGACGGACGAGCACGGCATGCATGAGGTTCAGATCCAGGGTGTGGACGGTGGCTGAGGCCTTGACCAATTCCGGTCGGGTCGCCAGCAGCAGGGATGCAGAGGACCGAGCTATGGCTGTGGAGTGGGTTGCCGCTGCGGCGGGCGCAAGTGCGGTGTTATGGGGCTTCAGCGCCTGGATGACACGGCGCATCGAAGCCGCTGTCCCCATCAACGGGCGCTTTGTGGAGGTCGATGGCGAGCGCTTTCATTATGTAGAAGAGGGCAAAGGCCCACCGCTGGTGATGATTCACGGCTTGATGGGCAGCAGTCGCAACCTGACCTATGCCTTGTCCGGCCAGTTGCGTGAGCATTTTCGGGTGATCACCCTGGACCGTCCGGGGTCGGGTTATTCCACCCGTCATAAAGGCACGGCAGCAGACCTGCCGGCCCAGGCGCGGCAAATCGCGGCGTTTATCAATGTGCTGGGCCTGGATAAACCTTTGGTATTGGGGCATTCCTTGGGCGGGGCGATCTCCCTGGCCCTGGCCCTGGATCATCCCTCTGCAGTCTCGGGCCTGGTGCTGGTGGCGCCGCTGACCCATCCCCAACCCACTTTGCCGCTGGTGTTCTGGTCGCTGGCGGTGCGACCGGCGTGGCTGCGACGCTGGGTCGCTCACACACTCACCGTGCCCATGGGTCTGTTGACCCGACGTTCGGTAGTCAAGGGTGTGTTCGCGCCGGACACCGCCCCCGAAGATTTCGCCACCCAGGGCGGCGGGCTGCTGGGCATGCGTCCGGACAACTTCTACGCCGCCTCCAGCGAGATTGCGCTGGTCAACGACTGCCTGCCGGACATGCTCAAGCGCTACCCGCAACTGACCCTGCCCATCGGCCTGATCTACGGTGCGCGGGACAAGGTGCTGGACTTCCGCAAGCACGGCCAGGCCCTTGCCGACAAAGTGCCAGGCCTCAAGCTGCAACTGGTGGAAGGATGCGGCCATATGCTGCCGATCACCGCCACGGCGCGGGTGGTTGAGGCGGTGTTGCAGGTGGCCAAGCGGGCGCGTCCGGCGCAAACGGCCACGGTCCTGCATCCGCCCTTTGCCCTGGCGAACAAATAATCGTGGCCCTGATTGCGGGTCTGGATGTCGCAAATGCCTGCCCTAGAGACCTGACCAAACAGCGGAAAAAGAGACTGTCCGGTCACGTCAAAAAGGCTTCGAAAAAGTAGTTGACGACCTAACGATTCCGCGTTATTTATTTAAAAAAATATTTCAATGTTTGTTTTGAAATGATTTTTGAAATGCCTAAGAGCGAATAAAAATGAAAAAAACGTCTTTTATCGCATGGTTGATTTCCCGGAGCCTTCAGCGCTCCCTGAACCTGTTTTCCACCTCCCTGCCAAGGAGGCTGCCATGAACCAGACTCTGGCAGCGCCAAGTGTGTGGACCGATGGCAAGCGCCACCTCTGGTGGTTGGGCATCATGCCGTTGGCCACGCCGCTGTTGTCCGGCTCTCTCGCCATTCTTACCGGTGTCCAGCAATTGTGGTGGGTCGGTGTCCTGGTGATCTTCGGCCTGATCCCGCTGATCGACGGCCTGCTCGGCGAAGACGTGAGCAATCCGCCCGAGTCCGCCGTCAGTCATCTTGAAACCCAACGCTACTACCGCTGGATCGTCTACACCGGCGTGCTGTTCGTCATCTCGTCGGTGATCATTACCGGCTGGCTGGCCGCCGGCGGTATCGAGTGGATCATCCAGGGTGGCCTGCTGCACGCCACCGCCAACCTCGACCCCTCCAACTGGCTGGTCCATGCCGCCAGTTACATCACCGACCGCACGCAACTGCACGGCGCACCGAGTGGGTTTACCTACCTGGGCATGGCCATGTCGACCGGCGCCGCTACTGGCATCGCCATCAATACCGCCCATGAACTGGGGCACAAGCCCAACGCCCTGGAAGTGTTCCTGGCCAAGGTCACGTTGGCGCCGACCTTCTACGGGCACTTCTACACCGAACACAACCGTGGCCATCACGTACGCGTCGCCACGCCGGAGGATCCGGCCAGCTCGCGCCTGGGCGAGAGCTTCTGGGCCTTTCTGCCGCGCTCGGTGTGGTTCAGTGCGCAGTCGGCGTGGAACCTGGAGCGCGAGCGCCTGCGCAAACTCGGCCTGCCGGCCTGGCACTGGAAGAACGGCGTACTGAGCGCCTGGATGTACAGCGTGGTGTTGTGGGGCGCGATGATTGCCTGGCTGGGAGTGGCGGTGATTCCGTTTCTGATTGTCCAGGGCATCTACGGGTTCTCGCTGCTGGAAGTGGTGAACTATGTCGAACACTACGGCCTTAAACGCCAGAAGTTGCCCAATGGTCGATATGAACGCTGTTCGCCGCGTCACTCCTGGAACAGCAATCGGATTGTCACCAATATCTTTTTGTTCCAGTTGCAACGGCATTCCGATCACCATGCCAACCCCACGCGCAGTTATCAGTCATTGCGTCATTTTGATGAGTCGCCGCAACTGCCTTATGGCTACGCGAGCATGATTGTCTGGGCGTACGTGCCTTACTTGTGGCGCCGGCGCATGGATCATCGGGTGCTCAATCATTATGCCGGGGATATCACGCTGACCAATCTTCAGCCGTCACAACGCTTGAAGTATCTGGAGAAGTACAGCAACGAGAAGTACAGCAACAGCGCCACGCCGTTCTGACATGCAGTAACTGTAAGTTGTGTACTCGGGGCCTTACATGCCGCGCAGGACGTTATCGCCCCGAGGAAGTGGTTTGACCCGAACAACAATAATTAAAGGGAAGGACGTACACCATGCAAACACCTGCCAAGTTCACTACCCATATTCTATTGGCTGCGCTGGGCCTGATCGCCTACCACCAGGCCCAGGCCGCCCGTATCGAACCGGCTGGCAGTGCCTTCACGGCCCAAGGCCCGATCAGCTTCTCCAAAGGTGCGCTGATCAGCGCCGATTGCACCATCAAGGTGGCCGGCAAGGTGGCGGCGGATGGTACTTCGGTGAATGTCGATAAAGTTGAATTCGACGGTGGCCTCAAGTGCAGCCGTGTCGAAGCCATCAACTTGCCGTGGGTATTGATCGCCAAGGACACCCGCAGCGGTTCCATGTCGAATATCAGCGTTGATGTTCACGCCTTCGGCCTGGGTGGCAAGTGCGGGCCTTCTACGGCGGATGGCACCTGGGATAACGCCACCGGCAAGTTGGAAGCCGCCAATGTACCGATTGGCGAAGACTGCAAGATCAAGACGGTGTCGATCAAGATGCCGCCGAACTTCAAAGTTGTTGAATAACGTGCAGCGGTAATTGAATTGAGATTTGGCTGGAAA
This sequence comes from Pseudomonas sp. PB105, assembly GCF_009764655.1. NCBI lineage: Bacteria > Pseudomonadati > Pseudomonadota > Gammaproteobacteria > Pseudomonadales > Pseudomonadaceae > Pseudomonas > Pseudomonas sp. PB105. The sequence continues at coordinate 65,382 of NZ_RWIO01000038.1, forward strand.
GGGAAGTTCTGCAGTTTCACCGTGACCTCTCGTTCATGGCCATTACCCCCTGGCGAATGACTCGCCATTACATGTGAGGAAAAACAATGAAAAGCTTTAAAACTCTCGTGTCGTTGACTGCCCTGGCTGCTTGCATGGGTGCTGCTTCCATGGCGAACGCTTTCAGCATCTCTCCTGTGAGCACCAGCTTCACCGCGCCTGGCACGATCTCGGTGAAGTCGCCATCCTCCTTCCAGGCGACGGTTAACTGCGGCGCGACCTTTACCGGGAACGTCGATGCCACTGGCGTTGCGAAAATCACTGGCGTGTCGATCACCGGTGGCGGCCTCTGCGCGCTGCCTAAGATCACCGGCTTGCCTTGGACCCTGACCGCCACGGCGGCAGCGGCTGGCACCGTCACGAATGTGGGTTACACCATCGCCAGCACCATCCTGTATCCAGCCTCCAATTGCGGGCCGTCAACCATTGCCGTGGGGTACTCGGGTGGCGTATTGACCGCCACCAACCAGACCTTGAGTGGCAGTTGCACCGTCGTCAGCCTGAGCGTTACTCCGAGCCCTGCGCTGACCATCGTGCCTTGATCCGAGGCTGAGAACGAAGGGCTGATCACCCGCTGAAAAACGGGCGCCTGAACCGGGCGCCCGTTCATGGATTGCCAGGCTGCAAGACGAACCGGTCATGCCGGCTCGCAGAGAGAATAATAAGGAGTGCCGCATGAATAATAAGAAACAACACGTGCAGGTTTTGCTGGGGCTGGCATTGATAGGCGGGGTGATGGTAACCGTGCCTGTCCAGGCTGGCGGCTTTTCAACACCCACCTTCGGCGCACCAGGATGGGGCCGTGCATTTGCGGGGGGTTCGCTGTTCAAGAACGACCCCAGTTCGGCCTTCAACAACCCTGCGGCCATGGCGTTTGTCGAGCACAACGTGGCGCAATTCACGGTCGACTACGCACGCATCAAAATCAAATACAAAGGTGAGGCCAACGATTACCTGGGTAACCCTACCTCCAATACGCCGATTGGGGCTGATGGTTTCCCGGACCTCTCTGCAACCACGGTGAATAACAATGATGGCGGCCAAGGGGGGTTCACTGCCTGGTTGCCGACGGGCTTCATGGTGATGCCGCTTGGGGATCGGTTTGCGTTCGGCTTGAGTCAAGTGGTGCCTCAAGGCATGCGTTCAACGTGGGACCAGGACTCCAAATTCCGCGATTTCGCCGTCGATACCAAGATTGAAACCGTGGGGTTGACCGGGTCGCTGTCCTTCAAGGTGAATGATCAGTTCTCTGTCGGTGGCGGCGTGATCGTTCAGCACACCAAGGGTTTCGTCAGCCAGAACATCGATCTGTTGGCGGCAGCGGCGGTTTCCCAGGATCCGATCCTCGGCAACCTCGACTTGCCGTCAGGCGTCGGTGATGCATTGATACGGGTCAAGGTCGACAATATTTCCACCGGCTGGTTTACCGGCCTGACGTGGAAGCCTACCGATAAAGACACGTTAGGCATCAACTATCACGCCAAGATCAAGAACAAGCTGACGGGCAAATACACCATTCGTGCAGACGCATTCTCGAATAACTTGATGACGGGCACGAATCCGTTCACTGGCAGCGGAACGCTGGTTGGCTCCGCCTATCCAGGGCTGGAACTGTTTCCCGACGGCGCTCATGCCAGCGTCCAACTGGACATTCCCGCCACTATCGGCCTGGACTGGGTGCACCAGTTCAATGACCGGTTCACCATGGGTGTGAGTGCGGTCCAGACCAAGTGGTCGTCGTTTAAAAACCTGACGCTTGAGTCGCGGGGCTCGGAGATTGTCTCTATTCCCTATAAATATCGTGACGTCTGGATGCTTTCCATTGGCGGTGATTACCGCGTGACCGACGAGTTGACGTTGCGCGCCGGTGTGGCCCTGGACCAGACACCTACCCGTAACTCGACCCGTGACCCGCGGATTCCAGACGGTGATCGGACCTTCCTGTCGTTGGGCGCCGGTTACGAGGTGAAAGCTATCAAGGGCCTGAGTCTTGACGCTGCGTATTCCCACCAGTTCGTAGAGGAGGTCAAGCTGAAGACCCAGAACGTCGATCGCCTTGGGGGCGCAAGCCTCAATGGTAAAGCCGAGTCGTCAGGTGATGTGGTGAGCCTATCGGCGACCTACGCTTTCTGACGTTTCACGAAGGGCGATGGAAGAGGGCACCAAGCGCATCTTGTTGCCTTCACCCAGTCGTTCGTCCTCAGTTGTTGATTGATCAGGCTGACCCGTTCAGCCGCTATTTTTTCGCCCAAGTATTAAATAAAAATTTCAAAACAAAATTTGAATTTGCTTTTCCAAGTTTGTAGTGTGGCTTTACGTGTCAGCCCATTTACGAGCTGGCGCGTCGTAGCCGTACCCTGAATCGAGTAGAGGTATCCCCATGGTTATCTGGTTATTGGTGGGTGTCGCAGCAGCGATTGCCCTGGCGTATCGACAAGCTGCCGCCGCGTTGTGGCTGGGCGTAGGCCTGGTCTGGCTGGCACTGGGTTATCTGCTCAATGTGGTGGCTGCGTTCGGCCTTACCGTCGCGGCGCTGCTGGTGATAGCACCTGCGCTGTTGATGACGATCAAACCCCTGCGCCGTACCCTGCTCACCAGCAAGCCCCTTGGCCTGTTTCGCACGATCATGCCGGCCATGTCCGACACCGAGCGTGCGGCTATCGAGTCCGGCACCGTGTGGTGGGACGCCGAGCTGTTCAGCGGCAAACCCGACTGGCAGCGCCTGCTGCAAGCCGCGCCGGCGAGCCTGAGCGCCGAGGAGCAAGCCTTCCTCGACAACGAAGTGGAAACCCTTTGTGACATCGCCAACGACTGGGAAACCACCCAGGTCTGGCAGGACATGTCCCCCGAAGGCTGGCAGTACACCAAGGACGCCGGTTTCCTCGGCATGATCATTCCCAAGCAGTACGGCGGCAAAGGCTTCTCCCACTATGCGCATTCGCAAGTGGTGATGAAGCTGTCGACGCGCTGCTCGGCGGCGGCGATTTCGGTGATGGTGCCCAACTCCCTTGGCCCAGCCGAACTCCTGCTGCATTACGGCACCGATGCCCAGCGCAATTACTACCTGCCGCGCCTGGCCCGTGGTGAAGACATCCCGTGTTTTGCGCTCACCAGCCCGTATGCCGGCTCGGATGCCGGGGCCATTCCCGATTTGGGCATCGTCTGCAAAGGCGTGCATGAGGGCGAGGAAGTGCTGGGCTTCAAAGTGACCTGGGACAAGCGCTACATCACCCTCGGCCCGATTGCCACGGTGCTGGGCCTGGCGTTTCGCGCCGAAGATCCGGACGGCTTGCTGGGCGCGAAAGGTTCGCTGGGCATCACCTGCGCGCTGATCCCGACGTCCCATCCCGGCGTGAACAGCGGTCGTCGTCACTGGCCGCTTAACGCCGTGTTCCAGAACGGCCCGACCACCGGCAAGGACGTATTCATCCCACTGGAATGGGTGATCGGCGGCCGCGAACAAGTCGGCAATGGCTGGCGCATGCTGATGGAATGTCTGGCCGCTGGCCGCGCCATTTCGTTGCCGTCGGCCAACGTCGGCCTGGGCAAGGTTGCGGTGCGCGGTACCACGGCGTATGCCGCGATGCGCAAGCAGTTCGGCCTGCCCATCGGCAAGTTCGAAGGGGTGCAGGCACCGCTGGCGCGCATGGCTGGGCATTTGTATGCCTGCGATGCGGTGCGCAAGGTGTCGGTGGCCTCCCTGGATGCCGGCGAGAAACCATCGGTGATTTCGGCCATCGCCAAATACCACGTCACCGAGCGCGCACGCATCATCGTCAATGACGGCATGGACATCGTCGCCGGCAAGGGCATCTGCATGGGGCCCAACAACTTCCTGGCCCGCGCCTATCAGCAAAGCCCCATCGCCATTACGGTGGAAGGCGCGAACATCATGACCCGCTGCCTGATCATCTTTGGCCAGGGCCTGATCCGTTGCCATCCCTATGTGTTCCGCGAGATGGAAGCAGCACGCAACCCGGACCGGCGCAAGGCGCTGGAAGACTTCGACACGGCGATGTTCGGCCACGTGAGTTTCGTGCTGGCCAACACCGTACGTGCGGTGGTGCATTCGCTGACTGGCGGGCGACTGATTTCCGCACCGGCCAAGACCGAGCCCGCGCTGGCGACCTACTACCGCCAAGCCAATCGTCTGTCGGTGGTGTTGGCGTTGATCTCGGACATTTCCATGGGCGTGCTGGGGGGCGCCCTCAAGCGCAAGGAAAGTATCACCGGGCGTCTGGGGGATATTCTGTCGCAGCTGTACATCTTGTCCTGCGTGCTCAAGCGCTTCGAGGATGATGGCCGGCCCCAGGCAGACCTGCCGCTGGTGCATTGGTCGGCCCAGGACGCGCTGTTGCGTGCCCATGAAGCCCTCGCTGAAGTGCTGGCTAACTACCCTTCGAAAGCCGCCGCCGCCGTGGTGCGTGGCCTGACATTCCCGTTCGGCATCCCGCTGCGCAAGCCCTCGGATCGCCTGCTGGCCCAGGTGGCCGATGTGGTGCAGACACCGGGTGAAACCCGCGACCGGTTGCTGGCCAATTCCTACATTCCACGGCCGGAAATCGACAAGCTGGCGTACGGCGAGTTGGGCTTCCGTCTGCTGCCACAAGTGGAATTGATCGAGGCCCGACTCAAGCCTGCGATCAAGCAGGGCGTGCTCGAACCGATGCCGATCTCTGCCACAGCCTTCACCTCCTGGCGCGTCAAGGCCAGGGCGCTGGACTTGATCAGCGACGACGAAGACGCCTTGCTCGGCCGTTATGTGGAATACGCCGACCATGGTATCCAGGTGGATGACTTCCCTCAGGACTTCGGTTTGCTGGAGGCGTTGCAGCAGCGCAAGCAGGCGCTGGAACCGGCCCCCAAACGTCGCACCAGCCAAGGCGAAAACGCCTCGGTCAACTAGAAAAATCGCGGTCTGCGTGGGCGGGGCAAGCTCCCTCCCACTGCGGCCCGTGTTGTGAGTGGATCTATCTATGAGTGACAGCTACCTATCGTTCGTCAATTCCCCTTGGGGCCGGCGCCTGGCCCAGGCGGTCGGCTTGCCGCAACCGCTGCCGCTTCAGCGCCATCGCAGCGGTCAACCAGGCTTGGCCAACCCGGTGATTATCGCCGGGGCAGGGCGCCTGACGGCTCAGGTGCAACGCTTCTTCAGCAGCACCGATACCGTCGCCGCCACCCCGGCGACGCTCAAGGCGCCCTCGACGGGCAAGGTGCAGGGCGCGGTGTTTGATGCCAGCGCTGTGGTCGACCTGAAACAGCTGGATGAGCTGTACGAATTTTTCCACGCCAATGCCAAACGCCTCGGCCAACACGGCCGCGTGGTGGTGCTCGGCACCGCGCCGGAACATTGCCAGGACTTGCCCCAGGCCATCGCCCAGCGTGCCCTCGAAGGCCTGGTGCGTTCGCTGGCCAAGGAGCTGCGCCGGGCGATCACCGTGCAACTGCTGTATGTGGCGCCGGGCGCCGAAGATGCGCTGGACAGCAGCCTGGGTTTCTTCCTGTCGCGCCGTTCGGCCTATGTGTCGGGGCAAGTGGTACGGCTGGACAAACCGGTGGACGGCAATCCTGGCGTCAACGGGGAAAAGCCCTTCGCTGGCCGACGTGCCCTGGTCACCGGCGCGTCCCGTGGCATAGGTCTGGCCATCGCCCAGGTGTTGGCCCGTGAGGGCGCCGATGTGGTGTGCGTGGACGTGCCCCAGGCTCAGCAATCGTTGGAACAGGCCGCCGCCAGCGTCGGTGGTTCTGCGTTGCCGTTGGACATCACTGCGCCTGAGGCCGCCTCGTCTTTGCTTGCGCATGTCAGCCAGTACGGCGCGTTCGATGTGGTGGTGCACAACGCAGGCATTACTCGCGACAAGACCATCGCCAAGATGCCCGAAGCGGCGTGGCGCAGCGTGCTGGCGGTCAACCTCGACGCGCCGGTGCACCTGAGCAACGCCTTGCTGGACAACCAGGGCCTTAACCCCAGTGGTCGCATCGTGTGCGTGTCATCGATTTCCGGCATTGCCGGCAACCTCGGCCAAGGCAACTACGCCACCTCCAAGGCCGGCGTGATCGGCCTGGTGCAAGGCCTCGCGCCCCGCGCGGCCAAGCAGCAGGTGACGGTGAATGCGGTGGCGCCGGGGTTTATCGAGACCCAGATGACCGCAAAGATCCCGTTGATGATTCGCGAAGCAGGGCGGCGCATGAATTCCATGAGCCAGGGCGGGCAGCCCATCGATGTGGCCGAAACCATCGCCTGGCTGGCGCACCCGGCTTCGGGCGGCGTCAACGGCCAAGTCGTACGCGTGTGCGGCCAAAGTCTGCTGGGAGCCTGAGCCATGGACTACCTGACCCAGATTGTCGACCCGCCGCCCTCGCGCACGCAGCTGCTGTTGGACGGCGTGCGTGCCCTGCGCAAGCCCAAGCTCGACGGCGAACCGCTACTGCCCAAGGAGCGCCTGGTGCGTTCGGCGGTGGAGTTGTCCGCCGTCGGCATCGCCGCCTATGGCCGCGCCTGCGGTTTTCGTCGCGAGCAGGGCGTGCCGCTGTCCTATCCCCACGTGCTGGCGTTCCCCTTGCACCTGATGCTGCTGACCCGACCAAGCTTCCCGTACCCGGCCAGCGGCATGGTGCACCTGGCCAATCGCATCCGTCAGCACCAACGCCTGCACGAAGGCCAGGCCTTGCGCCTGGAGGTGTATGCCGAGCGTTGGGTCGCCCATCCCAAGGGCCAGGCGCTGAGCATCGCCACCCGCGCCTACAGCGCCGGCACCCTGGCTTGGGAAAGCGACAGCCTGTACCTGCGCCGCGACGTCAAGGACCCGGTCGGCGAACCATGGGACGACGCGTTGCCGTTGCAGGAGCACGGCCTGTTGCGCACCCAACGCTGGGTGTTGCCCGCCGACCTGGGCCGGCGCTTCGCCAAGGTCTCGGGGGACTTCAACCCGATTCACACCTCGGTGATCGGCGCGAAGCTCTTCGGCTTTCGCCGCGCCATCGCCCACGGCATGTGGACCTTGGGCCGCGCCCTGGCCGCCCAGCAACCGCCTGGTGGCCTGGCTCAGGCCGAAGCCCATTGCGACTTCAAATTGCCGATTTTCCTGCCCGGCCAGGTCGCCCTGTGGAACCACCCCGCAAGCGGCCCGCGCCGTGAGTTCGAAGTGCGTAATTTCGCCGGCGACAAACCCCATATACGCGGGCTATTTGTCTGGAATGAGAGCCCTACATGAGTGACTACAGTTTCAATCCGGCCCCGACCCGCCGTGTGGCGATCATCGGCGGCAACCGCATCCCGTTTGCCCGTTCCAACACGGTGTACGCCCACGACAGCAACCAGGATCTGCTGGTCGCGGCGCTGCAAGGCCTGATCGACCGTTACAACCTGCACGGCCAGCGCCTGGGCGAGTTTGCTGCCGGGGCAGTGATCAAGCATTCGCGGGATTTCAACCTGGCGCGTGAATCGCTGCTGTCCACCACCTTGTCTCCAGACACGCCGGCCTACGATGTGCAACAAGCCTGTGGCACCGGCCTGGAAGCGGCCTTGCTGGTGGCGAATAAAATAGCCCTGGGCCAGATCGAAGTAGGTATTGCCGGTGGCGCCGATACCACCTCCGACGCGCCCATCGGCATCAACGAATCCCTGCGCCACACCTTGCTCGCGGCCAACCGCGCCAAGGGCCTGGGCGACAAGCTCAAGACACTGTTGAAAGTGCGGCCGTCGATGTTCTTCAAACCGCTGCTGCCCCGCAACGGCGAGCCGCGTACCGGTTTGTCCATGGGCGAGCACTGCGAAGAAATGGCCAAGCGTTGGCAGATCAAGCGCCTGGCCCAGGATGAACTGACCCTCACCAGCCACCAGCGCCTGGACGCGGCCTACATACGTGGTTTCTTCGACGACCTGATCAGCCCCCATCGCGGCCTGGCCCGGGACAACAACCTGCGGGCCGACGCCAGCCTGGAAAAACTCGCCGGTCTGGCCCCCGCCTATGACCGCCAGAATGGCACCCTCACCGCGGGCAATTCCACGCCCCTGACCGATGGCGCCTCGGTGGTGCTGCTGGCCAGCGAGGAATGGGCGGCTGCCAACGGCTGGCCGGTGCTGGCCTACTTGCGCACCGGCGAAACGGCCGCGGTGAATTTTGTCGATGGCACCGAAGGCCTGCTGATGGCCCCGGCCTATGCGGTGCCGCGCATGCTCAAGCGCGAAGGCTTGAGCTTTGCTGACTTCGATTTCTTCGAAATCCACGAAGCCTTCGCTGCCCAGGTGCTGTGCACCCTCAAGGCCTGGGAAGACGCGGACTATTGCCGCGAACGGCTGGGGCTGGGCGCGCCGTTGGGCCCCATCGATCGCGCGAAAATGAACGTCAACGGCGGCTCACTCGGCTGCGGCCATCCGTTTGCTGCCACCGGTGGCCGGCAATTGGCGGCGCTGGCCAAGGCCATCCATGAGCGCGGCGGCGGGCGTGGGTTGATCTCGATCTGTGCGGCGGGCGGGCTGGGCATTACCGCCATTGTGGAAAAGTAGCGCTACCCAAAATAACAACAAGGAGACTGCCATGAACGCTATCAGCCAGGAACACACCGAACGGGTGTGGTTGAACGCCTACCTGCCCGGCGTCCCGGCAGACATCGATGCCGCCATTGAGGATTACCCGTCGCTGCGGGAAGTCTTCCTGGAGCACCTGGAAAAATTCCGTGAGCGTGTAGCCTACGTCAGCATCGGTACCGAAATGACCTACGCCGACTGGAAGGTCCAAGGCGTTGCATTCGCCGCTTGGCTCCAGGGCCAGGGCGTGCAGCCGGGCGACCGTGTGGCGCTGATGATGCCCAATTGCTTGCAGTACCCGATCTGCCTGCTGGGCACCCTCCTGGCCGGTGCGGTGGTGGTCAACGTCAACCCGCTGTACACCGCCCATGAGCTCAAGCACCTGCTCAAGGACAGCGGCGCCGAGACCGTGGTGATCTTCGAGAATTTCGCCCACACCCTGGAGAAAGTGGTGGCCGGCAGCAGCGTCAAGCGCGTGGTGATCGCGGCTATCGGCGATCTGCTCGGCACCTTCAAGGGCGCGGCGATGAACTTCATCCTGCGCCGTGTGCAAAAGCAGGTGCCGGCGTTCACGTTGCCGGGTGCGGTGCGCTTCAATCAAGTGTTGAAACAGGGGCGGGCGCTCAACCACTTCCCGGTGAGCATGGTCCTGGACGACCTGGCCTTCCTGCAATACACCGGCGGCACCACGGGCGACGCCAAGGGCGTGATGCTCAGCCACCGCAATATCATCGCCAACCTGTTGCAGGCCAAGGCGTGGGTCGGTGATCAACTGGACCAGGACAAGCAGGAAACCAACGTCACGTTGCTGCCGCTGTACCACATCTTTTCCCTGACGGTGAATTGCCTGATGTTCATGTGCCTGGGCGGGCGCAACATCCTTATCGCCAACCCGCGGGACGTGAAGCGGGTGCAGATGATCCTGCGCAAGGAACGCTTCAACGGCATTGCCGGGGTCAACACGCTGTTTAACGGTTTGTTGGAAAACAAGGAATTCTGCGCGCGGGATTTTTCTGACCTGCGCATGGTGATCGCTGGCGGCATGGCCACCCATACCGCAGTGGCCAAGCGATGGAAGGAAGTCACCGGGCTGCCGATCATCGAGGGGTATGGCCTGACCGAATGTTCGCCGGTGGTGAGCATCAGCCCCATCGATATTGCCCGCATGCGCGAAATGGAATTCACCGGCAGCATCGGCGTGCCGTTGCCGTCGACCTGGGTGCGTTTCGTGCGTGAAGACGGCGAGCTGGCCGACATCGGCGAACAGGGCGAACTGCAGGTGCGCGGCCCGCAGGTGATGCAGGGCTACTGGAAACGCCCGGAGGCGACTGCTGAAGTGCTGGATGCGCAGGGCTGGTTGTCCACCGGCGACATCGGCGTGATGGACCCGCGCGGGTATATCCGCCTGGTGGACCGCAAGAAGGACATGATCCTGGTCTCGGGTTTCAACGTTTACCCCAATGAAATCGAAGACGTGGTCGCGATGCACCCTGGCGTGGGCGAAGTCGCGGCGATTGGGGTGGAGGATGGCGTGACGGGCGAGAAGGTGAAGATCATCGTGGTGCGCAAAGATCCGCAGCTGACTCAGGAGCAGATCCTCGCCCACTGCCGGGAGTACCTGACGGGGTACAAGGTGCCCAAGTATGTGGAGTTCCGCACCACTGAATTACCCAAGACCACGGTGGGCAAAGTGCTTCGAAGGGCCCTGCGCTGAGTTGAAGATTTAGGCGATCCAAGTGTGGGAGCTGGCCTGCCTGCGATAGCGGTGTATCAGTCACATCGCCATCGCAGGCAAGCCAGCTCCCACAGGGTTCGGTGGTGTGGCTTAGAGTGCGTTCACTGTTACCCAGCGTTCTTCGAGGGCCGCCACACGAATCGCCGTCGCCAGCCGCTCAACCTCCCATGCCGCTTCAAAGTCAGTGCCATCCGCGCCCTGGCCAACCACAGCCATGATCAACTCCTGCACTTCGAGGGTCTTCAACTCGTTGTACCCCAGCTGGTGTCCCGCCGCCGGGCTGAACGCTGCATAACCGGGCAGGGCCGGGCCGGCCAGCAGACGCTGGAAGCCGTCCTGGCCGACGCGGCACAGGCGCAGTTCATTCAAACGTTCCTGGTCGAACGCCAAGGTGCCTTGGGTCCCGCTGATCTCGAAACTCAAGTGGTTCTTGTAGCCATGCTTGAGCCAACTGCTGCTCACCGTCCCGCGCGCGCCATTGGCGAAACGCAGCAGGGCGTGTACCTGGTCATCCACGGCGATAGGTTTGAGTGCGTTGCTGCCTTTGACCGCCGGGCGTTGCGCGTGGACGGTCTGGGTGTCGGCGCACACGCTGAGCACATCGCCGACCAAGTAGCGCGCCATCGACAGCAAGTGGCTGCCCAAGTCGGCGAGGGCGCCGCCGGCATGTTCCACTTCGCAGCGCCAGGACCAAGGCGATGCTGGATCAGCCATGAAGTCTTCGCTGAACTCGCCCTGGAAACTGATGAGTTCACCCAACTCGCCGCTGGCAATCAGTTGCCGCGCCAGGGTGATCATCGGGTTGTGCTGGTAGTTGTAGCCCACCCGCGTGACCACCCCGGCGGCACTCGCGGCGCGGCGCATGGCGTCGGCCTGTTCCAGGCTGACCGCCAGGGGTTTTTCGCAGTACACCGCTTTGCCGGCAGCCATCGCGGCCATCGCCATGGGGTAGTGCAAATGGTTGGGCGTGGTGATGGCGACGACATCGACCTTGGGGTCGTTGATCAACGCTTGCCAGTCGCCATGGGCCTGTGCAAATCCCCAGGCGGTGGCACAGCGCTGGGCGCGTTCGGTGTCGGCATCGGCCAGGGCGGCCAGCTTCAGGGTGACTGGCAGTTCGAATACCGCCCGGGCATTGTTGAACGCCAAGGCGTGGGCGCGGCCCATGAAGCCTGTGCCGATCAAGCCGATTCCGAGTTCACGCATCGTCGTGGTCCTTTGGATTATTGTTTTTCATGAAGCATATTAATGGAATAAAAATTCCCATAATTCAATAGATGGAATAAAAATTCATTATTGCTGCGCCAATCACCCCGGCGAATGCAGCTATATTCACCACGTGGCCAAAAGCCGCCAGTTAACAAAAGATAACGTAGCGCCGATTGTCAGACGATTCCAAAGCCCGATAGGATGGCCCCTGCTTCCTTCAGGCGCTCTAGATTGCAGGTTTCAGAGCCCGGGAAGGCAAGACCTAACAATAATAAATGGGAGAAAGGTCTATGAGTGAGCCTGTCATGGGTTGGGTTGTTTGCCGCCCACGCGCCGCACGCAGGGTTGCGTTGCTGGCCACAGCGCTCTCGTTGCTGGCCGGTGTCGCGTTGACGACACCGGTGCTGGCAGCCGGCGATACCCCCGCAGCGCCTGCGTTTGCGATTGAGTCCCCCAAGGCCGCCAAAGGCCTGATGATCGACGTCGTCCATGCCGGCAAGCGCCTGGTGGCGGTCGGTGATCGCGGGCACATCCTCTATTCCGATGACCAGGGCAGCACTTGGACGCAAGGCAAGGTCCCTACCCGGCAATTGCTCACGGCGGTGTTTTTCGTCGACGACAAACAAGGCTGGGCAGTCGGCCATGATGCGCAAATCCTCGCCAGTTCCGACGGTGGCGCCACCTGGACCCAGCAATACCAGGACCTCAAGCGCGAAGCGCCGCTCCTCGACGTGTGGTTCAACGACGCCAGCCACGGCCTGGCCGTTGGCGCCTACGGTGCGCTGATCGAAACCACTGACGGAGGCAAGACCTGGAACGACGTCAGCGACCGCCTCGACAACGAAGACCAATACCACCTCAACGCCATCGCCCACATCAAGGACGCCGGCCTGTTTATCGTCGGCGAGCAGGGCAGCATGTTCCGCTCCAGCGACGACGGCCAGACCTGGGAAAAACTCGAAGGCCCCTACGAGGGCTCGCTGTTTGGCGTGATCAGCACCGCCCAACCGCAAACCCTCTTGGCGTACGGCCTGCGCGGCAACCTCTACCGTTCCACCGACTTCGGCAGTACCTGGGAACAGGTTGAGTTGAACGCCACCCGTGGCGCCCTGGAGTTCGGTTTGTCGGGCGCTACCTTGCTGGAGGACGGTTCAATCGTGGTGGTCGGCAACGGCGGCAGCGTGGTGGTCAGCCACGACGATGGCCAGACCTTCAGCGTGTTCAACCGCCCGGACCGCATTTCGTTGTCGGCCGTCACGGCGGCGGGCAATGGCAACTTGATTCTGGCCGGGCAGGGTGGCGTTCGTGTATCGACGCCGACTGGCGCTGAGCTCGTAAAACAATAAAAAGGCGGGGACAGAATGAGCAGTCATCACAACGATAAAGCGACCTTTCTTGAGCGCCTGATCTTCAACAACCGCCCGGCAGTGATCGTGATCTGCCTGCTGGTAAGTGTTTTCCTGTTCTGGCAGGCGACGTTGATTCGCCCGTCCACCAGCTTTGAAAAGATGATCCCCCTCAAGCATCCCTTCATCGAAAAGATGATGGAACACCGCAACGACCTGGCCAACCTGGGCAACACGGTGCGCATCTCGGTGGAGGCCAAGGACGGTGACATCTTCACGAAGGAGTACATGGAGACCCTGAGGCAGATCAACGACGAGGTGTTCTACATCTCCGGCGTTGACCGTTCGGGCCTCAAGTCGCTGTGGAGCCCCAGCGTACGCTGGACCGAAGTCACCGAAGAAGGCTTTGCCGGCGGCGAAGTGATCCCGCAGAGCTACAACGGCTCGGCGCAAAGCCTCGACCAACTGCGCAACAACGTGCTCAAGTCCGGCCAGGTCGGGCGCCTGGTGGCCAACGACTTCAAGTCGAGCATCGTCGACATCCCGCTGCTGGAGTCCTACCCGGACCCGCAGGACCAGGGCAAGTTGCTGGCCCTGGATTACCGCAAGTTCTCCCATGAACTCGAAGACAAGATCCGCGACAAGTTCGAAGCGCAGAACCCCAACGTCAAGATCCACATCGTCGGCTTTGCCAAGAAGGTCGGCGACCTGATCGACGGGCTGGTGATGGTGGTGCTGTTCTTCGGCGTTGCGTTCGTCATCACCCTGGTTCTATTGCTGTGGTTCACCAACTGCCTGCGCAGCACCATTGCGGTGTTGAGCACCACGCTGGTGGCGGTGGTCTGGCAACTCGGCCTGATGCACTTCTTCGGCTTCGGGCTGGACCCGTATTCGATGCTGGTGCCGTTCCTGATCTTTGCCATCGGGATTTCCCATGGCGTGCAGAAGATCAACGGTATCGCCCTGCAGTCCAGCGAGGCAGACAACGCGCTGACCGCCGCGCGGCGGACTTTCCGGCAACTGTTCCTGCCGGGGATGATCGCGATTCTCGCTGACGCCGTGGGCTTTATCACGTTGCTGATCATCGACATCGGCGTGATCCGCGAACTGGCCATCGGCGCATCCATCGGCGTGGCGGTGATCGTGTTCACCAACCTGATCCTGCTGCCGGTGGCGATTTCCTATGTCGGCATCAGCAAGCGCGCCATCGCCAAGAGCAAAAAGGACGCAAACCGCGAGCATCCGTTCTGGCGCCTGCTGTCCAAATTCGCCAGCGCCAAAGTCGCGCCGGTCTCGGTGTTGCTGGCGTTGGTCGCTTTCGGTGGCGGCCTCTGGTACAGCCAGAACCTCAAGATCGGCGACCTGGACCAAGGCGCACCGGAACTGCGCCCGGACTCGCGCTACAACAAAGACAACAATTTCATCATCAGCAACTACTCCACCAGTTCCGACGTGCTGGTGGTGATGGTCAAGACCAAGGCCGAAGGCTGCTCGCGCTATGAGGCCATGGCGCCTATCGACCAGTTGATGTGGAAGATGCAGAACACCGAGGGTGTGCAGTCAGCGATCTCGCTGGTGACCGTGTCCAAACAGATGATCAAGGGCATGAACGAGGGCAACCTGAAGTGGGAAACCCTGTCGCGCAACCCCGATGTGCTGAACAACTCCATCGCCCGTGCCGATGGCCTGTACAACAACAATTGCTCGCTGGCGCCGGTGCTGGTGTTCCTCAACGACCACAAGGCCGAAACCCTCGACCGCGCAGTCCATGCGGTGCAGGACTTCGCCAAGGACAACAACAAGGATGGCCTGGAATTCATCCTCGCCGCCGGTAACGCCGGGATCGAAGCAGCCACCAACGAGGTGATCAAAGAGTCGGAACTGACTATCCTGATCCTGGTGTACCTGTGCGTGGCGACCATGTGCATGATCACCTTCCGCTCGTGGGCGGCGACCCTGTGCATCGTGCTGCCGCTGGTGCTGACTTCGGTGCTGGGCAACGCGCTGATGGCGTTCATGGGCATCGGCGTCAAGGTCGCGACCTTGCCGGTGGTGGCCCTGGGCGTGGGGATCGGCGTGGACTACGGCATCTACATCTACAGCCGCCTGGAAAGCTTCCTGCGTGCCGGTTTGCCGTTACAGGAAGCCTATTACCAGACACTCAAGTCCACCGGTAAAGCCGTGCTGTTCACGGGCCTGTGCCTGGCGATCGGCGTGTGCACCTGGATCTTCTCGGCCATCAAGTTCCAGGCCGACATGGGCTTGATGCTGACCTTCATGCTCTTGTGGAACATGTTCGGTGCACTGTGGCTGCTGCCGGCACTGGCGCGTTTTCTGATCAAGCCCGAGAAACTGGCGGGGCAGAAGGGCAATTCGTTGTTTGCGCACTGATTCCGTCAGCTGCGCACAGACGCCCGATGTCAGCATCATCGGGCGTTGATGATCAGGTGGCTGAGGGCGCGATGGCTAAAAACAGTTGATCCTGAGGCGGCATGATCAACACATACAGGATTTTCTCGATAGGTTCGGCCCCAGGCGACTGTTGGCTGCGTAACCGTGCCTGAACATGCTCTTTGAGCAGGTCCTTTTGCGTGTATTTACGCTGGCTGGCGAGTTTCAGATGGGCCCGGGTGTAGCGGGCTGGCGGTGCATCGGCGGTGGCGTAGTGAAAGTGCGCGTACCAGAGCACCGTCGGCGGCCTTTGTGCTTTGTCATACACGGCGTATTCGGTGAAGAAATCGCCGCCCAGGGTGGGCCGCTGCGGATCTGCCCGGCTGGTGAGGTTGATATCGATTTGTTTTTGCCGCCATAGGTATTCGAGGCTTTCCAGGCTTGGCCACTGGCGTTTATAGGCCTCACTGCACACCCGCTGCGCCATGCGCTCCATGTCCCTGGCGTGTGCCCGATAGGTGTCGATCAGGTCCTGCGCTGAAGGTTGGTTGCGGTGAGCGTGCGCGACTTCATCGGCGAGGTCCGTGAGCTTTTTCGCTTGCCCGGTGAGTAACTCGTCCCAGTCCGCGGGGTTGATGTCTTGCCGGGTGATGGCAGATTCCAGCTTCTGTTGTTGTGCGGTGATTACCCGTTCGATCTCTGTGCGTTGCCGGATCAGTTTCTCGCCCTGACTCTTGAGCGTTGCCAGGGGGCGCATACTTGCGGCGGGGGCTGGTGTGGCCAAGGGTTCCTGGACGGTTTCTACCCAGCTGTCAGCATCATAGGGCTCGAACGAGGCCACGGTTTCACCGGTAAAGGTGTTGCTGATGACGAGACGTTCCTGAGGGTGTTGGCTGTCAGCAGGCTTCAGGTCACCGACCAGGTAGTTTCTTTGGCGGGTTTTGAAGATGCGTTTTGTCGGCGCTTTCGGCCTGCGCAAGCTTGACGACAACGCTTCGACCTCCAGTGCCTCCTGGCTGCGCACCACGCTCTCCAGCTCGTTCTCGGCCAGCATCCGGGCTTGCCTGAGCCCATTCATGAGGCGTTCGGCGACAGGGTGAACGCGTTCCGGATTGATAAATGTGAGGGCCTCAATGGCGCGCTCGTAGCTGCGGTATTTATCGAGGAGCGTGGCGTATAGCATGCGTTGTTGATCGAGAGGGTAGCCGGTGCTGCTGCGTACTTCGGTGTGCGAAAGCAAGGCTTGGCTCAGGTTCGAATCGGCAAGATGTTCGATGTACAGCGCCTCCAGTGGCGGCGGCTCAAGTGCTGATAACTTGACCACTGCCCACGACAGCGGGATCAGCGCGTGGAGCTCCAGGTTCTCTGAAAAAAAGTGTTGGAGCGCGTCAATTTTTGAAAGCAACTCTTCACGTATCGCACGCCCTGCCACAGAGTCCTGTTCCAATAATTCAAGGGTGATTTCCATCTCGCGGGAGCGAGCGGCCATACGCTGGATGACGTCTGCCAGTTCAATCGCTCGGGTCACGTGTTCGTTGTACGCCCAAGGACGCCCGCTCTGCATCTCAGGCAACATCCGTTGACTCATTTGGCTCATGGGCTCGCCACGATCGGTGAATAGAAAGGTATCTGCCCATTTTTGCAGATGGATATGCAGGCGCAGTTGGTCCTCCCACAGTGTTTTCAGGGTCACTGCGCGGTCCTGCACGTGGCCACGAGTGCCTGCGTACTTTTCCAGATCCTGTCCCGCCTTGAACAGTTCAATACGCTTGGGTAGTAACAATGCGTACTGTTGTTCCGCCTTTTCCAGAGCAATTTCATAGCGCGTGCGCACCGTTGAATAGCTTGATATCTCTTGCTCGTGTCGAGCTTCAAGGGCCGGTTTTTGCGTGTCGGTGGCTTTATCCAGAAGGTTCCATACCAGTTTCAACGTGCTGATGTGTTGAAGCAGGGTTTTGCGCTCGCTGTTCAGCCCATCGAGCGATGCCCTGAACGCGGGCATCGAGTGGGTGAGCTCCACACTGAGCAGTTGAATGCGGCCCAGCAGTTGCTCCCTTTGGAGCCGATTGGCTTCACGTAAAGCCGCCACGCGCTTGGGGCCACCGCCGGTCAGTTTCAGCCCGCGGTCCAGGCTCCAGTGACCGGAGCCATCGGTTCGCAGCTTAATCCCAGGGTGGTCGGGTTTATCGGGGTCAATAGTGAACACCTCGTTAAAGCCCGGGACGATGCTGACGCGAAACAGCAGGCCACCCACCGACGCATGCCAGCGTTTGTCGAGCCTGAACAGCCCGCGTAGAGGGCCGAGCGCGATGGGTTCCGGGGCCGGTTCAGGCCAGGGAATATTGAACCCCAACAGTTTTTTCAGCAGGCGCGCCGAAGCACTGTCGCCGGCCAGTGAGCGGTCAATGTCCAACAGCGTGCGGCCACCACCGGGGGGCTCGGAGGGCAAGCCGACGATGCCCCGCTTAACCACGGCAGAGGCCGGGGGCGCTTGAGTGGATGGGCGGCTCAATGGCCATTGTTCCAGGGCCGGTGGAGCCGGCTCAGCGACGGCGGCGGGCTTTTTTGCCGCCTGGATGGGCAAGCCGAAGTGGATCAACACCATGCTGGTATTGAGCAGCAGGTCGACCCAGGCAAGTTCCCTGGCAGTCGGGTCGTCGCTCTCCAGTGCCGGCACGTCGTGCTTGAGGCTTTGTGCCAGTTGCATGAACCAGCCCACGGCCGCCAGCGGTCCGCGTACCAGCATCAACAGCGTATTGAAGCCCAGTTGCATGCCTTCGAGGATTAACGCCCAACGGCTTTCAGCGTTGGAGGTTGAATCGCGGTCGGCCTGGTCCAGCAACTGACGCGCTTCGCACTCAAACAGGTACTCCATCAGTTGGTTGCCATTGAGCGCTTGCAGAATCCGATCGTTGCTTTCATCTCCAGGCAGGGCAAGGGTGGCGGGAGGTGGAATTCTGGGCAAGGGATCGAACTCTGAACCGATCCCGCTGACACGCACGTAATGGGGCTCCTTGAACCCACCGTTGCTGTAGATAGACCGGGCGTCATCTTTCAACCAGGCCAGTACGCTGTCCTGGACCGCGCCAGGCTCGATGATGGCCGCCAGCAGGCTCTCCCGGTCGACGAACTCCAGCAGCGACTCGCGGTACGCGGGGCGATACAGCAGACGCGGTCCCGGCTGCCCGTTGCGCGGCTCGATGATGAACATGTTCTGTACCGTATCCGCCCTGGCGCCGGGCTTGCGCTGAAACGCCAGCACGCGCATCACGATTTCATCGGCACCCGCCCAACGCTCCGAACTGTGGGTGCCAAGCACTGCGTTGACATAGCGCAAACCGCCCGGCGTCAGCCCGGCTTCACCCTTTATCTTGTGCTCCAGGGCCAGGCTTTTCAGGTCGATGGGGCGTTGCTGGCAGAACAGGCGCTTGCGTTGTTGCGCCTCTGCTTCATCACTGAGCAGGCCCTGTTGGATGTAAGCCGGGTAATTGCGGCCGACATCAACGCGCTGCACCAGTTGGAGCAGGTATTGCGGGGTCAGCCAGGGTTCGATTGGCAGCCCTGCCGTGTGCTGCACTGTCATGCGCCCGGCGGGTGTACCGCTGAGGTTCTTCAGGGCCAGGTCGACCAGGCTCATCGGGACGTTCTCGACATAGCCACTTTGCAGCGTGCCCACGGGCACATGGAAGGTCAGGTGCAGGGTGTCGGCCGTGTAAGGCGAGTGGGCAGTGTCCGTGCAGGTGCGCTCGCCATGCAGCGCGGTATTTCGATCCAGGCACAGTTGATGGTTCAGGTGCCGGGTGGCGTAGGTGCGGATATCGTCCAGCCCGTCCAGGTAGCCTTTGCCGTGTGTCAGGCGTCTGAGGTTGGCTTGTTCGAGCAGGCGTTGATGAAAGGCAAAACGGTCGGCAGGCGAGGCGTCGCGTAGCCAGTCAGGAAGGGCGGCCTGGATCGACGGCAGTGTTTGGCCGGGCATACGCGGCGCATGGCTAAACAGCTCGGCCGGATCAGTCAGGGCGTCAAACTGCGTCTCCAGCCGATGGACGGTGCTGTCGGCGGGCAGGTGTATGCGAGCCAGCGCGTCCAGTTGTTGATTCAAGATCAGGGCGGCTTGCACCTCGAAAATATCGCCGTCGGGTTCGTACTGCCGCCAGGTGATCGTATCGGCGATCCATTGTGCTTGCATGTGCTTGCCCCAGGCTTCACCGAAAGCATCCAGGCTGGCATAGGACAGGATCTGGCCTGACAAGGCACACCAGAACACGCGGCTGCCACTGACCACCAGGATATCGCTGGCCTGCAGCGTCAGCGTGGTATTCCCGCGCACCAGCTGGGTTTCCAGGGTGTACGCGTGAATCGCGTTATCGGGCCACAGCCGTTCGGACCTGGCTTCTCGGCTGGGACAGTCGGCCAGGGTGCTGAGTATTTGCAGTTGCTGGGCATCATCACCGGACTGGCGCACGGCCGAGGTGCTCAGCCGGCCTCGCAGCACACTTGCCAACCATTGCCAGCGGCTGCCGCCAGCATCGCTGTTCTGCTCCCAGTAGGTGGCCAGCGCCTCTTGCGCGCCGACAAACAGAATCAGGGGCAGCTCGCGTATCGCGTCTTCAAAGACATGCCGGTCGTAGCTGCGCTCGCCATTGGCTTGGAAGGTGAGCCGGGTACCGGTTTTGTCGCTCAGGTAAGCGTCCAGTCCGTAGCGAAACGACAGATCGGGAAAACTGCCGTCGGCAAGATGTTGGAGCGCCACGTCCAGTAGCGGGCGCAGACCTCGGCCGCCACCTTCGCGGGGTAGCGCCAGGCAAAGACCTGAGAGGGGAATGGATAACAGCGGCGGATATTTCTCTTCCAGGGTGCTGGCCAGCATTTGAGCAACAACTGAGCGCAGTGAGGGCCGCGTGGAAAATTGCGCGGCTACGACTTTTTTCAGCAGGTTTTCGGCCGGACTTGGCGGGATGACAGGCATGGACATCTTCCTTTACGTGGACAAGTGAATGCCTTCGTAAAGTAAGATCAACAGTTCGCCCGATGTGGTAGCCCGATATTATCGGAAGGCTTTACGGCAACGCGCGCGAGGCTGATCAACCCCGCGCGCGTAGTAACGACCAGACACGGCAGTGCTTATGCGCGATTGCTGTTAGTGGGATGTTCTGGCCTCAGGGTTCGAGCGACAAAAACCAGCGCTCGGCCAACGCCTTGCCGATCAGCCCACGGTGTACATCCACCACCGTCTGCGGGCTCTGAGCCTGGGCCAGTAACGAGTAGTAGCTCTGCGTTCGTTGCGCAGCGGTTTTCAAGTGGGCGGCGGTGTAGCCGGCCTTGGGTGTATTGGCGGCCGGGTAGTGAAAGTGCGCGAACCACAGCGGTTTGCCTTGCTGGTCATTCACCGCGTATTCCTGGATGAAGTCCCGACGCTCGCCTTTTAATTGAAACCGTACATTCCACCTGGACACGCTGACCTGTTTTTCGCCGATCAGGTATTCAAGGTTGCCGTGAGTCGGCGGCAGTTCCAGGCTCAATTGAATACGCAGGGCCTTGCCGCGAGCGCTCAGGCGTCGTCCGGCTTCACGCAGGTCGGCCACCAGCGTCTGGTCCGCGACGGTGCGGGCACTTTCGGCCTGGGCCTGAATCAGCCGGTCCATCTCGGTGGCCAGCTTGTCGTAGCGGACCGCTTCGTACTGCAGGATCTCCTCGACCTCTTGCGGATGCTTGCAGATTTTCCTGTAGTCGTCGCCCCGACGCAGGTGCTCTTCAACCATCGCCAGCAGCTTGCGCGCATTGCCTTTGACCAGGCCGAACTCGCGCGGGGCAGCGGGCGGCTGGGCAGGCGTTGCTTCGACGAACTCGACCCAGTCGTCACCGTCCTGCGAGTACATTCCCAGCAGTTGGTCGTTGGCTTCGTCTCGCACCTCGACGATTTCCACGTTACCAACGGGTTTTACCTCGCCGATAAGCGTGGCCTTTTTTCGGGTCCGAATGACCTTTTTTGCGGGTCTTCCCGTGACTGCGGCAGGGCGCCGGGGTGGCCGTCGGCTGGTTTGCGCAGGAGGTTTGACTTCGCTGGCCAAGCGTCGCGTGACGTCCTGGTAGAGCTCATCGAGCAAGGTGAACAGTTTGCTGTTGTAGGTCGGGTCCAGCACGCCGGCGTCAACGATGCCCAAACCCTGCAACGAATCCAGGGCGCGACCATAATGCTCCACCAGGCTCTCCAGCACACTCAGGCGATCACTGGCCGACAGTTCCAGCCTGTTGAGTTCACTGTGGGTGCGCAAATGCTGTTGCAGCGGCTCGACAATGGTGTCAAACGCAATGAACAGCGGATGCTGGACGTCTTTGACGACCAGCAGTTTCAGGCAGCGGATTTGCAGATCCTTGATGGCCAGGGCGCTGTTCTCGTTCGGTCGGTCCGGAGTCAAGCGTTTGAACGCGTCGGCACCGGAGGAGCCGAGATTGAATAACTGCTCCAGATGACGATCCTCGGACTCAAGCCCGCGCATACTGCGTTCATTGATGTCCAGCATTTGATGGAGGAACTGTCGATAAACCATCGGTTCGCTGAGCACCGCCCGGTACAGGGCGGCGCTATCACGGGTGAACGAAGGATGGGCGCGGTAGAGTGCTTGCCTGTCTGTTTCTGCGACCACCACATGTTTGCGGGCGTTATTGATGGTGTTCTCCAAAAGCGCCAGGGTGCTCTTGAGCGGCAGTGGAATGTTCAGTTCGTTGCGTTCCTGGGCGCTGTTGAGGATCTTCAGGTAATCGCGGGTCTGGGTTCTGAGGGCATCGTCGAAGCGCTTGCGCGCGTTGGCCCGCTGCACCTCGCTGAATCGGGCATTCTGTTCGGCGTTTTCCATCGCGGCCTGGGCCGCGTCCACTGTGCGTTGCCGTTCCTGTTGGTTTGCCAGCATCTGCTCATACTCACCTTGCAACTCACTGATACGCAGTGCCTTGCGCTGGCGTTCGGCGGCAATCCGTTTTGGCGGCATGCCCCCGTGTAGCCGCAGCCGGGTATCGACGGACCAGACACCCTGTGCGTTGGTACGCAGGTAGGGGCCGCGCCGCTTGCTATCGGCATGGTCGACGATCACCACGCTGCCATCGTCGTCCAGAACGACCTGGAACAGGTCCCCCTCAACCTGGGCGTGCCAGTGGTTTTCGATCAGGTACAAGCCTCTGCGTGGGCCGTTCAACACGGGCTGGGGCAAGGTGGGTGGCGTGGCGACTTTAAATGCCGCAAGGCGCATACGCTGGCTTGGTGTGAGGCGCTGGCTTGCCTGGGCGAAACTGAAATCCAGGGCCGTACGGTTGTCGCGCGGCAGTTTTCCGGCCAGGGCCACGGTGCCTTGGCGGCGCTGCGGGGAAGGCAGGGGCGGCCAGCGCGAGGCATCGCGGCGAGGTACGGGTGCGTGCAAAGCCCGTTGCCGGATGGCCGGGGCCAACGGTGGTGGTCGTGTCTGCACCGATGGGAAGTCCAGCAACGCCATCGCGACGTTGAGCAACAAGTCGATGGCGCCCTGTTCGCGGTCGAGGGGGGGCTGGCTGCTGAGGGCCTGAATATCCCGGGTAACGCTGGCGAACAGGATCAGTAACCACCCGGTAAGCATCGCCGGGCCACGCAGTACCGGCACCAGCAGGCTGCCGAACAGCAAGCTCGCGCCTTCCATCAACACTTGCCAGCGGCTTTCGTTGTTGGACACCGACGCGCGTTCGGCCTGATCCACCAGGGCCCGGGCGTGGTCGCTGAACAGGTAGCGCATCAATTGCCCGGTCACCAGGCATTGTTGCAGTTCATCGTTGAGGCCATTGCCGGCGAGGGTCGCCGGCGGCGGCGTGTACAGTGGCGCGAATTCGTCGCCTTGGCCAAAGCGCACGTAATGGGGTTGGCGAAAGCCGCCCTGGTCGTAGATCGGCCGCACGTTGTCGGGCAGCCAGGTCAGCACGCTGGTTTGTAACGCTCCGGGCTCGGCGATGGCCTCGAACAGCGCAGCACGGTTGGCGAACTCGCGCAGCGGTTCGGCATACAGCGGTCGATACAGGAGGTGCGGGCCACTCTCAAGATTCTGGTACTCAATGAGGTACATGGCGCTGACCGTATCCGCTGGGGCGCCTGGGACACGCGAGAATGCCAGGTGACGAATCGCCACGGGATGGTTGTTGACGTGCTGGTCTGCACTCTCGGGCTGCATCAACGCGTCGACCATGTTGACGCCTTGGGGCGTCACGCCGGCCGCGCCCTGGAGGCTCAGCTCCAAGGCCAGCAACGGCAGCTGCACTCGCTGTTGATCGGTAAACAGGACTTCGCGTCGCTGTGCGTCAGGTGTGTCGCTCAGCAGGGCTTGTTTAAGCTGCAGGGGGTAGTGTTTGCCGATGTCGACTTGTTCGATCAAGCCATCACTGCCCGTGAGGTACTCCGCCGTCAACCAGTCCGGCAGTGGGGTGCCGTGGCGATGGGCAATCGACAGTTGGCCGCTGGGACGGGCGGACAGGTTATTGATGGCCAGTTCGGTGAGGCTCATGTTCACGTGTTCGACGATACCGGCGCCGCCGGGGTAACCGGCGGCCACCACGAACGTCAACATCACATCATCGGGGTTCAATGCGGCCTGGGGCGCGGGGGCTGCGGCCCTGGCGGCCTCGCGCTGCAACGCTTGCTGCAGGGCGCGGACCGTGTAGGTGTGGATGTCGTCAATGTCACTGAGGAAGGTGCGTCCTTGCGCCCGCTGCTTTGCGCTGGCCAGGGCCAGGCTGTATTGCCGGTAACGGGAACGATCGGCGGGGAGCGCATCGCGCAATGGGTCGGGCATGAGCGCCCGCACGGTCCTGAGGTGCGGCAGGCGGTCTGGCGGGGCATCGATAAAGTATCGCCCTGGGTCGGTGAATTCGCGGTACAACGCTTGCAGTGTCGCCGGGCTTTGATCCAGTGGCAGGTTCAGGTCGGCAAGGTTTTCCAATTGCTGGTTGAGGATGATCGCTGCCTGGTGGTCGAAGATCGAGCCTTCGGGTTCGTAGCGGTTGCAGGTGATTGTCTGGGCTTGATACTGCGCGCTGATGCGCTGTTCCCAGGCGGTGGTGAAGTCATCCAGGGACGTAAAATGTTCAACCCGGCCACTGGGTGTACACAGCAGCACCGGCGCTTGGCCGTTGATGACGCGAGTCAGCAGCAGGTGCTCGGGAAGCAGGCGAGCACTGCGGCCCTTGTTATCAAGTGTGGTCTCGATACCGTAGGCCATCACGGCATGCTCACCGTAGCGTGCCATGCGCTGGGCGCGGTCTGGGGTGGTGGTGAGCTGGTCGATGGTTTGGCGGGCTGTCTCATCCAGCGTCGGCTGGCCGAGAGCGGCGGCCTGCAAGGTGCTCCTGAGCATATCGCTGAGCCAGCGCCAGCGGCTCACACCGTTGTCCGCGTCCTCATTCCAGAAGCGGATCAACACGTCCTGCAGGGCAATCGGCAGGGTGGCGGGCAATTCCCGGATCACGTCCTCGATGACCTTCATGTCCAGCTTTTCTGTAGTGGTACCCGGCAGCTCCAGGGGCTTGGGCGGAGCGTCGGACAGGTAATAGGCGGTGTCATTGACGTCACTGAAGTCCAGTGGGCCATTGCTGCCCAGGTACTGGTAGACGACGTCTATCAAGGGTTGGAGTTTCCAGCCACCGGAGGGCTGTGGAATGGCCAGTCGGGTAAGGGACAGGTCGATCGCCAATGAGGGGTAGCGTTCATTGATGGCACCCAGGAGCAGAGGGCGGATGATTGTTTCCAGGGCTGCGAGGCCAGCAAATTGCTGGCTCACCACCTGGGCCGTCAGGTCTTCAGGGAGGGCAGGAGAGGGCATGGGCGTAAAAGTCCTTTTCTAGGGCGCGCCGCCTGGATCAGGCGAGGTCATTTCAGCCAAGCATGGTGTCTGTGGGCGGGCCGCAGGCGGTAGCCGGCTATGGCCGGGCAACGCGAAGGAAGAAAGGCGTGAAGGATTGGCCTATCATCAGTGTCTTTCTTGCTGATGAATGACCCTGATGACTGCTAATACCTTGCTGGCTGAACTTGCCACCAGCGCCATGCTTGAAATCGATGGCCTGCATGCCTTTGAGTTTCACCTCTATGCCCAGAAATTGCTGATCACCGCCATGGACGGCCGTGAGGAAAAACGCTGGGAGTTCAGCACGGCTCAGGTGCAGGCGGCTACTTTCGACACCACCTTGCAAAGCTGGCTCCTTACCGGTGATTCGGGCGAGCACCGCCTGATCTGCATGAGCGGCTTCACCGGCAACAATAACGACGAGGATGAAGCCGATGATGATGCGTAAATTCTGGCCCCTGTTGATGGCCGGCAGTGTCGGTGCGATGTCGGTGCAAGCCGCCCCGGCCGACACCTATGAACTGTTGGTCGGCAGCTACACCGCCGGCAGCAGTGAGGGTATCTACCGCCTGCAATTCGACAGCCGTACCGGCCAGCTCCAGGGCCCGCCGGTGCTGGCGGCCAAGGCGGCCAACCCGTCCTGGCTGACGGTCTCCAAAGACCAGAAGCACCTGTTTGTGGTCAACGAAAATGGCCCGGGCCAGACGGACGCTGTAGGTCGGGTCAGCAGCTACAGCATTGATCCGAAGAGTCATCAGCTCACCCTGATCAACCAGGTGCAGAGCCTGGGCAACGAGCCGACGCACTCCAGCGTCGCCGGGGACGGGCGTTACCTGTTTGTCGCCAACTATTCGGTGCTGGAAGATCCGGGCGGCAGCCTGGCGATCCTGCCGGTGGACGCCACCGGCAAACTGTCGGCGCCGGTGCAGTTGAGCGGGCATCCGGCCAGTCGCGTGAACCCTGAGCGCCAGGCGTCCAACCATGTGCACTCGGTGGTGTCGTCGCCAGATGGCAAGTATGTGTTCGTGCAGGACCTGGGGGCGGACAAGCTGTTTGCCTACCGCTACGATCCCAAGGCCAATCACGAATTGCCACTGACCCCGGCCAATCCGGCCTCGGTGCAATTACCGCCCGGCAGCGGTCCGCGTCACTTGCTGTTCAGCGCCGATGGCAAACACGCCTGGCTGACCACCGAGATGAGCGCGCAGGTCGCGGTGTTCGATTATCACGACGGTAAGCTCACGCAGACACAATTGGTGGAGTTCGCTGCCGGGCAACCGGTTTCCGACAAGGCGGGCGCCGCGCTGCACGCCTCCGGTGATGGCAAATTCCTGTATGTGAGCAACCGTGGCACCGCCAACCAGCTGCTGGTGTTCAGCATCGACCCGGCGACCGCGCACCTCAAGGAAGTCCAGCGCCGCTCCGTGGAAGGTGACCACCCGCGTGAGTTCAGCCTGGACCCGAGCGGCAAGTTCCTGCTGATCGCCAACCAGAAGAGCAATGAAATCGTGGTGGTCGAACGTGACCCCAAGACCGGCCTGCTGGGTAAAACCGTGCAGAAATTACCGATTGATGCCCCTAGCGACCTCAAGTTCCTGGTGCGTCAATAAGCCACAGGCCCCGCACTGCGGGGCCTGAGCCTTTCTATTAATTGTGTTGATAGCGGCTAGTGTTTCAAAGCATTTCTAAGGTTCAACCCTCGGGCGTAAGTTGGGTTCCAAGGCCTTCACCGGCCACCCAACCAAACGCACACAAGGGTTACCGACATGAACTTCAATCTCTTCTCGATCATCGCCGCCTCTGCTGTTTCCGCCACCGTGGCCTTGCCCGCGTCCGCCAGCGTGGAAGTCAGTGGCAAACAATCGAGCACCAGCGCCTACACCCAGAAATACCTGCAACAAAGCGCCAACTTCTATGCGGCCCTGGATCACAAGACTCAGCACTGAACGCCAGGGTGTGCGGGGCTCAAGCTTTTGCCATCACCGTGAGAAACAGCGGCGAGTCCAGGAAACGTTGTAGCCAAACCGCTAGCCGCTGATACGGTGCCCCTGCAAACCACTCCCGATCCACATGAGCAAACTGGCGCACAAACGGCGCCAGTGCCACATCGGCCAGGCTCAAATGGTCGGCCAGCAAGTAGTCGGTCCCCGCCAGCAAGTCCTCAAGCTTCTGCAAAAATACCGCGCCCTCGGCCCGATAATGCTCCATTGGCTGCTCGGGGTAGCGTTCGGCATATTTGTATCGATTCAAATGATGCTTGAACGCTGAATCGTTCTCGGCAATCAACTCCAACACCCTGGCATCGCCCTGCAGCAACCAATCGTCAGGGTCGTTCTGCGCCAGCGCCCATTGCATGATCGCCAGGCTCTCGTCGATGACCTGACCGTCCACACTCAACACTGGCACCGTGCCCTTGGGTGACAGCGCCAGCATCTCTGCCGGCTTGGCTTTCAGGCTCACCTCGATGATCTGTACCGGCACGCCCGAATACCGCAGGGCCAGGCGTGCGCGCATGGCGTACGGGCACCGGCGAAACGAATACAGCAGCGCCTCGCTCACTTGACCTCCAGGGTGCTCAAGCCATTGCCTTGGCGCTTGACCTGGATCTGCACGGGGATGCGCTCATGCATTTCCTGTACGTGGGAAATCACCGCGACTTTGCGGCCCTGGGCCTGCAAGCCGTCCAGGGCATCCATCGCCAATTGCAGGGACTCCGGGTCGAGGCTGCCGAAGCCTTCGTCGATAAATAGCGACTCGATCTTCAGCGTGCTGGACGCCATCGACGCCAGGCCCAAGGCCAGCGCCAGCGACACCAGGAACGTCTCGCCGCCGGACAAGGAATGCACCGAGCGCAGTTCGTCGCCCATTTCCGTGTCCATCACCAGTAACCCGAGCATGCTGCCACCGCGCTTGAGGCGGTAGCGGCGCACCAGTTGGCGCAGTTGCACGTTGGCGTGATGCACCAGCAGGTCAAGGTTGTAGGCCTGGGCGATCTTGCGGAACGTATCGCCGGTGGCCGAGCCGATCAACGCATTCAAGCGCGCCCAGCGTTGCCACTCTTCATAGGCCTGGGTGATGCGCTCGGCCAGCGCATGGTTGGCATCCTGGCGGCGTTGGTCCTCGGACTGACGCGCGCGCAGTTCAGCCACCTGTTTTTCGCCTTCAGCCAATTGTTGATTGAGGCTGGCCAGGGCGCTGTCCAGTTGCTCGGCATCCAGGTTACCGTTGTGCGAAGCCTGATGTTCGGCGAGGCGTTGCTCGCGCTCTTGCAGCAGGACCTTGGCTTGTTCGACGGCCTTTTCGCTGGCCTGCAGCTGTTGGCGCAGTGCGCTGACCTGGGCGT
This sequence comes from Pseudomonas sp. PB105, assembly GCF_009764655.1. NCBI lineage: Bacteria > Pseudomonadati > Pseudomonadota > Gammaproteobacteria > Pseudomonadales > Pseudomonadaceae > Pseudomonas > Pseudomonas sp. PB105. The sequence goes on from NZ_RWIO01000038.1 coordinate 93,826, forward strand.
CGTCGAACGCCAGAAGCCGTGTCAGGCCAGTGTCATCCAACTCAGGGTGCAGGGCGCGCCACTGTGCGAGGCGTGTTTCGAGTTCCTGCCGTTCAGCGTCCAGGGTGTGCTGACGTTCCTGGCGGGATTTGAGATCAGCGGCCAGTTGGATCAGCTCGTTGTGGATGACCTGCAACTGTTGGTTGGCGTCGGTTTCGCTCTGGCGCGACTGCACCACGGCCTGCTCCAGTTGTTGCTGCCACTGTTCAGCGCTGGCGTGCTCGCCCAGCAGTGTACGGAGTGTGTCCTGGGCCACCTGTTGCCGGGCCGCCAGCTCGGTGAATTGCTGGTTCAGCGCATCGAGTTGCTGCTGGCGATGCTGCTGGTGGGTGTGTTCTTTCTCGATGGCCTGCTGGCGCTCCTGTTGCTCGGTCAGTTCATCGTGCTGATGACCCAGCTGCTCAAGGCGCTGGCTCACCTGCTGGTCGAGCAACATAAAGGTCGCGGCCGGTTCGTTGCGCAAGCCTTCGAGGGTGTCGGCCGGCAGCAGGCTGGCGAAGGCCTGGAGTTCTTCATCAAGACGCTCGCGGTCGTTGGACAGCTCGCGCTGCTGATCCAGCATCAATTGGCGGGCCTGCTGGCTCGCCTCCTGGGCCAGTTGCAGTTGCTGCTGCAGGCGCCCGGCGTTCTGTTGCAGGTTGAGCAGGGCGCCCTGGCGTTGTTCGTCCTGGCTGATGCTTTGGGTCAGTTGGCTTAGTTGCTGGGTCAACCAGTCGCTGCGTTTGGCCGCGTCCTGGTTGAGCAGCGAGGCGGACAACGGGTGAGCTTCAAGGCTCGGCGCAAGGCCCTGTTGCTGGATTGCCAACTGCTCTTGCTGTTGCAGAAATTCCTTTTGCTGGGCAATCAAGCCGCCCACTTCAGCGCGCAATTCGGTGAGTTTTTCCTTGAGCGTGTCGACGGCTTTCTGCGCCGTGGCCTCCTCGTTTTCATCGTGGCGGCCGAGGCTGTGCAGCAACGCTTCGGGTTGGTGATAGGGGTGCTCATGGCTGCCGCAGACTGGGCAGGGCTGATCATCTTGCAACTGTTCGCGCAGCTCTTCGACGCTGGCACTGCGCGCCAGGCGCTGGCGTTCCAGCAATTGTCGGGTGACCGTCAACGTCTGCTCGGCGACCGCCAGTTCGGCCTTGGTGTGCAGGCCGGCCTGGTTCAGTTGGTCCCGTTGCTGCGCGGCGTCGACGAGCTTTTGCGTGAGGGCAGCGGCCTGCTGGTCCAGCTGCTGCTGGCTGTCCCACAGGCGCGTCAGGTCTTCGAAGGCGCGCTGTTGCTTGCGATTGTCTTGCAGCAGGCTGGCCAGCAGTTGCACCTGTTCGGCCACGGCGTGGGGTTCGGCGCCGGCTTCTTGATAGAGCAGGTCGAGGGCTTCGCGTTGCTGGGCAAACGTGTCGGCCGAGGTGGTGGCGCGTTCTTGCAGTTGAGGCAGTTCGGCCTGGCCTTTGTTCAGGCGGTTGCCGATCAGCATTAGCTGTTGCAGGCGGTCGCGGTAGGCGTTCCAGGCTTCGCTCAGAGGGGCGAGGCTGGCACTGCGCTCAAGCTCGGCAGACAAACGTTGCAGGCGCTCGGCAACCTGGGTGTGTTTGTCTTGCAGGCCCTTGAGCAGGGCGTGGCCCTCGGTGCAGGCGGTTTCCTGCTGCTGTTTTTCCTCCGTGCGCTTGGCCAGGTCACGGGTCAAATGGGCGAGGGTGCTTTGCGCTTCGAAGGCCTGGCGCAATAGCGGCGCCGCGTCTGCTTGGTTGCTCAGCGCTTGAGCCAAGGCACTTTGTGCTGTCGCTTGTTGCAGCTGCGCGTGTTGCTGACGGGCGTGCAGGGCGTTTTGCTGCTCGATGTGCTGCTGAATCTGCGCTGCCAGCGGGGTCAGCAACGTGCCGAGTTCAGCCTGTCGTGCAAAGTGATGGCGTTGCGGCGCCAATTGCTCCAGCCGGCTCAGGTCCTGGCGTTGCGGGCCCTGGCTATCCCAGTCGCCTTGGGCGCGATGCAACTGTTCGGTGGCACTGAGTTGGCGTTCCTGCCATTCGCGCAGTTCCTTGAGCCAGGTGTGCTGCAATTCCAACTGCTTTAGCTGGGCCTGCTGAGACTTGAAGTGCTGCTGGGCGTCGGCCAGTTGCTGATCCAGCTCGGCGCGGGCTTCGGCGGCCAGGGGGACCACGCCAGTGGCCTGATCCTGCAGCTGCTTGTGCGTGTCCTTGGCGTCCTTGGCCTTGTCGAATGCGCGGCGCCCCAGTTGGGTATAGAGCGCGGTATCGGTGAGCTTTTCCAGCAGTTCGCTGCGCTCGTTGTCGTTGGCCTTGAGGAAGGCGCTGAACTCACTCTGGGCCAGCAGTACGGCGCGGGTGAATTGCTCGAAGTTCAGACCCAGGGCCAGTTCCAGCTGGGTCTTGTATTCGGTCTTCTGGCTGGCCAGCAGTTGGTCGCTGTCCAGGTCCATCAGGCTTTGCCGGCTGTTCTGCAGCTTGCCGCTGGCTTTGTCGCGGGCGCGATTGGCTTCCCAGCGCGCACGGTAGCGGCGGCCACTGACGCCGACAAAATCCACCTCGGCATAGCCGCCGCCGGTGCCACGACGGATCAGGGTGCGTGGATCGCCGATGGAAATATCGGTGTCGGCATCGGGCATCTTGGCCTGGCCGGTATCGCCCAAGCGCGGCACGGCGCCAAACAGCGCCAGGCACAGTGCATCGAGCAACGTGCTTTTACCGGCGCCGGTCGGCCCGGTGATCGCGAACAACCCGGCGCTGGCCAGGGGGTCGGCGGTAAAGTCGATCTCGAACGGGCCGGCCAGGGAGGCGAGGTTTTTCAGGCGGATGGCGAGGATCTTCATGGCTGTTCCTCCTGCTGTTGTACTTCCTGGAGCAGCACGGCGAAGTCCTTCAGGGTCTGTTCATCCACTTCACTGCCGTAGCTGTCCTGCCAGGCGCGGCTGAACAGCTCTTGGGGCGTGAGTTGGTCGAGTTCGATCAAGCGCTCTTCGTCAGTGGCATCGCTGCCGCGTTTGCCGGCGTACTCGGCGGCGATGCGCACCAGGCGCACGGCCTTGCCTTGCAGGGCGGTTTCGATCTGTTGGCGCAGGTCCGGTTGCGGTTCGTCGAGGCGTACACGCACTTCCAGCCACGGGTGGCGCTGGGTTTCGGCGAGCAGGTCGATGTCGGGCAGCTCTGCCAACTGCTTGAGGATATCCGCCAGGGGCGCGGCTTCGAGGCGTTGCAGGTCGACCGAGCGGGGAATCAGCAGCGGTTCGACACTCACCAGGCATTGGCCCTGGAAGGTCACATCGAGAATCTGGTGCTTGTAGCCGATCTCGGAAAACGACAGCGGAATCGGTGAGCCGCTGTAGCGAATGCGCTCTTCGCCGTTGACCTTTTGCGGCTTGTGCAAATGACCGAGGGCAACGTAGGCGACACTTTTGTCGAACAGTTTGGCGGGCAGTGCCTCGGCATTGCCGATGATCAGGCTGCGCTCTGAGTCTTCCGACACCGAACCACCGGCCATGTGCGCATGGCTAATGGCAATCAGCGCCTGGCCTTTTTTGCGTTTGGCGTTGGCGGCGGCGATCAGCCATTCATGTACCTGGCCGATTCCACGCAGGTAATCGTCACCCAGCTGGGCGCCGGTGACTTCCGCTGGCCGCAGGAAGGGCAGGGCCAGGCACCAGGCGCCGATCTTGCCTTTGGCATCCGGCAGCGGGATCAGCAGCCGGTCGGCATCCAACTGCCCGTCATCCAGCCACAGCACGCGGCCGAGCGCATGGGTGCGCAGGCGCCGCATCAACGGCGCGGGCAACTCGATGCGCGAGCCGGAATCGTGGTTGCCGGCGATCATCACGATGGTCAGGTTGGGGTTTTGTTCATGGGCGCTGATGATGAAGTCATACAGCCGCTCCTGGGCCTTGAGCGGCGGGTTGACCGTGTCGAAGATATCGCCGGCGATCAACAGCACATCGGGGCGATGGGTATTGAGTTGGCCCAGCAGCCATTCAAGGAAACAGGCGTGTTCGAAGTCGCGTTCCTGGCCGTGCAGGTTTTGGCCAAGGTGCCAGTCGGAGGTGTGGAACAGACGCAAGGCGAACTCCGTGGAGAAGAGGGAAAGGAGGGGAGTTTACCTGTATTGCGAACACGCTGCTCCAGACGACGCCGATCCAATGTGGGAGGAGGCTTGCCTCCGATGGCGGTGGGTCAGCCTGCTCTTTTTTGACGGACCCACCGCCATCGGGGGCAAGCGCCCTCCCACAAGGGTTATGCGGTGTGCAGGCTGCCCAGCGCTCGCCACAAGGGGGTTACTTGGGATACAGCGGCGGCAAGCTGGTGGTGTCCGTCGCCGAGTCTTGCACGCGCTCGGTCATGGGGATGGCTTTTATCGCGCGCCACAGGTCTTCGCCCAGCCAGTACTGGCCGCTCTCGCTGTACAGCGCACCGTTCAACCCATCCAGCGCATCCGACAGCGGCACGAAGCGCGCCGCCATGTCCGCCAGGGTTTCCGGCTGCTGCCGCGCCCAGGCATCCAGCGCCTGACGGGTGGCCTGGGGGTCGTTTGCCTGGGTGGCGCGTTTGAGGTCATCGAGCAGAGTGCGCGGGCTCGGGCCGGTTTGTGCGGCGCGCAGCACCGCCGGTTGCCAGCGCGCACGCCACCACAGGCCGAAGCCCAGCAGGGTGGTGCAGGCCAGGACCAGGGTGCTCAGTTGCCATAGCCACAGACGGCTGTCGTCCGGTGCGGTGATGATGGTTGGCGTGGCAGGCGTGTCCACCATCAGACTCGGGTTGGCCGCCACTTGCAGGGTGCGGGCGGGCACGCTGGTACGTTCAAGGTGATCCTCATGGGTGTTCCACCACACCACTTCAACAGGTGGCAGTTCCAGCGGGCCGACCCGATTGGGGACCAGGGCTTCGCGGTCTTCGCGGCTGCCGACCAGGCCACGGTCGCTGGTCTGGTTGCCAAGTACCGGTTGGTCCGGGTAGCGGCGCAAGCCATTGATTTCCGTGCTGGGGAGGGCCGGCAGTTGGGCACTGGACAGGCCCTCGGCCTTGACCGTGAGGCTGCGCGTCAGGGAGTCGCCGACTTGCACATGTTCAGGCTCTGGATTCCAGGATTCCGTCAGGGTCAGGCTGCGCGCCGGCAACCAGGGCGTATCGGCGGGATAGAACTCGGGCTTGGGTTTGACCTGCAATGCCAGCGGCGCCGAACTCACATGGATCAGCTTGCCCGGCTTGGTGCCTTGCAGGGTATTGTCCTGGGGCGGGCGCGATTCCACCAACGTGGCGCTGAAGGTCTGCGTTGGCAGTTCCAGGGCGCCGCTGTGTTGCGGGTAGATCGCGTAGCGGGTTTCGATCACTCCGTGGCGGATGCTGTTGATGACCTTTTCATAGGTGCGTGACTCGCCCAATTGCTCCACGCGAGCATCCGGGATCTGCAACGGGGTGAGGCTGCTGTCGTCATACAGCGACACCGAGTGGTACACGCGCACCGTCAACAGGGCCTGTGCCTGCACGTACACGCTGGATTGATCGAGGCTGGCTTCAACAAACACCGGCGCCAGCTCGGCGTTGCTGTTCTGGCTGGCGGTTTCCAGCACTTGCAGGCTGATCGGCTGGGTCGAGTACTCGCCCACTTGCAACGGCGGGATCACTACGGTGCCGTTTTCCTTGGGCAGCAGGGTGATGATCCAGCGCGTGGTGGCGTGGTTGTCGCCGCCCAGGGTGGTGAGCTGGTTGAGCTGGCGGGTGCCGCTGACTTCGAACTGTGCATCCAGTGGCGACAGGTCGGGTTTGCCGAACTGGGTGACGTCGCTGGACTCCACCGTCAGCTCCACCGTTTCCCCGGAATTGAGGCGGCTGCGGTCGACACTGGCCACCAGGTTCGCCGCCTGGGCGTGGCCTGCCGTCAACGCCAGCAGAAGCAGAAGGGGGGTGCGGCGGCTCATCGAGTCTTGTCCTGATGTTGTTGCTGTTCGTACCAGAATTTGCGTCGCAGCAGTTCGCCGGGGTTGTCCGGGATCTCCCGCAGCCATTGTTCCAGGGCTTGGCGGTGTTCATCGTCGAGGCTGGCGTCGGCGGGGCGCAGCGGCGGGGTAGTGGTTTGCTCGTCGCCCAGTTCGCTGCCCGGTACTTCGTTGCCGCCGGCTTGGGGTGTTGCGCCGGTCTGGGTGTCACCGCTGCCGGCTTCGCCCTGGCCCTGGGACGACTGCTCGCCGCCCGTGGCAGTTTGCCCACTGGCGCCCGGTTGCGCAGTTTGGCCGGGTTGGGTGGTTTCGTCATCCTCGTTTTTTGCCGGCTGTTCGGGCTCGGGCGCTGCCTGCTGCTGCATCAGGGCTTCCACCAGGGCCTTGTTTTTCAGGGCTGGTTGCAGGTCGGGCTGGGCTTCCAGGGCTTGCTCGTAGGCGTCGACAGCCGCTTCGAGTGCGCCGGATCTGGCCAAGGCATTACCGCGATTGTAGTGAGCGTAGGCGTCATTGCCTTCGGCAAAGCGCTTGATGGCTTCGGCATAGTTGCCGGCTTCGTACAAGGCAACGCCTTGCCATTGCACATCCTGGAAGTGTTCGGCGGCTTCGGCGGGACGTTTTTTCTTGAGCAGGTATTGGCCTTGCTGGTCTGGGCGCAGCCACAAATCCTGGAGTTCAAAGGCGTAGCTGGGCTGGGGGGCGGCCATCAGCAGCAAGGGCAGGCAAAACAACCAGCCACGGCGCCCGGCGCAGGCGGCGAGCAGCAACAGCGGCAAGAGCAGCCAGTAACCCTGGTCGGCCCAGGTGTCGAGGTGCAGCAGCTGGCCGTCGTTACGCAGGGCTTGCGGCGGGTCGAGTACGCCGAGCTGGCGCAGGTCTTTATCGTCCAGGCGCGCGGCACGGTAACGCCCGCCCATCTCGTTGGCGAAGGCTTTGAGCGTGGGGCTGTCGAGGCGTGGCACCAGAATCGCGCCTTGTTCGTCCTTGAGAAATTCACCGCTTTCCTGGGTGACGGGCGTGCCTTCGCGGCTGCCGATGCCGAGGATCGACAGGGGCGGCGACTGGTTGCTTTGCAGCAACAGACGAATGCCCTGGCGCTCCTGCTTGGACAGCGATGAGCCGATCAGCAGCAGGCGTCCTTGGCCGAGGCCGCTGTGCTTGAGCAGGTCCAGGGCTTTGTGCACCGCCAGGTCAGCGCGGTGGCCGGTCTCGGGCATGATCGAGGGACGCAGCGCTTCGAGCAGGTTGCGGCTGGTGCCCAGGTCGTCCGACAGTGGCACCAGCGTGTGGGCGCTGCCGGCATACACCACGATGGCGGTTTGCGCATCGGTGCGCGCCTGCAACAAGTCATACAGCTTGCGGCGGGCTTGCTCCAGACGATTGGGCGGGCTGTCGGTGGCGAGCATTTCCGGGGTCAGCTCCAGCAACACCACCAGCGGGTCGGAGGGCTTCTGGCTGGTTTGTTCGACCCGTTGCCAACTGGGGCCGAGCAAGGCCAGCACGGCCAATAGCCAGGCGATACCGAGCACCACCCACGGTGATTTGCTTTCGCGACCGCTGCCACCGCTGAGCAGCACGGCATGGAAGGCCGGCGGCAGGATCATCTGCCAACGCCCGGCGCGTTTTTGCCGGTGCCACAACTGCCATAGCAACCAGCCGAGCAGCGGCAACAGCAACAGCCACCAGGGGCGGAACCAGTGCGGCCAGAGGTCGATCATCGGCGCCTCCGCAAACGCAGGCGTTTAAGGCGTTGGCGCCACTCAGGACTTTGTTGCAGGAAGATCCCCTTGCTCGACACTTTGCTGAACCAGCGTTGCAGGGCGTTGTTCGGCCAGCGTTCCTGGATCACCAGCAACAGGCTCAGGATCAGCGCCAGGGCCAGGGGGCCGCTGTACAACGCCTGGGCCGGGCGGGCCTGGGTCGGTTGTTGCTCGACGGGTTCGAGTCGGTCGAGGGTTGCCTTGATGGTTTGCAGCTCTTCGCCATCGCGGGCGCGGAAGTATTGCCCGCCGGTTGCTTCGGCAATGGCCCTGAGAGCCGGTTCATCGAGGTCCAGGCTCGGGTTGACGCCGAGGATGCCCAGGGAACCGGTTTGCTCGGGGTCGGCGCCGATGCCGATCGGGTAGATTTTCACACCTTCTTCGGCGGCCAGGCGTGCGGCGGTCAGCGGGTCGATCTGCCCGGCGTTGTTGGCGCCGTCGGTGACCAGGATCAGTACGCGGCTTTGCGCCGGGCGCTGGCGCAGGCGTTTTAGGGCCAGGCCGATGGCATCGCCGATGGCAGTGTTTTTGCCGGCGATGCCGATGCGTGCTTCATCCAGCCAGGTGCGCACGGTGCGGCGGTCGAAGGTCAGTGGCGCTTGCAGGTACGCCTGGCTGCCGAAAAGGATCAGGCCTACGCGGTCACCTTCGCGGTGTTCAAGGAAATCACCCAATAGGTTTTTGACCAGGGACAGGCGACTCACGTCCTCGTCCTGCCACTGCATATCGGGGAAATCCATGGAGCCGGACACGTCGACTGCCACCAGTAGATCGCGGCCGCTGGCGGCAATCGGCAGCGGTTCACCGAGCCATTCCGGGCGTGCGGCGGCGGTCAGCAGCAGCAGCCACAGCACCACGAAGGGGGCCTGCTGGCGCCAGCCCGGCAAGTTGACGCGCGCGCGGCGCCTGGCCAGGCCTTCGAGGTCACCGAGGTAGCTGACTTTAAGTGCGGGTTCGCCGCTGTCGGCCGCTGGCAGAACCAGCCGCATCAACCAGGGCAGCGGCAACAGGACGAAGATCCACGGCCAGGCGAACTCAAACATGTTTGCGAATCCAGGTGTCGACGGCTTGAGTCAGGCCGGCGATGGCTTTGTCGTCGAGTTTGCATTCGGGTTTGTAGGCGCCTTCCACCAGCACCATCCAGCGGGTGAGGCCGGCAGCCGGGCAGCGGTTGTCGAGGAATGCCAGCCATTTGCGCCCGTTGAGGGTGTGGCTCTGGCTGTAAGGGTAGTCGTTGCGGCACAGGCGCTTGAGCAAGCCATTGAGTTGTTGCAACCAGGCACCGGCGGGCGCGCCGTCGTAGGGTTTGGGCATCAGCGCCAATTCGGCCAGGGCGGCGATGCGCAACGGGTCCAAGGGTTGTTCGGCGCGTGCGACCGGGCGGCGCGCAGGCAGGAAGCGGCGCAGGGACCAAAGCCCCCACCCCAGCAACGGGATCACCAGCAGCACCAGCCACCAGCCCGGTGCAGGCGGCCAGAAGCCGATACTCGGCGGGGCGATCAGCGGTTGCAGTTGGTCGAGGCTGCTCATTGTTTTTTGGCCGGGCGTTGCGGGTTGAGGTATTCGCGCAGTTGCTCGACCATTTCGCTCTGGGTGCTCAAGGGCATCAGCAGGACCCGCAGTTTTTGCGCGAGACGTTCCCAGCGGGCGATGCGTGCTTCGGCCTGGGCCTTGTAGGCCTGGCGCAAGTCGTAGTTCAGCGTGTCGAGTTCCAGTTGCGCGCCTCGCTGCGCGAAACGCAGCAGCCCGGCGGCGGGCAGGGCGTGGTCCAGCGGATCGGAGATCGGCAACAGCAGCAGATCACAATGGCGTGACAGCAGGCTCAGTTGTTGCTCGGCGCCGTCGGTGAGGGCACGTTCATCGCAAATCACAATCACCAGGCTGCCAGGGCGCAGCACTTCGCGGCCACGGCGCAGGGCCATGCCCAGGGCGTCGGCTTCGGGACGGCTTTCGGTGTCCAGGCTCTGGTTGACGCGCACCAGGCGGTTAAGCAGTTGCAGCAGGCTTTGCTTGCTGCGCCGGGGTTTGATTTCGTAGTGCTCGTTGTCGCCGAACACCAGCCCGCCGACGCGATCGTTGTGCCCCAGGGCCGCCCAGCCGATCAGGCTCGCCGCCTGCGCCGCCAGCACCGACTTGAACATCTGCCCCGAGCCGAAAAACAGCCGGCAGCTTTGCTCGACCATGATGAAGATCGGCCGTTCGCGCTCTTCATGGAACAGTTTGGTGTGCGGTTCCTGGGTGCGTGCGGTAACGCGCCAGTCGATGGTGCGCACGTCGTCTCCGGCCTGGTACACACGCACCTGGTCGAAGTCGACGCCGCGCCCGCGCAGCTTGGAGTGGTGCAGGCCGATCAGCGGGCTGCGCTGGCTCGGCGTGGAAAACAGCTGCACTTCGCGCACGCGGTGGCGCATCTCAATCAATTCGCTGAGCGTGACGCGGATCCCATCGCTGGCATTCATCGACTTCAAGCGACGGCAACGACGTCAAGAATGCGTTGCACCACGCGGTCCTGGTCAATCCCGGCCGCTTCGGCCTCGAACGACAGAATGATGCGGTGGCGCAGCACGTCGAACAGCACGGCCTGAATATCCTCTGGGCTCACAAAGTCGCGTCCGGCCAGCCAGGCGTGGGCACGGGCGCAGCGGTCGAGGGCGATGGAGCCACGTGGGCTGGCGCCGTAGGCAATCCACTCGGCCATCTCCGGGTCGAACTTGGCCGGGGTGCGCGTGGCCATGACCAGTTGCACCAGGTATTCCTCCACCGCATCGGCCATGTACAGACCGAGGATTTCCTTGCGCGCGGCGAAGATTGCCTGCTGGCTGACGCGGCGCTCGGGCTTGGTTTCGCCGTTGAGGGCTTCGCCACGGGCCTGTTGCAGGATACGGCGCTCGACGGCCGCATCGGGAAAGCCGATCTTGACGTGCATCAGGAACCGGTCGAGCTGGGCTTCGGGCAGCGGGTAGGTGCCTTCCTGTTCGATGGGGTTTTGCGTGGCCATCACCAAAAACAGCGGCGACAGCTCGTAGGTGCTGCGCCCGACGCTGACCTGGCGCTCGGCCATGGCCTCAAGCAGCGCCGACTGAACCTTGGCCGGGGCACGGTTGATTTCGTCCGCCAGCACCAGGTTGTGGAAGATCGGCCCTTGCTGGAACACGAAGCTGCCGGTTTCCGGGCGATAGATCTCGGTGCCGGTGATGTCGGCGGGCAACAGGTCGGGGGTGAACTGGATGCGATGGAACTGCGCCTCGATCCCTTCGGCCAACTCTTTGATGGCCTTGGTCTTGGCCAGTCCCGGTGCGCCTTCCACCAGCATATGGCCGTCGGCGAGCAGGGCGATCAGCAGGCGATCGATGAGTTTTTCCTGGCCGAGAATCTGCGTAGAAAGAAAGGTTCGCAGCGCAAGCAGCGCTTCACGATGTTCCATCGATGACGGTTCCTGGAGAGAGGGGCCTGTGCGTCATGTAACAAACGACAGCCTGGGGCGCCTACTTTAATGCATGGCAGGGGCTGGCGACTAACGGCGTTACGGGTATTTTTGGCAAAACTTGTAGGAATTTTGTTTTGGAACAGGGTCAATGTGGGAGGCGCCAAGCCCCCTCGCACATTTGAATTTTGGTGCTCTCAGGTTCGGTTGAAGGTGCCTGTGCCCTTGAGGATGTTCTGCAGGGTTTGTTCCAGCTCGGCCATGTCCGACGCGGCGGTGGCGTGGGTGATCTGCAGTTGGTCCTTGCCGCCCAACGCATCGGCATCACCTGCCGCCAGCTCTACCAACAGGGTCGTGTCGCCCAACGTGACCTTCAGCCCGTCCAGGGTCGACGGCTCATAATCCCAGGTCAGCTCGACTTCGTCTTCATCCGGATAGCGGGTCAACATGAACATTTCGCCGGTCGTGCCGTGGCAGCAGAGCATGGCCATGTTGTCTTCTTCGTCGTCGCAGGGAGTGGCCATCAGGGCGTCGGTTTTCAGCTGCAGCATGGGGAATCCTGTCTGGGAGAGGGCGTTGCAAGGGGCGATTGTGCCATTGCGGCGAATTTTCTGCTGCATCCTGTGTCACACATGCGTTATGACCTGACGGGCAAAACCAGTCATTTTCGGCACTGGCAGCTTTGAAAATTGCGTTTTTCAACGGGTGGGAATGTGGGGTTGCACTCGTCGCAACCCGAACCCTGCTTACTGATGACCGAATATGTCGCAGCATTGCAAGAGCAGTCCTCCTACACTCGTTAAGCTGCGCAACGGATGCGCATGTTCCAGGCGCCTGACCTGCCCGTCGTACCGTCACCCGGCAAGGTGTGCATCTTATGGAAGTTGTATGTGACCTGACTGTCTTGTCCAGCTTCACCCACCTGTCACTCTGAATTCGTTATGGTGTTTGAGTAATGACCTGCGAATCCAGGTGACGGTCTCCCCGCAAGGGGATAACACGCGACGCTTCCATCAATAACAAGCCCAAGCGGAGTACCACAGATGGCGTTCTTCACCGCAGCCAGCAAGGCCGACTTCCAGCATCAACTGCAAGCGGCACTGGCGCAGCACATCAGTGAACAGGCACTGCCACAAGTGGCGCTGTTCGCTGAACAATTCTTCGGCATCATTTCCCTGGACGAACTGACCCAGCGTCGCCTTTCCGACCTGGCCGGTTGCACCCTGTCTGCCTGGCGCCTGCTTGAGCGCTTTGATCACACCCAACCGCAAGTGCGGGTCTATAACCCCGATTACGAACGTCATGGCTGGCAGTCGACCCACACCGCGGTCGAAGTGCTGCACCATGACCTGCCGTTCCTGGTGGACTCGGTGCGTACCGAGCTGAACCGTCGCGGCTACAGCATCCACACCCTGCAGACCACCGTGCTCAGCGTGCGCCGTGGGAACAAAGGCGAGTTGCTGGAAATCCTGCCAAAAGGCACCCAGGGCGAAGGCGTCGAGCAAGAATCGCTGATGTACCTGGAAATCGACCGCTGCGCCAACGCCGCCGAACTGAGCGTGTTGAGCAAAGAGCTTGAGCAGGTGCTGGGCGAAGTGCGGGTGGCCGTAGCCGATTTCGAACCGATGAAAGCCAAGGTCCAGGACCTGCTGGCCGGCATCGACGCCAGCCAGTTCAGCATCGACGGCGAAGAAAAAGCCGAGATCAAGAACTTCCTGGAATGGCTGGTGGGCAACCACTTCACCTTCCTGGGCTACGAAGAATTCGTGGTACGTGACGAGGCGGATGGCGGGCATATCGAATATGACGCCAGCTCGTTCCTCGGTCTGACCAAGCTGCTGCGCGCCGGCCTCACCGCCGACGACCTGCGCATCGAAGACTACGCCGTGTCCTACCTGCGTGAACCGACCGTGCTGTCGTTCGCCAAGGCTGCGCACCCGAGCCGCGTACACCGCCCGGCTTACCCGGACTACGTGTCGATCCGCGAGATCGATGCCGACGGCAAGGTGATCAAGGAACACCGCTTCATGGGCCTGTACACCTCTTCGGTGTATGGCGAAAGCGTGCGCGTCATCCCGTACATCCGTCGCAAAGTGGCCGAGATCGAACGCCGCTCGGGCTTCCAGGCCAAGGCGCACCTGGGCAAGGAACTGGCCCAGGTCGTTGAAGTACTGCCCCGTGACGACCTGTTCCAGACCCCGGTCGACGAACTCTTCAGCACGGTGATGTCCATCGTGCAGATCCAGGAACGCAACAAGATCCGCGTCTTCCTGCGCAAAGACCCGTACGGTCGTTTCTGCTACTGCCTGGCCTACGTGCCGCGTGACATCTATTCCACCGAAGTGCGCCAGAAGATCCAGCAAGTGCTGATGGATCGCCTGAAAGCCTCGGATTGCGAGTTCTGGACTTTCTTCTCCGAATCCGTGCTGGCGCGCGTGCAGCTGATTCTGCGGGTAGACCCGAAGAACCGCCTCGACATCGACCCGCTGCAACTGGAAAAAGAAGTGGTGCAGGCCTGCCGCAGCTGGCAGGACGACTACTCCAGCCTGGTGGTGGAAAGCTTCGGCGAAGCCCACGGCACCAACGTGCTGGCAGACTTCCCGAAAGGCTTCCCGGCCGGCTATCGCGAGCGTTTCGCGGCGCATTCGGCCGTGGTCGACATGCAGCACCTGCTCAGCCTGACCGAAGCCAACCCGCTGGTGATGAGCTTCTATCAGCCGCTGGGCCAGGTCTCCGGCCAACGCGAGCTGCATTGCAAGCTCTACCACGCCGACACCCCGCTGGCGCTGTCCGACGTGCTGCCGATCCTGGAAAACCTCGGCCTGCGCGTGCTGGGTGAGTTCCCGTACCGCCTGCGTCACGCCAATGGCCGTGAGTTCTGGATCCATGACTTCGCGTTCATCGCCGCCGAAGGCGTGAACCTGGATATCCAGCAGCTCAACGACACCCTGCAGGACGCGTTCGTGCACATCGTCCACGGCGATGCAGAAAACGATGCGTTCAACCGCCTGGTACTGACCGCCGGCCTGCCATGGCGCGACGTCGCGCTGCTGCGTGCCTACGCCCGTTACCTGAAGCAGATCCGCCTGGGCTTTGACCTGGGTTACATCGCCAGCACCCTGAACAACCACACCGACATCGCCCGCGAGTTGACCCGGTTGTTCAAGACGCGCTTCTACCTGGCACGCAAGCTCACCGCCGACGACCTGGAAGACAAGCAGCTGCGCCTGGAACAAGCGATCCTCAGCGCCCTGGACGATGTTCAGGTGCTCAACGAAGACCGCATCCTGCGTCGCTACCTGGACCTGATCAAGGCCACCCTGCGTACCAACTTCTACCAGACCGACGCCAACGGCCAGAACAAGTCGTACTTCAGCTTCAAGTTCGACCCGCGTGCGATCCCTGAGCTGCCCAAGCCGGTGCCGAAGTTTGAAATCTTCGTCTACTCGCCACGGGTTGAAGGTGTGCACCTGCGCTTTGGCAACGTTGCGCGTGGCGGCCTGCGCTGGTCCGACCGTGAAGAAGACTTCCGTACCGAAGTGCTCGGCCTGGTAAAAGCCCAGCAGGTGAAGAACTCGGTGATCGTGCCGGTGGGCGCCAAAGGCGGCTTCCTGCCGCGTCGCCTGCCACTGGGCGGCAGCCGTGACGAGATCGCGGCCGAGGGCATCGCCTGCTACCGCATCTTCATTTCGGGCCTGTTGGACATCACCGACAACCTCAAGGACGGCGCGCTGGTGCCGCCGTTGAATGTGGTACGTCATGACGACGATGACCCGTATCTGGTGGTGGCAGCGGACAAGGGCACTGCGACCTTCTCCGACATCGCCAACGGCATTGCCATCGACTACGGCTTCTGGCTGGGCGATGCGTTCGCTTCCGGTGGTTCCGCCGGTTACGACCACAAGAAAATGGGCATCACTGCCAAGGGCGCGTGGGTCGGCGTGCAGCGTCACTTCCGTGAGCGCGGCATCAATGTGCAGGAAGACAGCATCACTGTGGTGGGCGTCGGCGACATGGCCGGTGACGTGTTCGGTAACGGCCTGTTGATGTCCGACAAGCTGCAACTGGTCGCCGCCTTCAACCACCTGCACATTTTCATCGATCCAAACCCGAACCCGGCGACCAGCTTCGTCGAGCGTCAGCGCATGTTCGAGCTGCCGCGTTCGGCCTGGACCGACTACGACACCAGCATCATGTCCGAAGGCGGCGGCATCTTCTCGCGCAGCGCGAAGAGCATTGCCATCTCGCCACAGATGAAAGAACGCTTCGACATCTCGGCCGACAAGCTGACCCCGACCGAACTGCTGAACGCTTTGCTCAAGGCGCCGGTGGACCTGTTGTGGAACGGTGGTATCGGTACGTACGTCAAGGCCAGCACCGAAAGCCACGCCGATGTGGGCGACAAGGCCAACGACGCGCTGCGTGTCAACGGCAACGAACTGCGCTGCAAGGTGGTGGGCGAGGGCGGTAACCTCGGCATGACCCAGCTGGGTCGTGTGGAATTCGGCCTCAATGGCGGCGGTTCCAACACCGACTTCATCGACAACGCCGGTGGCGTGGACTGCTCCGACCACGAAGTGAACATCAAGATCCTGCTCAACGAAGTGGTGCAAGCCGGTGACATGACCGACAAGCAACGCAACCAGTTGCTGGCGAGCATGACCGACGAAGTCGGCAGCCTGGTGTTGGGCAACAACTACAAGCAGACGCAGGCTCTGTCCCTGGCCGCCCGCAAGGCTTATGAGCGAGCAGCCGAGTACAAGCGCCTGATGAGCGACCTGGAAGGCCGTGGCAAGCTGGACCGCGCCATCGAGTACCTGCCGACCGAGGAGCAGCTCATCGAGCGCGCCGCCAACGGCAAGGGCCTGACCCGTCCGGAACTGTCGGTACTGATCTCGTACAGCAAGATCGACCTCAAGGAAGCGTTGCTCAAGTCCCAGGTGCCGGATGACGAGTACCTGACCCGTGACATGGAGACCGCGTTCCCTCCGAGCCTGGTGGCCAAGTTCGGCGAAGCCATGCGTCGCCACCGCCTCAAGCGTGAGATTGTCAGCACCCAGATCGCCAACGACCTGGTCAACCACATGGGCATCACTTTCGTTCAACGACTCAAAGAGTCGACCGGCATGAGCCCGGCGAACGTGGCCGGCGCCTACGTGATCGTGCGTGACATTTTCCACCTCCCGCACTGGTTCCGTCAGATCGAAGCCCTGGACCACCAGGTTAGCGCTGACGTGCAATTGCAGTTGATGGATGAGCTGATGCGCCTGGGCCGTCGCGCCACGCGCTGGTTCCTGCGCAGCCGTCGCAACGAACAGGACGCCGGGCGTGATACCGCGCACTTCGGTCCGCACCTGGCAGCGTTGGGCCTCAAGCTCGACGAACTGCTGGAAGGCCCGACCCGCGAAGGATGGCAGAACCGTTATCAGGCTTACACCGAAGCGGGCGTGCCGGAGTTGTTGGCGCGCATGGTTGCAGGTACGACTCACCTGTACACCTTGCTGCCAATCATCGAAGCCGCTGACGTGACCGGGCATGACGCCGCTGAAGTGGCCAAGGCCTACTTTGCCGTTGGCAGCGCCCTGGACTTGCCATGGTACCTGCAGCAGATCAGTGATCTGCCGGTTGCCAACAATTGGCAGGCCCAGGCCCGCGAAGCCTTCCGCGACGACGTGGACTGGCAGCAACGGGCGATCACCATTTCTGTCCTGCAAATGGCCGACGCGCCACAAGACATGGAAGCCCGTGTGGCCCTGTGGCTTGAGCAGCACAAGGACATGGCCGATCGCTGGGTCGCCATGATGGTGGAAATCCGTGCTGCGGTCGGCACGGACTACGCCATGTACGCGGTGGCCAACCGTGAGTTGCTGGACTTGGCGTTGAGCGGTCAGTCGGTGCTGCAACCGGCTTGATTTAGCGGCTAGAACAAAAGCCCCTGTATCTTGAGATGCAGGGGCTTTTTGTTGGAGTGCTCTTTATCAAACAATAGAGGGCCAATGTGGGAGGTTAGTGGTGTTTCAGCAACTTGGCTTCCAGGTGATCGAGGTGTTGGGTCATCAATGTCATTGCTGTTGCCGAATCCCGCTGTTCCACCGCATCCACAATCGCCACATGTTCCTGCCACGCGCAATACGTGCAGGCTTTCGCTTCAAATTGCGCAATGACCAACGACGTCAACGGCACCAGGCTGTTCAAAAACTGCGCCAGTGGCCCATTCGCCGCGATGGCCGCCAAGTGCAGGTGAAACTCCCCCGACAAGCGAATCGCCGGCCCACGCTGGTCGCGTTCTATGCACTCACGTTCACGGGCGATCAGCTCGCGCAGTTGGCGTATTTGCGAGGATGTCGCCTGGGCACAGGCCAGTTGCACCACGGTCATTTCGGTCATGCGCCGTGCTTCGAGGATCTGCCGGGTCTGCTGCGCATCCGGTGCCGCCACTTGGGCGCGCTGGTTGGGGCGCAGGATGATCACTTGCTGATGGGACAGCTTGGCCAACACCCGGCGAATCACACTGCGGCTTACGCCAAAGGTTTCACCCAGGCTTTCTTCGGTAAACCGGCTGGCCGGGGCGATGCGTTGTTCGAGGATCGCGTCGAACAGCCGTGGGTAGATGTCGTCCACCGAGGGCTTTTTACCGGCAACCAGGCGCAGGGCGGGGAGGAAGGGCTCGCGGTGCAGGGCGTGGGCGGTCATGGTCGTCTCCAAAAAGTCAGCTGCCCAGATGGTCGTCCGGGATGTTCAAGCGGATACCCATGCGCAAGCCTTCCTGGAGGATGTGCTTGCGCATTTCGGCGCTGGCCAGGGCGCTGTTTTTATTGCGGATGGCGCGTACCACGGCGTCGTTTTCCTGCAGGCGCTCGGCCAGGTGTTCCGGCGAATTGCGCAGCACCTGGGCGCTTTGCTTGAGGGCGTTGCTGGTCTGTTGCACCACGTTCTGGAAGATCGGGTTGGAGGTGAGGGCGAACAGTTCTTCGTGGAAGGCGATGTAGGCGTTCATCCCCGCTTCGGCGTCTCCGGCGTCGAGGGCTTCGCGCATGTCCATCAGCGTCAGGCGCAACTGGCCGACTTCCTTGCTGCTGATGGATTGGGCGACGAGACCGACGATGAAGGGTTCGAGGGTGTAGCGCAGTTGCAGGATGTCTTCGAGGCTGGCGTCGGCCACGGCGTCGCTGGATTGGGGCTCGCTGACGCTGGTTTCCAGCACCACCACACCTTTGCCGGGCATCGAGCGCACCAGGCCGAGGGTTTCCAGTACGATCACCGCCTCGCGCAGGCTGGGGCGGCTGATGCCCATCTGTTCAGCCAGTTCACGTTGGCCGGGCAGCATTTCGCCACGACGCCACTGGCCCCGCGCCAAGGCGGCGCGCAGTTTCTCTACGACTGAATTGACGACGGTTGAGGTGCTGATCACGTCGATATTTCCTTAATTTTGCTAATACAGCAGTAAATCTTGTGATGAGCTAATGTGGGGGGGGCAAGCCCCCTCCCACATTGATTTGTGTCGTGCTTGAAAGCGGATCAGAACTCTTGATGCGCCGGTAACACCGGCTTCTTGGCCTGGAATGCATACCCTTGCTGGCCGTCCAACACCTTGTTGGCGCGTTGGATATCGATGTCTTTTTCCCAGCGGGCAATGGCCACGGTGGCGACGCAGTTGCCGATCAGGTTAGTCAATGCGCGGCCAATGCCCATGAACCAGTCCACCGCCAGTACCAGCACCAGGCCCACCACCGGAATCGCCGGGATTGCTGTCAGCGTTGCCGCCAGAATCACCAGCGCCGAGCCGGGAATCCCGTGGGCGCCTTTGGAAGTGATCAACGACACCAGCAGGATGGTCAGTAAATCGGTCATCGACAGCGGTGTGCCGGTGGCGTTGGCGATAAACACGATGGCCAGGGTCAGGTAGATCGAGAAACCGTCGAGGTTGAACGAGTAACCCGTTGGAATCACCAGGCCAACGGTGGAGCTGCCGATTCCCAGGTGTTCGAGTTTGCGCATGACCTGGGGCAGCACGGCGTCGGAGGACGCGGTCCCCATCACGATCAGCAGTTCCTCGCGCAGGTACTTGAGCAGCGGCAGCATGCGCAGGCCCGACAGGCGCATCACCAGGCCGAGGATCAGCGCGACGAAGGCAAAGCAGGTCAGGTAGAACAGGCCAACCAGACTGCCCAGGTGTTGCAGCGAATCCAGGCCGTAGGTGCTGGTGGTGAAGGCGATTGCGCCGAACACGCCAATCGGCGCCAGGCGCACGATCATGCCCATGATGCGGAAGATCACGTGGCTCAGTTCATTGATCAGCCGAGTGATGCCCGAGGCCGCTTCGCCCACCAGGTTCAGCGCGCTGCCGAACAGCACCGAGAACAGCAGTACTTGCAGCACGTTGTTGTCGGCAAATGCGCCGATCACCGAGTTGGGGATCAGGTCCATCAGGAACTGGCTGGTGCCTTTGATGTGCTGGCCCTTGTCGGCCAGTTCATTGAGGCCCGCGGAGGAGAGCTGTTCCAGGTGGATATTGGCGCCTTGGCCGATACCGGTGCTGAACGCCATGATCAGGCCGATAACCAGGGCAATGGTGGTGAGGATTTCAAAGTAGATCACCGACTTGAGGCCGATGCGGCCGACTTTCTTCAAGTCGCCGGCGCCGGAAATGCCACTGACCACCACGCAGAACACGATCAGGCCAATCAGCATTTTGATCAGCTTGATAAAGCCATCGCCGAGGGGTTTGAGTTGCGAAGAGAATTCGGGAAGGGCCAGGCCGCAGATGATGCCTAACATCAGGCCAATCACGACTTGCAGGAAAATCGAACGCGAGCACCATCTGAGCATGGGAGGGATCTCTATTCGGTGCCCTGGTGGTTCCAGGGCTTAATTGTTGTGGTCATACCGGTAAGTCCAGTGCGAGGCCAGTCTACGCCGGGTTTTTTCGAAACCACAAGTCATTATTGGGTGATTGACAAGTCCCGGTCTGACCAGTTGGTCGCTGAGGGTGGTGCTTGAGCGGTTGGCAGGGTGGAAAAAATTTCGTCTATCATCCGCCGCTCGGCTTATGAGGTAAGGGATGGATACTCCAGGATTGACCACTGACGCAGCGGGCCACAGCCATTGCAGCTGGCGCACCTCGGCGCCGGAATACCCGCGTTACCACGACCACGAGTGGGGCGTGCCGGTGGCGGATGATGTCCAGCTGTACGAAAAGATTTGCCTGGAAGGCTTTCAGGCGGGAATGGCGTGGATCACCATTTTGCGCAAGCGCGACAGCTTCCGGCAGGCGTTCGACGGCTTTGATTTTCGTCGGGTGGCGCAGTATGGCGAGGCCGATATCGAACGCTTGATGCAGGACCCGGGCATTGTGCGTAATCGGGCGAAGATCGTGTCGACCATCAACAATGCGCGCCGGGCGTGTGAGCTGGTGGATGAAACCGGGTCGCTGGCGCGGTGGTTGTGGGCGTTCGAGCCCGGTCCTGAAGAGCGCCCCGCCGTGGTGGACCTGGCTTATTGGGCGGCTAATCCGACCTCATCGGCTTCGGTGCGACTGTCCAAGGCCTTGAAAAAACGCGGCTGGACGTTCGTGGGGCCCACTACGATGTATGCGCTGATGCAGGCGATGGGGATGGTCAATGATCACCTTGAAGGGTGCGTGTGCCGCCAGCAGATTGAAGACCTGCGACGCCAGTTCAAACGCCCCTGATAAATGTGGAAGTGATTCGAGACCTGTCCACCCTACGCCGCAGTGCTTTGCCGACCAATGACCAATGCGCCGGAAAAACCCCTAGCCAATCTGTTGGAGAATGTCGCGCACCTTGTCCAGTGCCGGGTCGATGTCCAGGGTTTCGATGGCCCCGAATCCAATAATCAACCCAGGTCGCACCGGTGCGTCGTGAAAGAACACGTCCAGCGGATACACACCCACGTCGACCTGACGCGCCAAGGTCATCAGCAACGCAATATTCACCGGCACCTTGCACAGCGCCGCCATATGAAACCCCGCCACGGTGGGTACGGCTTCGAACCACGGCGACAAGTCCCCGGCCAGGCGTTGCAGGATGCGCTCGCGGCGCCCGGCGTATACGGTGTGGCAGCGGCGGATATGCTTGAGCAAATAGCCCTCGCTGATGAACTTGGCCAGCGCCCACTGCGGCAGTGTGGAACTGTGCTGGTCGGTCAATTGCTTGGCCTTGACCACCGCGCCGTAAATCGTCGGCGGCAACACCAGATACCCCAGGCGCAGCTCGGGCAGCAGGGTTTTGGAGAAGGTGCCGACGTAAGTGACCACGCCACGGGTGTCCATGCTTTGCAGGGAGTCGGTAGGGCGGCCTTCGTAGCGAAACTCGCTGTCGTAGTCGTCTTCGATGATGATTGCGCCCAGCGCGAAAGCGCGGGCCAAGAGGGCTTCCCGACGTGGCAGGCTCATGGGCATGCCCAGGGGGAACTGGTGGGAGGGCGTGACGTAGATCAGCCGTGTGCCATCGGGGATCTGATCCACCTGAATGCCTTGGTCATCCACCGGCACACTGGCGACGCTGGCGCCCATCGCTTGGAACAACTGGCGTGCGGGGCTGTAACCGGGATCTTCCATGGCGACGATGCTGCCCGGTTCCAGCACCACCCGGGCCAGCAGGTCCAGCGCCTGCTGCGCGCCGTTGGTGACGACAATGTCATCGTCGCGGCAGTTGACGCCCCGGGAAAACGCGATATGCCCGGCAATCGCACTGCGCAGTGCCGGCAAGCCTTCGGGTTGGCTGTAGAAACCGCTGTTCTGCGCGATACGGCGCAGGGCGTCCTGGGTGCAGCGTCGCCATTCATCCTGGGGGAACTGGTTGCGGCTGGTGGCGCCGCCGAGAAACTCGTAGCGCAGGGTGTTGTCGCGGGCGGGGTGGCGCATGGGTGAGGGCAGCGCTTGCCATTTCGCCAGGTTGGCGGCACAGGCCAGGTCGGTGGCGGTTTGCAGGCGATCCGCAGGCGGCGCCCACGCGTTGACGAAGGTGCCTCGGCCGATCCTGCCCACCAGCAGACCTTCGTAGGTCAGCGTGGCGTAGGTGTCGGAGACGGTCTTGCGTGAGACGCCCAACTGCTCGGCCAGCAGGCGGCTGGGTGGCAGTTGCGCACCTGCCGCGAGACGCCCGGCGGCAATGGCTTCGCGCAGTTGCTGATATAACTGGGCCGCCAAGTCCTTGCGGCCCTTGATGACGATGTGCAGTTCCATGTTTCATCCCAAGGCGTGAATCTGCGCCAAGATTACTCGCAGGGGGCGTGCACTCAAAACGGTCTCTGCATAAACCGTCGCGTTGCCAGCAACCGCCGAATGCGTGATCAGCCCCGCGTTTGCGCTTTATGTATGCACCTCAGGTTCACCACGCAACCCTTCAGTATTGATCCAGTGCGCAAGCGGTTTTCGCATTGATCAGGCGATTTTTTATCGTCGATGACTGGAGTTCCATTCTATGGACGAGTTGCAACAAGAGGCTGCATCGGCCTCACAGCAACGTCAAAAGGCTTTGACGGATCTGGATAAAAAACTGGGACCGATGAGTATTGGCGAGATATCGGCCAGCCGGGTGGCCCTGGATAAAATGGGCGCGCGTGTGGCAGGAGCGCCGCTTTCCGAACGGCGGTTTACGGTCAGTGAAGCGGATCAGGGCTTGATTGACCAAGTGACATTTTCTGCTTCACATCTTGAGACGTATCTGGCGGCCTGTTGCGATGACACGGGTAACCAGGCCACTGCGACGTTGTTTGAACTGGCATCACTGCGTTCGCAAGTGGCGCCTGCCTTGTTGAGTGACACGCATGCTTCCGCTACGCAGGTCACCAAGTTGGAGCGACTTTTGAAGTCGGTACAAAACGTCAATCTTAACGACATGAGTGCCGCAGACTCTCTGCCGGCCTGGGCCGACAAAGTCAGAAGCGGCAGCGTTCAAACCCTGGGTTCCGGCCTTCAGCTCTACGGTTTCTACAGTGCAATACAAGGTATAGGCGAAGCGATCAGAACGGGCGACACCGCTACGCTATTGTTTGAGGCGGGTGCGTTGACTGCGGAAGGGTTATCCGTGGGGCTTGAGCTGGCGTTGGAGCGTATCGGCAAAAAAATGATGGGTGCCGCCCATGCGGCCTACAGCGGTTTTGGCGCATCGCGCGCCGGTTTGTTGTTGCGGCGCGGTGCTGGGTTGATTGCTTCGATATTGACCGTGCCTTTTGATCTTGCCCAGGCGGGCATCGCTCTTTCAAATGCGCTGAAGTCAAAAGGCAAGGAAGCTCAGGACTTGTACGTCGAAGCCGGTTTGAGTCTCGCCAGCGCAACGCTGAGTATTGGGCTTGGGGTGGCTGCGTTGGCAGGGTTCAGTGCAGCCGGACCGGTGGGTGTGCTCGCCTCGGCGCTGCTGATCATCGGCGCGCGCGCCTACGCGGCGGGTCGAGTGGTGGACGAGATAGATGATTACATCGAGCTGAGCACCCACGAGCGTCTGCGCAGCGGCTGGTTTTCGTTTGCAGGTATTGAACTCGATGAAAGCGTACTTGATCGCTACAAGATCAGTCGCACGCACAGCGTCTATTCAGCAAGCCTGAAGACCCAGGCCAGGGCAATGCTTGACGGCGAGCTGAAAGACAGTGTGCAGGCCGTTGTCAATGGCAAGTTCGAGGTGCGCCTGCAGACGGTGCAGCATTGGAAGTATCAATGGGATGATGAGGCGGGGGAGAGCCCCTACACGAAAGTTCGTGAGCCGGTCATTCAGGATGCGGATGACTACATCGACGCGGGTCAAGCGGGGGCCATTGATCAACTGCCCGATGCAACCTGGGGCACCAAGGGGCCTGAAAAAGGTGTGGTCTGGTTGCTCGGCGGGGGCAACGACTTTGTGGCGGGCATGCGTGACGGCCCGAACCACTTCCACTATGACGAGGGCAAAAAGCACCTGGTTGGCGGTAGCCAGAACGATGAATTCATGTTCAGCGTGCCGCCGGGCACCTTTGCTGCCGTAGAGACGCCTGTGCCCATCTCGAATCTGGTCGGTAACGCAGGCATCGACACCTTGAACTTTGCCGGCGTGGCAGGGCGGGCGGATGCTGTCGGGTTCAATGTGAACCTTGATGCGGGGACTGTGCATCTGGTCACCGACAATGCTCGCAACGGTGAACAGACTATGCGGTTGTGGGGCATCGAAAATGTTTCGACCCTGGCGGGTGCCTCCAGCGTTGTTACCGGTACCGGTGAAGCCAATCGTATCGTGTTGAAGGGGCGCCAAGATAACGCCGATGCTAAAGCAGGGGATGATCAGTTACTGATCAATGGCGTGGCTGCCAGGGTGAACGGTGGGCCAGGCGCCGACTACTACGAAATCTCTGAGAGTGCGAGGGATGTCGTTATTGAAGAGGATGGCCAGCAGCAGAGCCTCATTTTGCTTAACTGGGCATTCAACCGTATTCAGCGTTGGTGGATAGCGGGTAATGATCTGAAGGTGACGTCCACCAGGGGGCAGGACGGCGAATGGCCAGGCCCCAGCGTCACTATCGAGAACGTCTACGTGGCACGCGACGGCAAGCGTTGTCTGGTCAATAAACTGTTCAGCTTTCTGACGCAGGACGGCTATCGAATCGTGCCGTTGCTGCTTGAGGAATTGGAGGCGGCAGGGGAGCCGCAGGTGAGCATGGAGGTCGTCGTACCCTCCGGCCCAACGGTATTCCCCGTTATTCTGGGGCCTGGTCAGTCGGTGACTCTGGCGCCAGGCAGTTGTAATTACTTTGTCGTCCGCGGTCATGCCATGACAACCGTTGAGACGGGTGTTATTGATGAACGCTCCCGCTGCTGCCTGTATGTGGACTATGACAGTAGTGAACTCGCCGGGGTGTATACGAGCTATGAGGTGTCGTCGCGACGATGCGGTAATTTTGAATATTTGTATTATGAAAATGCGCAGATCACATTTAAATTCAACGACGGTCGAATCCTTAGCCTTAACGACTATGCAGCGCAACGGGTCGCCACCTGGACAAGTGTCGGCGGGGCATTGCAGGCATCGGCATTCAAATTGCGCGCTGAGTTTATAGTCGTTATGCGCAACGGCGTTTCTTATCGGCTGTTGCCGCCCACACAGTCTTATATTCGTGATCATGCCAGCCCAGGTTATACGGTAGACGACGGTATGCGCTCGCTGGTGTTGAGGTACGGCCATTATCCATTCTTCAGGCCGCGACGGGCCAAAAACATAAACTTGACTGCCCGACCACAACGGGTGGAATTATGTGAGGCACCACACACGTCAAGTTATCTGTTGTCAGGACGAGGTGGGGTGTATGAGGTTTATCTAACGTCTTGGGCAAATATCGAACTGTCAACGCCAGGCGCTTTGCGTAAAACGTCTGATGCGTCGACATGGGATGTTTACTGTACCGGGCTGGTCGAGAGCGTTGATATCGACAGTATTGTTGTCAGCGCCGGCCACCTGAAAATCGGCAGTGTCTCGGTACAAGTGCCCGTGTATGACGATCCGGATGTGCCGCTGGAAAATATAAGAATTCACTCAAGGGAAGGGGCGCGTTATGACATCAGGTTGGATATCAAAAAAGCCTACCTCTCACAGGTGACCGCCACGCTTGGCAGCTCGGTTGCCGGGCTGCTCAAGTTATTACGTCAGAGCCGACAAAGAAGCACTGTGTTTGTACCTCTCATTCCGATAGTGGGTATCAACATGGCCGATGGGACGCTGGGAAGTATTTATTATGATGTTGCGGCTGATGACTGGAAGTTGAAGGCCGAGGGCATGCGGCCTGTTTCGGCCGATCAACTCGTTATTTCAATTTAAGTTGACGTGCTCACGTTAATTTAATGCGGCTCTTTCAGTCAGTCATTACATAGTCTAAGGACATTCTATGAAGCAATTTACTTCCCCCCCGTTACAGTCGGCTCCAGGGCGCGCGACCAACCGCCCCAGCGGTGCCGCTCCCGACGCCCGGGTTTCTTCGCCTGTCTTTGACTTCGCCGCCGGGCCCAGACCGCCTGTCGCCATACCCGTTCAAGGTGATCTTTCTCCTGACGTATCTGGCGCGACTTATCGGCGCATTATTGATTTGCCGTCATCCTCCGACGCCACTTCAGGCGCTGTGTTCGTTCCCCCTGGCGACCCCATACCGGCACCTGATCCCGTCACCGGGCTGCGGGAGTCTGAAGAGCGAACTTACTTAAACCTTAAAACCGGCCCCAACCTGAACGAGATAACAACGATTGTTGTCGAGCGCGATCCCAGCACCGGCGAATGGCGAGAACGGCCGCTCAGTTCGCGCCAGGTACGCGGCCCGGCACTTCACCGGATGCAAGCGTCGAACACTTGGCGCGCCGGTACTTCAATCGACTCATCCTCTTCTTCCCCAAGCATAAGCGCCAGTTCATCCTCTTCCTCATTGAGTCACAGTACTTCATCGGCCTCGCTGGCCGCTGCAGCGAACACTATTAGTTTATCGAACGTCGCACGTATTGACCCAGTCTGGAATATTGATCTTTATACATTGCCGGTAAATGTCCCGCTTACGAACGTGCCTGTATTTCGTGGAAAAAAACCCTTCATGATCGGGGCCGAACTATATTTTATGGATGTCAACTATGGGAACTTGTCAGGCAATGTTCCTCTTGCAGTTTCCGATCTGTTTGCAGTGGGTAAGACAGGTATACTGAAAAAGGTTGGATGGATCGGGGAGGAGGGTATTTATACAATCAATAATGTGCAGTATTTATCGATGAACTCCGGGTTTTGCAAAGTCTTGTTCGACAGCGCGCAGTTGCATTTTAAAATGGTCGGGGCAGGCACTCAAGGCGTACCAGATATCTTCATTGAAATGGGCGGCGCCCCCGACTCGTGGGTGCCGGTACTCGCCATCGATAAAATACCAAATCTTCTACAGTCATCCCGAGCGATCTGCGGGTATCCGGGGCGAACGGGGGCGTTCGATTGGGTTAATAGCAGTATTGACCAGCGGGTATACAGTTATGTGCGCAGTTATTTACGGCAAATAATAGGGTTTTGTGAACCGAACATCCGCCGTGCACCGGTAGCGGAAAAAGGCGCGTTGATAGACGCTTATATATGGCGGCAGGGTTACCCTTATGACTGTCTGGCGTCAATTCACAATGCGCTGCCGCCGGGAATGCCGAAATTTGACGCGCTTCAAGGTTTGGCAACAATCAAATGCTCAAAGAACGGTAACTTCAACATGCAGCGCATCGTGGGGCAAATGCAACTGTACTATCCTGAGAGAGAGCGATCGCAGTCCGAAAATGCGCTGCTGGAAAAGTGGAAAGTAGTACGTGATGCCCGCGACGACAAGGGCAAGGGTAAATTGAATGAAAAGATGTATGAGGCCCGATTGACCGAGGATGGGTATACGTTGCTGCGTGGCGGAACCTACGGCGAAGGGCAGAATGGCTTCGATTGCGTGTTTGAAGGGCCGACTGGAAGTATCTATCTTCTGGAAGCCAAGCATGTCAGCTCTAACTCTGCCGGCAAGCTTGGCAGCGTCAGTCTCGGATCGACAGTACACTCACGGCAAATGACCAACACGTGGGTGCACAACGTATTGAAGTCATCCGATCCCAATTTGCCTGCAGCACGACGTGTTTTCGAGGCCATGAGTAATGGGCAATTATTCAAGTTATTAGGCGTCACTACTCCCGAAGGCAAGCTGTGCATTTTCAAGATAGACATGAGCCCGGTCGATTTCTAAGCGTAGCGGGCGGTATCGGGAGCGAGCACGTTCGCTCCCTTGTTTGCTGGCGTCAGGACAGGAAACCACCGTCCACATTCAGCGACACGCCGGTGGTATAGCTGGACGCATCACTGGCCAAAAACAGCACCGCACCGGCCATCTCGCTTGGGTCGGCCACGCGCTTGAGCGGGATCTGCGCCAGGGCCATTTTCAGGATCGCGTCGTTCTTCACCAGTGCCGAGGCGAACTTGGTGTCGGTCAGGCCTGGCAGCAGGGCATTGCAGCGGATGCCGAACTCGGCGCATTCCTTGGCGAACACCTTGGTCATGTTGATCACGGCGGCCTTGGTCACCGAGTAGATGCCCTGGAATACACCCGGCGAGATGCCGTTGATCGAAGCCACGTTGATGATGCTGCCACCGCCGTTTTCGCGCATCAGCTTGCCGGCTTCCACCGACATGAAGAAGTACCCACGAATGTTCACGTCAACGGTCTTCTGGAATGCACCCAGGTCGGTGTCCAGCACGTTGCAGAACTGCGGGTTGGTGGCGGCATTGTTGACCAGGATATCCAGGCGGCCGAACTGTTCGCGAATGCCGGCGAACGCCTGGGTGATCTGCTCCATTTCACCGATGTGGCAGGCAACTGCCGTGGCCTTGCCGCCGTCTGCGATGATCGCGTCGGCCACGTGCTGGCAGCCTTCAAGCTTGCGGCTGGAGACGATTACATGGGCGCCTTGCTGGGCCAGCAACCTGGCGATGGCCTCACCGATGCCACGGCTGGCGCCGGAGACAAACGCGATCTTGCCGTCGAGGTCGAACAGATGAGTCTTGGACATGGGGGTTCCTTGTTTTTGTGCGATCAGAGGGCTGATTTAGCGATGACGTTCAGGCTCATCTGCTCCAGCAGCTTGTTCATGTGAATGAACTGCGCAAAGCGTTTGTCCTGGGTCTGGCCATGGAAGAAGCGGTAGTAGATCTGCTGCACGATGCCGGCCAGGCGGAACAGGCCGTAGGTGTAGTAGAAGTCGAAATTGTCGATCTGGATGCCTGAGCGTTCGGCGTAGTAATCCACGAACTCACGGCGGGTCAGCATGCCGGGCGCATTGCTCGGCTGGCGGCGCATCAGTTGCACCGGGGCCGGGTCCGCCGCTTCGATCCAATAGGCGAGGGTGTTGCCCAGGTCCATCAACGGATCGCCGAGGGTGGTCAGTTCCCAGTCCAGCACGCCGATGATCTGCATCGGGTTGTGCGGGTCCAGGATCACATTATCGAAGCGGTAGTCGTTGTGCACGATGCTGGATGTGGCGTGGTCGGCTGGCATCTTGTCATTGAGCCAGGCGCGTACCGCCTCCCATTTAGGCGCATCGGGGGTCAGGGCTTTTTCGTAGCGGTCGCTCCAGCCGCGGATCTGGCGCGCCACATAACCTTCGGGCTTGCCCAGGTCGGCCAGGCCGCAGGCGTTGTAGTCCACTTGATGCAGCTCGACGAACTTGTCGATGAAGCTCTTGCACAGGGCTTCGGTGCTGGTCGCGTCCAGGCCCAGTTCGGGTGGCAGGTCGGAGCGCAGGATGATGCCGTTGACGCGCTCCATCACGTAGAACTCGGCGCCGATCACCGATTCATCGGTGCAATGCACGTAGGCCTTGGGGCAATAAGGGAAGCCGTCTTTGAGCTGGTTGAGAATGCGGTATTCGCGGCCCATGTCGTGGGCGGACTTGGCCTTGTGACCAAACGGCGGGCGGCGCAGGACGAACTCCTGGTCGGGGTATTCCAGCAGGTAAGTCAGGTTTGACGCGCCGCCGGGAAATTGGCTGATCGTGGGCGTGCCGCTCAGGCCAGGGATATGGGCCTTGAGGTAGGGATCGATCAGGCTGGCATCAAGTTCTTCACCTGGGCGAATCTGGGTCGATTGGTCATTCAGCGCCATGCTTATCCCTTCTGCTTATTCTAAAGGCCTTGGACTATTTCCTAATCTAATGCGCACAACCGCCCAGCGACAAGGTCGGGGCGGCTTAATAGGTTAGCGTGTTGGCGGGCGATCAGCGTGCCTGATCGGTCATTTTACGGGCGCGGGCAAGGCTACGGGGGTGAGCACCGCTCGGCCGGCGAAGTACTCCACCAGATTGTCGGCCACCCGTTGCACGGTGTCGTGGGCGGCTTCCGGCGACAGGCCCGCCACATGGGAGGTGAGCACGGCATTGCTCAGGTGCTTGAGAGCGTCGGGGACATTGGGTTCGTCGTCGAACACATCCAGCGCGGCACCACCAATGCGACGTTGTTCAAGGGCAGTGATCAGGTCGGCGGTGACGATCACGCTGCCACGGCCGATATTCACCAGGTAGCCATTGGGCCCCAAAGCATCCAGGGCGAGACGATCGATCAGGTGACGGGTGCTCGGGCCTCCAGGCGTGGCCAGGATCAGGAAATCCGAGGTGCGCGCCAGTTCCACGGCCGTGGCGCAGTAGGTGTAGTCCACATCGTCACGGGGCTGGCGGTTGTGATAGCTCACCTCCATGCCAAATCCGAGGGCGGCGCGCCTGGCGATCTCCAGGCCCACGGCGCCCAGTCCGAGAATGCCCAACTGCTTGCCGCCGAGGGAAGGGCGCATCACTTTGGGCCATTCCCCACGTCGCACGGCGGCATCGGTCTGCGGGATGCCGCGCACCAGGGACAGCAACAGCGCCATGGCGTGGTCCGCCACCGACGGGGCGTTCACCCCGGCGCCGTTGGTGACCACGATCCCGCGGTTGCTGGCCGCCTGCAGGTCCACATGTTCATAGCCGGCGCCGATCACGCAGATAATTTCCAGCAACGGCAGGGCAGCGATTTCCTCGGCATACAAACCCAGCGGGCCACGGGTCAGCACGGCCTGGATCTGGCCGCCGTGAACCTTGATGGCCTGGGCGCGTTCGGCGGGCGTCGGCGCCAGGATCACATGAAAGTCGTTGCTCTCGATAATGGGCAGGTAGTCGTTGATGGTTTCAACCAGGACTAGGACAGTGGTGGTCATCGGACGGCTCTTCCTTGGGGAGGCGGTATGGAAGAGAGAGTATGCGACATTTTATAGGGGGTTGATGCAAGGACTGCCGCAGCGGCACGGGACTACCATTCCTCAGCTAAGTCTTTGCTTATTCACAAGAATCCCGGACAATCCGGCCCCTTCTATGGTCGGGGCGCTGCCTGTCAGGTTTTTCTGACTCGTCCCGGCCGTGTAAATGCGGAGATCCGACCGGATGAATGATCAGGCCAATAGCGTCGACGAACGCTATGCAACGACACCTGCAACCCTCACAAGCTGGAGCCGCCAGGACACCACCTGGATGCTCGGCCTGTTCGGCACGGCCATCGGCGCCGGTACTTTGTTTCTGCCCATCAACGCCGGCCTGGGTGGCTTCTGGCCGCTGCTGATCCTGGCGGTGCTGGCGTTTCCGATGACGTTCTTTGCCCACCGTGGCCTGACCCGTTTCGTACTCTCCGGGCGTGAAGGTTCGGACATCACTGACGTGGTGGAAGAACATTTCGGTATCAAGGCGGGTGCACTGATCACCTTGCTGTACTTCTTCGCCATCTTTCCGATCCTGTTGATCTACAGCGTGGCGCTGACCAACACGGTCAGCAGCTTCATGGAACACCAACTGCACATCCTGCCGCCGCCACGGGCGATCCTGTCGTTTGTGTTGATCCTTGGCCTGCTGGCCGTGGTGCGTTGCGGTGAGCAGGTGATCGTCAAGGCCATGAGCCTGATGGTGTACCCGTTTATCGTCGCCTTGCTGTTCCTCGCGGTGTACCTGATCCCACACTGGAACGGCGGCATCCTCAGCACCGCCAGTGTAGTCCCGGCGCCGTCTGCGTTGCTCAATACCCTGTGGCTGGCGATTCCGGTGATGGTGTTCTCCTTCAACCATTCGCCGATCATCTCGGCCTTCGCGGTTGACCAGAAACGCCAGTACGGCGCCCATGCCGATGAGCGCAGCTCGCAGATCCTGTCCCGCGCGCACCTGTTGATGGTGGTAATGGTGCTGTTCTTCGTCTTCAGCTGCGTGCTGACCCTGTCGCCGGCGCAACTGGCTGAGGCGAAGGCGCAGAACCTGTCGATCCTGTCGTACCTGGCCAACCACTTCAACAACCCGACCATCGCGTTTGCCGCGCCATTGATCGCGTTCGTGGCGATTGCCAAGTCGTTCCTGGGCCACTACATCGGTGCCAGTGAAGGCCTCAAGGGCTTGGTGCTCAAGAGTGGTCGTCGTCCGGCGGCCAAGACTCTGGACCGCATGACTGCTGCCTTTATGCTGGTGGTGTGCTGGATCGTTGCCACGCTGAACCCAAGCATCCTCGGCATGATCGAAACCCTCGGCGGGCCGATCATTGCGTCGATCCTGTTCCTGATGCCGATGTACGCCATCCGCAAGGTGCCGGCCATGGCCAAGTACCGTGGGCAGGCGTCCAACGTATTCGTGACGGCGGTTGGCCTGGTGGCGATTACGGCGTTGGTGTATTCGTTTATTGCTTGAGGTCTGACGCAGCTTTCAAGGGCAGCACAGGTCTAAATGTGGGAGGGGGCTTGCCCCCGATAGCGGTGTATCAGCCACCCATGAATTGGCTGACCCACTGCCATCGGGGGCAAGCCCCCTCCCACATTTGCTTTTCAGTGTTATGAAGATCGTATTCCAGGCATAAAAAAACGCCGCGTACCTTGCGATACGCGGCGTTTTTTCACATCAACACCTTAGGCTTGAATCACCGGTATGTTGGCGCTTGCTGCGATCTTGCGGAACTCAGCGATCTGGTCGAAGTTCAGGTAGCGGTAGACGTCACTGGCCATGGTGTCCAGTTTCGCCGCGTAGCCCATGTACTCTTCGACGGTCGGCAGGCGACCCAGGGTAGAGGCCACTGCCGCTAGCTCAGCCGAGGCCAGGTAGACGTTGGCGCCATCACCCAGACGGTTCGGGAAGTTACGGGTCGAGGTCGACACAACGGTCGAGTTCGGTTCTACACGTGCCTGGTTACCCATGCACAGCGAGCAGCCCGGCATTTCCATGCGCGCGCCAGCCTTGCCGTAGATGCCGTAGTAGCCTTCTTCGGTCAGTTGGTGAGCGTCCATCTTGGTCGGCGGCGACAGCCACAGACGGGTTGGCAGCTGCCCCTTGACCTGTTCCAGCAACTTGCCGGCAGCGCGGAAGTGACCGATGTTGGTCATGCACGAGCCGATGAACACTTCGTCGATCTTCTCGCCGGCAACGCTGGACAACAGACGGGCGTCGTCCGGGTCGTTCGGTGCGCAGAGGATCGGCTCGTTGATTTCGGCCAGGTCGATCTCGATGATTTCGGCGTATTCCGCGTCGGCATCGGCTTCCATCAGCTCTGGGTTGGCAACCCAGGCTTCCATCGCTTGGGCACGACGTTCCAGGGTACGTGGATCACCGTAGCCTTCGCCGATCATCCAGCGCAGCAGGGTGATGTTGGAGTTCAGGTACTCGGTGACGGACTCTTTCGACAGCTTGATGGTGCAACCGGCAGCCGAACGTTCGGCCGAGGCGTCGGACAGCTCGAAAGCCTGCTCCAGCGTCAGGTCGTTCAGGCCTTCGATTTCCAGGATGCGGCCCGAGAAGGCGTTTTTCTTGCCTTTCTTCTCGACGGTCAGCAGACCGGACTGGATCGCGTAGTAAGGAATGGCATGAACCAGGTCGCGCAGGGTGATGCCAGGTTTCATTTTGCCTTTGAAGCGCACCAGGATCGATTCCGGCATGTCCAGTGGCATTACGCCAGTGGCTGCGGCGAAGGCGACCAGACCGGAACCGGCCGGGAACGAGATGCCCATCGGGAAACGGGTGTGGGAGTCACCACCGGTACCGACGGTATCCGGCAGCAGCATGCGGTTCAGCCAGCTGTGGATGATGCCGTCGCCTGGGCGCAGCGATACGCCGCCACGGGTCATGATGAAGTCAGGCAGGGTGTGGTGGGTGGTCACGTCGATCGGCTTTGGATAGGCCGCGGTGTGGCAGAAGGACTGCATCACCAGGTCGGTCGAGAAGCCCAGGCACGCCAGGTCTTTCAGTTCGTCACGGGTCATCGGACCGGTGGTGTCCTGGGAACCCACGGTGGTCATCTTCGGTTCGCAGTACGTACCTGGACGAACGCCTTTGCCTTCCGGCAGGCCGCAGGCCTTGCCGACCATTTTCTGCGCCAGGGTGAAACCCTTGCCGGTGTCGACAGGCGCTTCAGGCAGCTTGAACAGGTCGGTAGGGCCCAGGCCGAGTTCGGCGCGAGCCTTGTCGGTCAGGCCACGGCCGATGATCAGCGGGATACGGCCGCCGGCGCGGACTTCGTCCAACAATACCGGGGTCTTCATTTCGAAGGTGGTCAGGACTTCGTCGGTGCCGTGTTTGCAGACTTTGCCAGCATGGGGGTACAGGTCGATCACGTCGCCCATGTTCATGTTGGTAACGTCGAATTCGATCGGCAGTGCGCCGGCATCTTCCATGGTGTTGTAGAAGATCGGAGCGATCTTGCTGCCGAAGCAGAAGCCGCCGGCGCGCTTGTTCGGCACGTAAGGAACGTCGTCGCCGAAGAACCACAATACCGAGTTGGTCGCCGATTTACGCGACGAACCGGTACCGACCACGTCACCGACGTAGGCGATCGGGAAGCCTTGGCCACGCATCTCTTCGATCTGCTTCATCGGGCCAGTCTTGCCTTGCTCGTCCGGCACGATGCCTTCGCGAGCCATTTTCAGCATGGCCAGGGCGTGCAGCGGGATATCTGGACGGGACCAGGCATCAGGCGCAGGGGACAGGTCGTCGGTGTTGGTTTCGCCGGTGACCTTGAACACGCGCAGGCTGATCTTGTCAGCCAGGGTAGGGCGGTTGCGGAACCATTCGCCGTCAGCCCAGGACTGGATCACGCCTTTGGCGTGCTCGTTGCCGTTCTTGGCTTTTTCGGCCACGTCGTGGAACGCATCGAACATCAGCAGGGTGTGCTTGAGTTGGGCGGCAGCGACAGGCGCAAGCGTGGCGTCGTCCAGCAGCTCGACCAACGTCACGATGTTGTAGCCGCCTTGCATGGTGCCAAGCAGTTCAACAGCGCGTTTCTTGTCGATCAGGGGGGAAGTGGCTTCGCCCTTGGCCAGGGCAGACAGGAAACCGGCCTTGACGTAGGCAGCTTCGTCAACACCTGGTGGAATGCGGTTGGTGATCAGGTCAACGAGGAATTCTTCTTCGCCAGCCGGAGGATTTTTCAGCAGCTCGACCAGGCCTGCGGTTTGTTCGGCGTTAAGCGGCTGGGGAACAATACCCAGGGCTGCACGCTCTTCGATATGTTTGCGGTAGGCTTCAAGCACAGTTATTACCCTCATCAGTGGTCCCACGGGACGCTCATCCAGAAATGAACGGCACGCATGCGCTCGGGGGCTTTTTGGGCCGCAAAGCCAGCGCTGCCGGCATTCCTCACAGAAGCTGCTTTCAAAGTTTTACGCCTGCAGAACGGAGCTGATGAGGGTTGGCGCGGTTTTTGACCTACCGGGGTCAAACCCGCGCCAACACCGTTCTGAAGGAACGACTGTGCTCGTGACGCTTTGAAAACAGCTTCCAGCGGATTATTGGCGCCTTACAAGGCCGGATGATTCTACGGCAAAAAATTTCTAAAGGTAAGTTGCCACGGCAAGTTTGCTGGGTGATCAACCTTAGACAAAGGGCTAACATGGCGCACTGTTTCGCTGATTTGTGTGTTGTTGCCCATGTCCAACCAAACCATCAAGACCCCCTGCGTCGGCCTGTGCTCCACGGTTTACGGCGATCTGGTGTGCCGTGGCTGCAAGCGCTTCCACCACGAAGTGATCCTGTGGAATGGCTACAACGAAGAGCAAAAACGTGCGGTTTGGCTGCGTCTGGAGCAACTGCTGGTGCAGGTGATGGCCGGCAAACTGGAGATTTTCGAC
Source organism: Pseudomonas sp. PB105 (assembly GCF_009764655.1). Taxonomy (NCBI): domain Bacteria; kingdom Pseudomonadati; phylum Pseudomonadota; class Gammaproteobacteria; order Pseudomonadales; family Pseudomonadaceae; genus Pseudomonas; species Pseudomonas sp. PB105. The sequence continues at coordinate 129,602 of NZ_RWIO01000038.1, forward strand.
CCCAAGACCCTGCGCGGTCAGTTGGAACAGCGCAAGATCCGCTTCGTGCCGCACCAGTCCGAGTACTGCTGGGCTTATCAGTTGATTGCCCGTGGCGCGCGGGTCATCAATAACCTGGAGGCGTACGGCATGGTGCTGTTGCCGGAGTTTCGTGATTGGGCCTTGCCGGACCTGCGCGATGCGATTGACCGTGAGTTCTTTATCCTGTCCGAGGCGCATTACCAGCGCTATATCGCGCCCGGTTTCCTCAGAGACGCGCTACCAGACTGATAACGCGGATCAAAATGTGGGAGCTTCAGCGTCTCAGGGTTTGGTGGCGAGTTCTTCCAGATGATCCATCAACGTCTGGGGCTTGAGTACCAGTACATCCCCCTCGACCTTATCCAGCACTACCTCTGCCGTATTGCCGATCAGTGCACCGGAAATGCCGGTGCGCGCTACGGTGCCGATGATGGTCACGGCCGCCTGCAGTGTGTGGGCAAAATGTGGAATCAATACGTCGGCCGGGCCTTCCTCGATATGCAGGTGTTTGTCATCGACATCGAACTCGGCCTGAAATGCCCGGCACTGCTCGCGGTAGCGCGCCTCGATGGTTTCCTTGAGCTGGAAGGTCGGGTCGGCTGCCGACAGCATCGGTGACGGATGGGCGCTGATCACATGCAGTTGCGCCTTGGCCAGGCTGGCGATATCAAAGCCATGGTCGATGATCGCGTTGTGCAACGAGCGATGCTCACCATCGTTATTTCCCACATCGATGGCCGCCAGAATCACCTTGCCGGCCCACGGTGCAGCGGTCTTCACCAGCAGCACCGGCGTCGGGCAGTACCGCAGCAGCTTCCAGTCCCCCGGCGTCAGCAGCGCCTTTTTCAGCGGGCTGTCGGGAAAGTGTTGCTTGACCACCAGGCCGCAGCCCTCGGCCTGCTGCACGTCGATGATGGTTTCATGCAAGCTGTCATTCCACCCCTGCTCGGTGGTCACGCTGTAGCCATCCTCCTGCAAGCCTGCCTTGAGCAGACTCAGCAGTGCCGAATGCTCATGTTTCTTGTCGCAGACCAGCAAGTGCAGGTGCGCGCCGGTGACCTCGGCGATCAGCTTGGCGCGCTTGAGGGCCAGGCTCTCTGAGTGCTCGGGCTCGATGACCACCAGGATGCTGCGGATGGCTTGCATGGTGGGGAACTCCAAAAGAGTGGGCGTGGGGTAACTATAGTTGCTGCCCGGCAGCCGTCATGTTGATGCACATCAAGGCCAGTGGCTGGTGGTCTGCGGCGTGGTCGGTATAATCGCCGGCCTTTTGTGATCCTTTTGCCCGTGAGCCCGATGAACCTGCCAGAAATCCACGAATTCCTCGGTTGCCGCACCCCTGACGCCTGGGTCCAGGCTGCATTGGCCGACCAGGAGACCCTGCTGATCGACCACAAGAACTGCGAATTCAAAGCCGCGAGCACCGCCCTGAGCCTGATCGCCAAGTACCACGGCCATGTCGACCTGATCAACATGATGTCGCGCCTGGCCCGCGAAGAGCTGGTGCACCACGAGCAAGTCATGCGCCTGCTGAAAAAGCGCAAGATCGAACTGCGCCAGTTGCACGCCAGCCGCTATGCCTCGGGGTTGCGCAAGGTTGTGCGCAGTCATGAGCCAGTGAAACTGGTGGACACTCTGGTAGTCGGCGCTTTTATCGAAGCGCGCAGTTGCGAGCGATTCGAAGCGCTGGTGCCGCATTTGGACGAAGAACTCAGCAAGTTCTACTTCGGCCTGCTGAAAAGCGAGGCGCGGCATTTCCAGGGTTACTTGAAACTGGCTTATCAGTACGGCGACGCCAAGGATATTGCCCAGGTGATCGAGCGGGTCAGGGCGGCCGAGCAAGAATTGATCGAGTCACCTGACGTCGAGTTCCGCTTTCACAGTGGCGTGCCAGCCTGACGCCACGGCCACGCCGAGCAAGGTGGTGATCGCCGTCAGTAGCAGGATCACTGTTTGCGTGCCAAGTGGCGCTGCGAGTATGGCAATCATCAGCCCTGCCAAGGGTTGCGGCAGGTTATTGATCAAGGTGATCACGCCCACCGTCTTACCGAAGTCCTGCGCCGGAATCACCCGCTGACGGGTGCTGCGCAGGTACACGTTGAACATCTTGTCGAAACCGGTGACCAGCAGGAAACCCAAGGTGTAGCCCCACAAGGTCGGGCTGACCGCCATGATCAACGCCCCTGCGGCAATCGTTGAATACGACAGCCCGCCCATGACCTTCAGCGCCAATGACGAGCGTGCCAGGTAAGACAGGATGACGATGGTGGCGACCGCGCCGGCCGCTTGCAGCAGGGCGTAGGTATCCTTGCTGGCTGCATATTGGCCCGTAACCATTGCCGCCGATGTGGCCAGTGTCACGCCAATCAACAGGTTCACGCCGACAGCGAGGGTAATGACCCGCTTCAGTTCCGCCAGGCTGCGGATATGCCCGAAGGCAATGCGCAGCGGCTGCAACCAGATGTCACGGTGCTGTGCATGGCTTTGCAGGCTCACCGTGGTAGTGCGTTGCCAGATCAGCATGGCCAGGTCTGCCAGCACAAACAGCCCGCCGACAGCCAGCACCACCCAGTGCCAAGGCCATATTTCGAGCATCAGCGCTGCCACAAGCGGGCCCAGCACCAGGCCGCTCTGGTCGGCGATTTGTGAATAGGACAAGGTCTTGGTGTAGGTGTAGTGCTTGAAGATATGCGGCATCAGCACCTCACGGGCCATGATGCCTTGGGTGGTCAGCACGCCGCACAATGCAGACAGCAGCACCAGCCAGTAGATACCGTCGAATATCCCGTACAGTGCCACCGCCAGCACACAGGCCAACGCCCGGTAGGCCTGGCTGATGTGCAGGATGCGCACCGGCGAATACTTGTCGCACAGGGCGCCGCACACCGGGAAGGCCAGGAAGCGAGGCAGCGATTCGATAAAAAATGCCAGGCCTGCCCACGACACGCTTCGCGTGGTCTGGAATACGATCAGCGGCACGATAAACAGCAGGATCTGGTCCGCCAGGCGCGACAGGAACAGCGAAACAAAGAACGCCAGGTAATCCTTGCGCATACAACTCCTTGTGAATGGCGTTAAAGAGTGCGGGCTATTTGTAAAAAACTCTTAATAACATGAAGCTTGCGTGGCAGCGTCCGGCTGAATGCTTCAGTTGCCCAGCTTGCCACCTATAATGCGCGCTCTTCAATCCGCGTGCGCACACAGAGAACGTATGGAAAACCTGGGTCAGGGTAAGGTTCTGCTCATTGAGGACGACGAAAAGCTGGCGGGGCTGATCGCGCATTTTTTATCACAGCATGGCTTCGAGCCCCGTGTGGTGCACCGAGGCGATGAAGCCCTGGCGGCGTTCCTGGCGTTCAAGCCGAAAATCGTCGTACTCGACCTGATGCTGCCGGGCCAGAGCGGCCTGCAGGTGTGCCGCGAGATTCGTAGCGTTTCCGACACCCCCATCGTCATCCTCACCGCCAAGGAGGATGACCTGGACCATATCCTCGGCCTGGAATCCGGCGCCGATGACTACGTGATCAAACCGATCAAGCCGCCGGTGCTGCTGGCGCGCCTGCGCGCGCTGCAACGTCGCCAGCTGCCGGAGCCGACCGTGCGCGGGGCGCTGGCATTCGGTCGATTGGCCATCGACCGCAGTTGCCGGATGGTCAGTCTGGGTGACGACAAGATCGACCTCACCACCATGGAATTCGAACTGCTGTGGTTGCTGGCCAGCAACGCCGGCACCATCCTTTCTCGCGATGACATTCTCAACCGCATGCGCGGCATTGCATTCGACGGCCTTAACCGCAGCGTCGACGTGTACATCAGCAAACTGCGCGGCAAGCTCAACGACAATCCCCGCGAACCGGTGTGCATCAAGACTATCTGGGGCAAGGGTTATCTGTTCAATCCGTTCGCGTGGGAGGTCTAGATGCTGCGCTTGTACATGCGCCTGTACATCATCCTGGCGCTCGGTTTGGCGGGGGCGATCTGGCTGGTCAACTACACCTTCGATGAGCTGCTGCCCGAAGCCAACGAAACCTATAACCGCGAAGCCATGCGCGGCCCGGCGTATGGCCTGGTGGAACAACTGCGCCTGCTGCCGACCGATGCTCGCCCGGCGCGGCTGGCCGAGCTGCAGCCCCATTACGGCTTGCTGCTCAAGCTGGTTCATCGTGATGAGTTGGCCCTGAGCCCCCGTGAACAACAATTGCTGGCAGACGGGCGCCTGGTGGTGCGCGGTGACTTCATGGAGTTCATTGCCCGTATCGACAGCAGCCCGCAACTGCTCGAAATCAAACTCCCCGAAGAGCCTAAATGGCTGTACCTGTGGGCCTACAGCCTGCTGGGCCTGTGCCTCGCGGTGGTGCTGTATTTCTGGGTGCGCCCGCACTGGCGTGATCTGGAGCACATCCGCCTGGCCGCGCAACGTTTTGGCGACAACGACCTCGGCTCGCGCATCCTGCTGCCGCGCCGTTCCACCGTGCGTGAACTGGCCGGGCACTTCAATCAAATGGCCGAGCGCATCGAGAGCCTGATCGCCAACCAGCGCGAACTGACCAACGCGGTGTCCCATGAGCTGCGCACGCCCATTGCGCGCTTGTCGTTCGAACTCGACCAGCTCAAGCAGCAGGCCGATCCGCGTCAACGCGGCGAGTTGATCGCCGATATGTACGCCGACCTGGGCGAACTGGAAGAAATGGTCTCCGAACTGCTGACCTACGCCAGCCTGGAGCGCGGTGCGACCCAGGTCACCCGCGAGCCCATCGAAGCCCACAACTGGCTCGACAGCGTGATCGGCAGCGTCGCGCTGGAAGCGGAGGCGGCAGGCATCCAGTTGTCGCTGCGTGCCTGTGAGGTGGATGTGATCCAGATCGAACCGCGCTTCATGGCGCGGGCGGTGATCAACCTGCTGCGCAACGCCATCCGTTACGCCGAGCACCGCGTGGACGTGTCGCTGATCAAATTCGGCAACGGTTATGAGGTGCGGGTGTGTGACGACGGCCCCGGAGTGCCCGAGGACGGACGAGCGAAAATCTTCCAGCCGTTTATGCGCCTGGACGCCAGCCGCGACCGCCGCACCGGCGGCTTCGGCCTGGGCCTGGCGCTGGTGCAGCGAGTGTCCCAGTGGCACGGCGGGCAGGTGCACGTGGTGGACTCGCAATGGGGTGGGGCGTCGTTTCGGATGACCTGGGCGTATGCCGAGTAACGTCGTCGCCCCCCGTTCTTTTTGTGCCAGGCTTTAGTGGTCCAGCGTACTCAAGATCGCATGGGCCACTTTCACCCGCTCCGCATTCGGGTAGTTCTTGTTCGCCAGGATCACCACCCCCAATCCCTTGCTCGGCACGTAGGCCACATAGGCACCAAACCCATTGGTCGAGCCGGTCTTGTTCACCAGGGTGTTGGCATGGGGCGCCTGCGCCGGCGTTAGCCAGTTGACCTTGTGCGGTTCCATGGCCATGGGTGTGGAGTTGCCGTCAATCAACGCATCGAGCGTGATGGGGTAGGGGTACATTTCCCAGCCCAGGCCCTGGGTCATGCCGTCGACGGTGTAGTAGCCGGTATGAGTGATGGCGATTGCCTGTTGCACGGCGGTTTCCAGCTTCGCGGAGCGCATGTTGGCTTGCACATAACGCAGCAGGTCCGAGGCGCTGGTCTTGATGCCGTACGCCTCGCTGTCCATGGCGCCGGGGCCGACGCGCACCGGCTTGCCATCCTTGCCGTAGCCTTGGGCGTACAGGTCCATCTGGCTTGTCGGCACTTTGACGAAGGTGTGCTTGAGCCCGAGTTTGGGCAGCAGGGTCTTTTCCATCGCCTGGTCGAACGGCTGCTTGAGGCTCTGCGCCGCGAGGTAACCGAACAGGCCCAGGCTCGGGTTGGAATACAATCGCTGGGTGCCAGGGGCGAAGTCGGGTTTCCACTGCTGGAAGTAGCTGATCATGTGCTGGTTGTTGTCGGCCTCAGGCGGAAATTGCAGGGGCAGGCCACCGGCGGTGTAGGTGCCCAGGTTAAGCACGCTGATGTGGTCGAACTTGCCGCCGCCCAGTGCAGGCAGGTAGTCGCTGGCCGGGGCCGACAGCTTGAGTTTGCCGGTGGCTGCTGCATAACCGGCGAGGGTGGCGGTGAAGGTTTTGCTGACCGAACCGATTTCGAACAGGGTGTTTTCGTTGACGGGCTGCCGCGTCTCCCGGGATGCGACGCCATAGTTGAAATACTGCACGTTGCCGTCCTGAACCACGCCGACGACAAGGCCGGCAATGGCCTGTTGCTGCATCAGCGGCTTCACACTGGCGTCCACCACCGCTTGCAGGTCAGTGGCGGCCAGGCAGTTGCCGGCAGCGAGAAGGGCGGCTATCGCCGTGACAGTGCGCATGCCTGGGAGCATAGAGAGGGGCATGAGAGGGTTTCCATGAAAGTGATCGAAAAAAAAGACCCTGCGCGGGCGAGGCAAATATAGGCAGTTCGCCAGCGCTGGGCAAACGATGACGTCGCTTGCCTGGCTGTAGCGGAAAAGGCCAGCGTAACGACTATTTTAGAAACATAATGAAACATTCGCCGATGCGCGCCGCTCTACCGCTACACCTGTACAGAGTTATTCCATGAAAACACCGCGCCCCTCCGCTCGTATGCCTCACCTTACCCAACTGCGAAACCTGAAGATGGCGCGCTCGGCCCACGCCTATGTACGCGGCAGTACCGTGCAGTTCTACGACTGGCTGCACAGTTTGCCGGGGCGTCGTTTACCCAACGGGCCTGCGATCTGGATCTGCGGCGATTGCCATGCCGGAAACCTGGGCCCCACCGGCGACAACGAAGGCCGCATCGATATGCATATCCGCGACCTGGACCAGGCTGTGATCGGCAACCCGGCCCACGACCTGGTGCGCCTGGCCTTGTCCCTGGCGACCGCCGCGCGAGGCTCGGACCTTCCTGGTGTGACCACCGCACGCATGCTTGAAGAAATGATGCTGGGCTACGAACAGGCCTTCAAAGATAAACCCGACGAAGCACCGCCACGCCCGTCCCAGGTCAAGGCCGGCATGCGCAGCGCGGTGGCGCGCACCTGGAAGCACCTGGCGCGCGAACGCATCGAAAGCGCCCGGCCGACCATCCCGCTGGGCAAGCATTTCTGGGCGTTGTCGCGGGCTGAAAAAAGCGCGCTGGAAGGCGTCTGTGCGTCGGATGAGATCCACCAATTGGTCACCTCGCTCAAAGGTCGGCCCAAGGACGCCAAGGTCGAACTCCTGGATTGTGCTTACTGGGTCAAGGGCTGCAGCTCCCTGGGTCTGTTGCGTTACGCGGCCTTGCTCGGCGTGGGCGACAAGGATGATCAGGAATATTGCCTGATCGACATCAAGGAGGCGGTCGGCGCGGCTGCGCCCCGAGCCGCACGGGCGAAGATGCCCAGGGATAATGGCCGCCGGGTGGTTGAAGCTGCGCGGCAGCTGTCACCGGGCCTGGGCGGACGCATGGTCGCGGCGCGGTTTCTGGATCACGGGTTTTTTATTCGGGAACTGCTGCCACAGGACATGAAGTTGGAACTCGATGAGTTGAGCGAGACTGACGCTATGCACGCCGCGGGTTATCTGGCGCGGGTGGTTGGCGTTGCTCATGCGCGGCAGATGGACCGAGCGACCCGCAAGGGGTGGATGGCGACGTTGCAGGAGAACCGGTCGAGGGAATTGGATGCGCCCTCATGGTTGTGGACCAGTGTGGTGCAGTTGGTGGGGAGTCATGAACAGGGGTATTTGAACCATTGTCGGCGGTATGCTTTGGAGCACTGACCCAGGGCGCCAGGGTGAACAAGATACCCCGTAGATACCGCACACATTTCTCCCTTGCGCTTGCCCGGTGAGCGTGAAGACGGTATCTACGGCGGCGGGGCAACGAGGTGGAGATGCTCATGACCGGCGCGCCGCAACGCCGGTCATGCCAGGTATTTGCGAAACCAGCCCAGCGTTCTTTCCCACGCCAGGTTCGCCGCTGCTTCGTCATAACGCGGCGTCGAGTCGTTGTGGAAGCCGTGATTGGCACCCTTGTAGATGAACGCTTCATAGGTTGTGCCGGCCGCTTTCAAGGCTTTCTCGTACGGCGGCCAGCCTTCGTTGATGCGTGTATCCAGTTCGCCGAAGTGCAGCATGATCGGTGCCTTGATGCGCGGCACGTCCTTGGCCTCCGGCTGGCGGCCGTAGAAGGAGACCGCTGCGCCCAGTTCGGGGTAGGCCACCGCTGCCGCGTTGGTCACGCCGCCGCCGTAGCAGAAGCCGGTGATGCCGACTTTGCCGGTGCTGCTGTCGTGGTGCATCAGCCATTCGATGGCGGCGAAGAAGTCGTTCATCAGTTTGGTCGGATCGACGGTCTGTTGCAGTGCCACGCCTTTTTCATCATTGCCGGGGTAGCCGCCAACGGAGGTCAGGCCATCCGGGGCCAGGGCAATAAAGCCGGCTTTGGCCAGGCGTCGGGCGACGTCTTCGATATAGGGGTTCAGGCCACGGTTTTCGTGCACCACCACCACCGCCGGCAACTTGCCCGCTGCCTTGGCCGGGCGCACCAAGTAGCCGCGTACCGTGCCGTTGCCCTTGGGCGAGGGGTAGGTGATGTAGTCGGCGACGATGTCCGGGTCGGTGAATTTCACTTGCTCGGCCAGGGCGTAATTGGGGCTCAGGGCGGCGAGCAGTGCGCCAGCGCTCATGCCCGCGAAGGTGAACAACGCCGCACGGTCGAGAAATTCACGGCGGTTGATCTTGCCGTGGGCGTAGCCGTCGTAGAGTTCCAGCAGTTCGGGGGCAAAGTCTTTCGCGGTGAGACGAGTCATCGGTGCAATCCTCGATTGGCGGTGGCAATCAATGTAGACCAGGTTCAGCCTTCACGGCCACGGGCAGCTACGCTGTCCAGCAGAACATGCGTCTGTGGGGGTACGTCCATTTTTTTTGCGGAGAATTGAATGAAGCGTCGAATGTTAGCCGTAGCCCTTGGTTTTATCGCCAGCGCCCAGGCCGTTGAGTACAAGGACGTCAACCACACCGCCAGCCAGATCAGTTTTACCTACGAGCAACTCGGGCAGCGGATGTATGGCACGTTCAAGGAGTTCGAAGGCACCTTGACCTTCGATACGCAGGCGCCGGGGGCGGGGCATGCGTTGCTCAAGATCCAGCTCGCCAGCATCGACGCCGGCAGCGGCGATACCAATGACACCCTGCAACGCGCGTCCTGGTTTGATACCGCGACCTACCCGGTGGGCGTGTATGAGTCCACCGGGGTCAAGGCGCTGGGGGATAACCGCTTCCAGATCAGCGGCAACCTGACTATCAAGGGCATCACGCGCCCGGTTGATGTGCAGGTGCTGCTCAAGGAGCTGGATGGCATTGGCGTGTTCGATGGCGAATTCATCCTTGATCGCGGCAATTTCAAGATCGGCGACGGTGAATGGGCCGGCAACAGCGTGGTGTCCAACGACATCCATATCAAATTCAAAATGGTCGCGCCGCAGCGCTAGCGGGCGACCTTTTTCGCGCCGGCCACGCAGCCGATCACCGCCACTGTCACCAGTACCATGCCCAGGCTCACCTGCTCATGCAGCAGGCCCGCCGCCAGCGCCAGGCCAAAGAACGGTTGCAGCAACTGCAACTGGCCGACGGCCGCGATCCCGCCCTGAGCCAGGCCGCGATACCAGAACACAAACCCGATCAGCATGCTGAACAGCGCCACATAGCCCAGGCTCAGCCAGGCCGGGAGGCTGATGCCGGTAAAACGCGGCGGGGCAAGGATCAGGCTCAGCGGCAGCACCACCGGCAGCGACACCACCAGCGCCCAGCAGATCACCTGCCAACCGCCCAGGCTGCGCGACAGCTTCGCGCCTTCGGCGTATCCCAATCCGCATACCAGCACCGCCAGCAGCATCAGCACATCGCCCGCTGGTGACGCGCTCAAGCCTTGGGCCAAGGCATAACCCATCACCAACGCACTCCCCAGGACCGAAAACACCCAGAACACCGGCCGCGGCCGCTCGCCGCCGCGCAGTACACCAAATACCGCCGTGGCCAGGGGCAGCAGGCCGATAAACACGATTGAGTGCGCAGAGGTCACGTATTGCAGGGCCAGGGCGGTGAGCAGGGGGAAGCCGATCACCACGCCCAGTGAGACGATCACCAGAGGCACCCACTGACCGCGTGCGGGGCGTTTCGCCTTGAGCAGCCACAACAGAAGCAGCCCCAATGCGGCGGCGATGGCGGCGCGGATCATCGTCAGAAACACCGGATCGAATTCCATGACCGCCAAGCGCGTGGCGGGCAGTGAACCGCTGAAAATCACCACGCCGATAAAGCCATTGATCCAACCCTGAGTGCTGCTGTCCAGGGCGCTGAGGGGAGACGTACGTTCCATGAGGGCTGTCCGGAAAAAGAAAAGTTGCGTGGCGCCCATCCTAGGATCGAAGATTAAGACAATCAAAAAATTGTCATGGATACACCGCCAATGCCCCGCGCCCGCTACAAGTCACTGGTCGACAGGTTTGCCGAAGACATCCGCAGCGGGAAAATGCCCCCCGGCATGCGTTTGCCCACCCATCGCCAATTGGCCGCCGACCACGGCCTGGCGCTGGTCACGGCGAGCCGCGTGTACACCGAGCTGGAAGCCATGGGCCTGGTCAGTGGGGAAACCGGGCGCGGCACCTTCGTGCGGGAGATCACGTTACCGCCAGGGCAGGGCAGTGGGCAGATGGCCATCGCGACGGGCATGCTCGACCTCAATTTCAATTACCCCTCGCTGCCCGGTCAGGCCGACTTGCTGCGCACCGCGCTGCGCCAGTTGGCGCTGTCCGGCGACCTTGAAGCGCTGCTGCGTTATCAACCCCACGCCGGTCGCCTGCATGAGCGAGCCACCATTGCCCGTCACCTGCTGAGCCGGGGGCTGACGGTGGCCGCCGAGCAGGTGCTGGTGGTCAGTGGTGCCCAGCATGGGTTGGCGGTGGCGATGATGGCGTTGCTCAAGCCAGGGGATGTGATCGCGGTGGACGCATTGACCTATTCGGGGTTCAAGGTGCTGGCAGAGACCCTGCATCTTGAAATCGTCCCGATTCCCGTCACCGCCAGCGGCCCGGACCTGACAGCTCTGCGCAACCTGTGTGGCAAGCGCCCGGTGCGCGCGGTGTACAGCATACCGACCCTGCACAATCCGCTGGGCTGGGTGATGGGCATTGAGCAGCGCGAGCAACTGGTAGCCATCGCCCGCCAGCACAACCTGATGATCATCGAAGATGCGGCCTACGCGTTTCTGGCCGAGGACGCACCGCCGCCCTTGGCCAGCCTGGCGCCGGAGCGCACGGTGTATGTGGGCGGGTTGTCGAAGAGTGTTGCCACCGGGCTGCGAGTGGGGTTTGTCGCCGCGCCCGCTGCGTGGATGAAGGCGCTGGAACGCACCATCATGGCCACCACCTGGAACGTGCCCGGCGTGATGAGTGCGATCGCCGTGGCCTGGATCGAGGACGGCACCGTCGCCCAACTGGAAGCACAAAAGCGCCAGGATGCCCAGGCTCGGCAAGTCTTGGCGGCGCAGGTGCTGAAGGGGCTGGCCTACACCAGCCACCCGTCATCGTATTTTCTGTGGCTGCCTTTGGCGGAAGACGCCCGCGCTGACCAAGTCGCCATGACCTTGCAGCGCGAGGGCGTCTCCGTCTCCACCGCCGAGCCGTTTGCCGTTTCAGCCCACGTGCCCCATGCGTTGCGTCTGGCATTGGGTTCGGTGGACATGCCGGCGCTGCGCGAGGCGTTGCACAAGGTGCGCAACGTAGTGGCGTGGTGAGCCTACGCTTGCCTTCAGAATTTAAACGCCTGGCGACCGATCAATAGCCAGTGGCCTTTCTGTTTCTGCCAGACCTGGAAGTTTTCGATGTCGGTGGGTACTTCCACGCCACTGTTCACCGCCTGGGCGTGAAAGTGGTTGCGCACCAGCGCCGTGTCGCCTTGCAGGGTGATGGTCTGTTTTTGCATTTCCAGAGTCTTGAAGCCGCTGCGACCGGTCTCGATATCGGCGATGAACTCCTGTTTGTTCTGGATCTTGCCGCTGGAGTGGCCGTAGGTGAGTTGCTCGGCGGTCAGGGCCTGAAGCTGCTTGATGTCTTTATGCAGCATGGCTTGGGTCAGGTGATCGACCGCTTGGGCGACGTCTTTGTCGGCAGGGGATGCGGCCACGTAGCCGCTGAACAGGCAAAGAAAACCGATCAGTAGTTTGACGTTCTGCATGGATGTTTCCTTATTGTTGTTGGGGATGTAGACGACAGCTGTAGTCGTCGTACAACCATGCAATATTTCCTGTGACGATGGAAAGTGAAATTTCGAAATATCCTGAAATTATTGGGCATATAAGATTGAATGCGCTTATACGATGTCCCAACACATTGAGTTCTTTGAGTTGCCTGGTTTTGGTGCTTCCTCGGAAACAGGCGCATCGCTATGCTAACGCCGACACCTCACCTGCCCGAGCGAAAAAATGGATTTTGACTGGCACAGCGACCCCATCACCCGCGCCACTCCCGTGACCGCGCACTACAAAAACACCCAGAACGTGCGCCGCTTCATGTGTGAGCACTGCGCGCCGAGCTTCAAATTCGACCGCCCCTTCATGGCGTGGATTCGCAACGAGACCCCCAAGACCCTGGGTGACGTGGTGGATGAGTGGCAGCGCCGGAACACTGACAAGCATCCATAAGCACGGCAATGTGCTGGCGACCTTTTAAGACAAAGCCAAGCAACTGACACGCCGAAGATCAAAATGTGGGAGGGGGCTTGCCCCCGATGGCAGTGGTTCAGGTGGAACAGCTTTGACTGACACTCCGCTATCGGGGGCAAGCCCCCTCCCACGGGTTGAGCCGTTAGTTGTCTGCCAGCGGCGGGGTACGCGGCGGAATCAGGCGCTTGCTGCCCGTTGCCTCATACGCCGCCGCAAGGCGCAACAACGCCGAGTCATCATAGGCGCGCCCGGCAAATGTCAGCCCCACCGGCATGCCGATGTCCGCCATCACGCCCATCGGCACGGTGACGGTAGGTACGCCCAGGTGGCGGATGGCGAGGTTGCCGTTGGCCACCCAGATGCCATTGCTCCAGGCGATGTCCGCGCTGGCTTCATTCACATCGGCATCGGCCGGGCCGACGTCGGCGACGGTGGGGAACAGCACGGCGTCGAGGCCGAGCTTGTCCATCCAGTCTTCCAGGTCGATGCGCCGGGTTTGTTCCAGGCCGCGCAGGCCGTCGGGCACGGTGCTGATTTCATTCCAGGGTGTGATGCCGCGCTGGGCCATGCGCACGTATTCGTCCATGCCGGCGGCGAGGTCGTCTTCACGGTTAGGCAGGGTGCCGGGGTCGTGTGGGAAGATTTTTGGGCCGTCCACATCCGCCAGGCGGTTGAGCGTTGGGTCGTCGTTGGCGCGCAGGAAGTCATCGAAGGCCCAGGCGGACAGTTCCCACAACTCGTCGTGCAGGAATTCCTTGGACACCAGCCCACGGGTGAACACCGTCGGCGCGCCGGGGCGATCGCCTTCGCAGTTGGACACCAGCGGGAAATCCACCTCGATCACTTCGGCACCCGCTGCTTCCAGCGCCGTGCGGGCGTCTTTCCACAGGTCGATCACGCTCTCACGGGTGTTGATCCGTTGCCCGGTCGGGCCGCCGATGCCGGGCTTTTCGCTGCTGCCGGCGTCGGGGTCGGCATTGATGTACATGCGCGGTACGCCCAGGCGTTTGCCCGCGAGGGACTCTGCCGTCGCGGCCAGTTCAGCGTAAGACGCCGGGCGCACGTCGGTGACGCGGGGGATCGGCACCCAGGGTTGCAGGCGCCACAGGTCGCCACGGGTGTCGGAGTCTTCGGCGACCACCACATCGAGCACTTCCAGCAGGTCGGCCATGGTGCGCGCATAGGGCACCACCACGTCCATGGTTGGCGTCAGCGGCCAGTTGCCGCGCACCGAAATCACCCCACGGGACGGGGTGTAGGCGCACAGGCCATTGTTGGACGCCGGGCCACGCCCGCTGGACCAGGTTTCTTCCGCCAGGCCGAATGCCGCGAAACTGGCGGCGGTGGCAGTGCCCGCGCCGTTGGACGAACCGGAGGCGAACGGCGCGGTGAGGTACTCAGCGTTATACGGGCTTTCGGCACGGCCATACACGCCACGCTGCATGCCGCCATTGGCCATCGGCGGCATATTGGTCTTGCCCAGGCAGATAGCGCCACCGGCGCGCAGGCGTTCGATGGTGAACGCATCGCGATGAGCGACGAGCTTGGCAAAGGCCGGGCTGCCCGAGGCCGCAGTCAGCCCCTTGACCAGGTAGCTGTCCTTGGCGGTATAGGGAATGCCATCCAGTGGCCCCAATGTTTCGCCTTTGGCCCGGCGCGCATCGGACGCCTCGGCTTCTTGAAGCGCTTCGGGGTTGCGCACCACCACGGCGTTCAACGCGGTAGCGGTCTGCGGGCCGTCGTAGGCCTCGATCCGGGCAAGGTAAGCCTGGACCAGCACAACGGCAGTGGTCTGGCCGGATTCAAGCGCAGCGCGCAATTGGGCAATGGAGACTTCGGTAACTTGCATGACGTTTTCTTCGCCGCCTTAAGTTGAGGTATGGCCGCAGTCTACGTACAGATATTTCACAAAACCAGCGCCGAATAGTCCGCGAAGGCGGCGCGCATCACCTGCCAGGTCGCCTCGTCAGCGGGAATCAGATGCTCGATGCGCAGCGAGGTGAGGGTGATGTCCTGAGGCATGCCGAACGCGGTGAAGGTCGACAAAAAGGATTTTTCGTGGCCCTCGCAATGACCTCTAAGGTCATTGCGAGGGCCAAACCTTATCGCTAAGGTGGGGCTCGATCACTTCAAGGAAGACATCATGCCAAGACCCTCGATTGCCCTGGCCGCTTTGCTCGGGTTTTCCCTCTACACCCTGTTCACTCTGTTGACTGCCGAGCAATCGTTATGGGCTTTTGGGCAGCAATTGCTCTCGCGGCCGGACACCGCGCAAGTAGTGATTGACCTGTACCTGATGGCGATATTGGCGTGCGTATGGATGTATCGGGATGCGCGTGGGCGAGGGCGCTCGGTGTTGTCGGTGGTGCCGTATTTTTTGCTGACGGCGGTGTTTGTGTCGGTGGGCCCGTTGCTTTACATCGTGCTGCGGGGGAGGAGGGAGCAATGACCGTCCAAAAAATTCCAGGCTGGTATGAACACTCTGCGGCGTTTCTCTGACTTCTGTGGTGAGCGAGCTTGCCTCGCGCGGCAAGCCCGCTCACCACAAAAGCCCCTTACTGACCCAAATCTATCAAGGGTTGAGGAACGCCTGGTAGTTGTCCTTGGTGATCTGCTGGTAAGGAATGGTCAGCTCAGCCTCGTAGGGCTGTTTTTTCACCATCTTCACCGCCAGGTCAATCGAACCCACCGCTTGCCCCTTGTTGTCCTGATACGCCGTCACCAGCAACTGGCCTTTTTTGACCGCATCCAGCCCGGCCGCGCCGCCATCGCTGCCGGCGACCAATATGTCCTTGCCCGGTTGCATGCCCGCCTGGCTGATCGCCATGGCCGCGCCAATCGCCATTTCATCGGCATTCGCCGCCACCGCATCGATTTTGCGGCCCGAGACAATCCAGTTGTTCATCAGGTCAATCGCCTTGCTGCGCTGCCATTCGGCGCTCTGCTCCTCGACGATCTTGATATCGGGGTAGTCCTTGAGCACGTTCTTCACGCCCAGCGTCCGGTTGTGCGTGGCGTTGTTCGACAGCAGCCCCAGCATGATCGCCAGGTTGCCCTTGCCGCCCATTTTCTGCGCCAGATAACGCATCTGGATTTCGCCGGCCTTGATCTCATCCGAGCCCACGTACCCCACGCCCGGCGGAACATCCTTGAACTCCGGACGACGGTTGACGTACACCAGCGGGATCTTCGCCTGCTGGGCATTCACCGTCATTTTCTGGGTGGCGGCGGTGTCCACCGCGTTGACGATGATCGCGTCCATGCCTTGTGCGGTGAAGTTCTGCACCTGGTTGAGCTGGCGCACTACATCGCCCTGGGCGTCTTCGAACTGAAGGGTTACACCGGGCAGTTCCTTGGCGTGGCTCGCCATGTAGTCACGCATTTGCGCGAGGAACACATCGTCGACCTGGGCGATGCTCACGCCGATCCGTATATCGGCCAGGGCCCAAGGGCTGACAGCCAGGGTAAACAGTGCCGCAAGGAGTTGCTTCTTCATGATGGTGCTCCGCTGTTTTTGTTGTTGTTAAAGCGATTCATGCCTGACGCTTGGCCCGCATCTGCGCCACTGCTGCGGCGAAGTCCGAATAGGGCCAGCGTTCGTTGAGAGCTTGCTGCATCAGCTGTTGCCCGGTTTGCGGGGCCAGGCCCCGCAGCGGCGGGTCGGTGTCGAGGTTGGTAGGGAAGGAATAGCCATCGGCCGTGCAGGCAATCACGGCCTGGGCGTCCAACGTTGGGTTGGCCAGCAATGCCGGATAGACCGCCAGCATCATGCGGTCACGGTCGAGGGCTTCCATCGGTTTGCCGAACGCCGAGGAGATTTGCAGCAGATTGGCCATGCGATGGCGGTCGACGGTGCGGTTGGTGCCGGCGGCATGGAACAGCGCCGGGTTGAAGAACAGCAGGTCGCCCTTGTTCAGGGGCAGTTGCACGGCATGCTGCTGGAAATAGTCGATGAAATCTTCGCGACGCCACGCCAAATAGCCCAAGGCGTATTGCTGGGAAAACGGCAGCAACTGGGTCGGTCCGCTTTCCAGCGGCATGTCCGTGTGGGCCACCGCGCCTTGTAACGTCAGGTATTGCGACAGCACGTGCAGCGGCAGCGGAAAGCGCTCCACCACATCGTTGGTCTGGAAGCCCAGGTGGTAATCCCGGTGCGGCTGTTGCGCCTGCCCGCCGGGATGCACCACATTCACCTGGGCCGTGACTTGGTAACTCGGCCCCAGCCACGCTTCGGCAATCAGCCCCAGCAGCGGGTTGGCGTAATACTCGACAAAAGATTGCGGCGACTCTAACGCCGCTTTTTGCAGCGAGTTCCAGATACGCCCGTTGCTACCGGCCTTGGCAAAATGATCGGCGGCCACGCCTTGCGCGGCCTCAGTGGCGAAGATCGCCTCGAACACCTGGCTATGGCGGTCCACTACGTCCAGGTCCTCATACGCCTGGCGCACCACCATCACCCCCGGTCCATCGCGGAACAGGCGGTGCAGTTCATCCATCACCGCGCGGCGGTCGCTGTTGCGCAGGGTGTGGGCCCGATAGATCGGCACATTGCCGACTACCTCGGCGCACAGCGGATAATCCTTGGCATGGGCCTGTTGCGAGCACAGCCGCTGGAAGTCTTCCAGGCGCACCGCTTCGGCGCTGACGAATGCCGACATCACACACCTCCCGACAGGCTCAGGGCCTGATGCGGTTGCGGGCTGCCGCCGTCGGTACAACCGACCACGCCTTGCTCCAGATCGATCACCGAGCCGGTCATCATGCCGGACTCGCTGGACAGTAAAAACGCCACGCTCTGCGCCACTTCCTCGGGCTTGAGCAAGCGTCCGAACGGTTGCGCGCTTTCGGCCTTGGCCAGCCAACCGTCCTGGGCACCGTGGTACTGGCGCTGGATATCATCCTCGTGGGGCGTGTCCATCCAGCCGATATTCAAGCCATTCACCCGGATGCGGTTGCGCAGGGCGCTGAACGCGACGTTCTTGGTGAGGATCGCCAGGGCTCCCTTGGACGCCGCGTAGGCACTCAAAAACGACTGCCCGCCATGCCCGGTGACGCTCTGGATATTCACCACGGCGCCTTCCACGCCGTTGCTGATCATCAGTTTGAGCGCTTCCTGCATCAGGAAAAACGGTGCCCGCACATTCACCGCAAACAGCCGCTCGAACAGCTCCGGCGAGGTATCGAGGATGGTGCCGCGGTCCGACATCCCCGCGCAGTTCACCAGCCCATGCAAGGTGCCGAAGTGGGTGCGTGCCGCGTTGATGATCGCCCGGCAATCCTCGACTTTCTCCAGGTCCGCCTCGACAAAAATTGCCTGGCAATCCAGTTGCGCCAGTTGCCGCACTTGCTCTTCACCCTGGGCACGACGACGGCCACAGATGATCAGCCCGGCGGCGCCGCGTCGTGCCAGGGTGTGGGCCACCGCCGCGCCCAGGCCTTGGGTGCTGCCGGTGACGACAAAGTACTGGCCGCTGAACGAGGTGGCGAGATCGGTGTTGGGCATGAAGTTCTCCTGGATTTGTTGTTGTTTTCATCGCCCGGCTCGACGGCGGGCAAAATGGAGATTAGCATTGCAAAACCTCAGTAACGCCCAAATAAGACCTCAAAAACACCTCAGGCGAAACCCATGCTCGAACGCGCAAAACATTTCTCCATCAAGCAACTCGCGACGCAGGCCGGTGTGAGCAAAGCCACGGTCGACCGCGTGCTGCACCAGCGCGGCAGCGTGCATGCGCAGACCTCGCGGCGCATCGAGCAGGCGCTGGATGAGTTGGAGTCCCAGGAAAAAAACGGCCTGGCGGTGGGGCGCACGTTCCATGTCGACGTGATCATGCACACGCCCCAGCGCTTCAGCGCGGCGGTACAGGCGGCGATCGTCGCGCAACTGGGTAGCCTGGCGCCGTTTCGTATTGCACCTCGCTTTCACCTGTTCGAAGAAATCGAGCCTCAGGCCATGCACGACCAGTTGCTGCGTTGCCTCGACACCGGCAGCCAGGGCGTGGTGCTCAAGGCCGCCGATGAGCCAGCGGTGAACCAGGCGGTCAAGCAACTGATCGCGGCGGGCATTCCCGTGGTGACCTTGGTGACGGACCTGCCGCAAAGCGAGCGCATCGGCTACGTGGGCATGGACAACCGCACCGCCGGCCAGACGGCCGCCTATCTGATGTCCCGCTGGCTGCCGGCGCAGCCCCAGGACGTGGCCGTGGTGATCGGCAGCGAACTGTTCCGTGGCGAAGAAGAGCGCGAGATGGGCTTTCGCGCCTGGTTGCGTGGCCGGGCGGCGCACTTGCGGGTGCTGGACATCAGCGGCGGCTACGGCGTGTACGACCGCACGTTCGACCGCGTGAGCCAGGCGCTAAAACAACATCCAGAACTCAAGGCGGTGTACAGCGTCGGCGGCGGCAACCGCGCAATCGTCGATGCCTTCGCCGCCCTGGAGCGCCCGCTGGAGGTGTTTATCGGCCACGACCTCGACGAAGAAAACCGCCAGTTACTACGCGAAGAAAAAGTCGCCGCGATCATCGACCACAACCTGCAGATCGATGCGCGCCATGTGTTCCTGCACATCCTGCAACACCATCGGCTATGGAAGGCCGGGCCGATTGCGCCGTCACAGGTGCAGATCGTCACACCGTTCAACCTGCCGGACTGAGTACTCCCTTTAAAAACAACATCAGGAGTTCAACCATGTTACGTATCGCTATTCTAGGTGCCGGGCGCATCGCCAGGATCCACGCCGCCAACGTCGCCGCCCACCCCAACGCCACGCTGGTGCTGGTGGCCGACCCCTGGCGCGAAGGGGTCGATGCGCTCAGCACGCAACTGGGTTGCGAAGCGGCCTACGACTGCGCCGCCGTGCTCACCCGCAAAGACATCGACGCCGTCGTGATCGGCACCCCGACCGACACCCATATCGACCTGATGCTGGCGGCGGTGGCCGAAGGTAAAGCGGTACTCTGCGAAAAACCCATCGACCTCGACATCGCCAAGGCCCGCAGTGCCGCCCAGGCCGTGGAGCGCCAGGGTGGCAATGTCATGCTTGGCTTCAACCGTCGCTTCGACCCCGACATGCTGCGCCTGCGCCAAGCCCTCGACGCCGGCCAGATCGGCGCCGTGCGCCAAGTCATCATCACCAGCCGCGACCCCGGCCTGGCCCCGCGTGACTACCTGGCGCACTCCGGCGGCATCCTGCGCGACATGACCATCCACGACTTCGACACCGCCCGCCACCTGCTCGGCGAAGAACCCGTGGAAGTCAGCGCCATTGCCAGCCGCCTGGTCGACCCCACCCTGGAACAGATCGACGACTACGACAGCGTCATGGTCCTGCTGCGCACGGCCTCCGGCAAGCAATGCCACATCAACTGCTGTCGTCAGGCGGTGTACGGCTACGACCAACGCGTCGAAGTCTCCGGCGCCACCGGCGTCCTGCTCACCGACAACCACCGACCCAGCACCTTGCGCCACTGGGGGGCCGAGCACACTGAAGCGCTGGAACCGCTGCAGCACTTTTTCCTGGAGCGGTATGCGGATGCCTATCGCAATGAGCTGACCCAGTTCATTGACGCGCTCAACGACGGTCGCGAACTGCCCACCAGCGTGCGGGATGGGTTGTATGCGTTGCATTTGGCGGAGTGTGCGTTGGAGTCGGTGAGGACGGGGCGGAGTGTTGGGGTTAGTTACGATCTCTAGCGCTAGGTACTGACGCCGGTCCGATCCACCAACCGAATACTGTCCCGCCCACCCCGCTTGGACTCATACAACGTCGAATCACCTTGCTCGATCAACGCCGCCAGGCTTTCCGGCGGCTGATCGAACAGGTTGGCGCCGATGCTCAGGGTCACGGGCTGCGGGGTGCTGAAGCTCTGCGCGGCCAGTTGCTGGAACTGCCCGCGCAGGTTGCTGCCCAGCTCGACGATCTGCTCGGCCGACGCCGGGTTCAGCAGGATCACAAACTCATCGCCGCCCAGCCGCGCCGCCAATGCGCCTTGGGGCACGACGGCGCGGATCATTTCGCTCAGGGCAATCAGCAGGCGGTCGCCAGCCGTGTGCCCGTGGAGGTCGTTGACGCCTTTGAAGTTGTCGATGTCGATCAGCAGCAGGGCGCCGGGTTGGGTTGGGGAGACCTGGGCCAGCAGGCGCGGGGCGCGCAGGTCGAGGGCGCGGCGGTTGTAGAGGGCGGTGAGTGGGTCGCGGGCCGCGAGGCGTGCGATGTGTTGTTCGCGGCGGTAGCGTTCGGAGCCGGTCATGGACAGGGCAATCAGCATGATTGCCATGGCGCCTTCGACCAGGGAGACCTGGATGATTTCGCCCTTGAAGGCCGCGAGGTCGATCAAAGTGCCGGGGATCACCACCGACAGTGCCTTGGCCACGTAAAAGATCCCGTGGAGCAGCAGCACGAAACGCAGCTGCACCGCGCCGACGCTCAGGGACCGGCCATGGGGCCGCAGCAGGAAACTGGCGCGCAGGGTGGGCAGTGCGACCAACAGCGATTGCACCGCCAGCATGGCCTTGGACCAGGACGGGTCGGCTGGCAAGGCGAGCATGGCGAACCAGATCGCGGGCATCAGGACCCAGGCACGCGACACCCGCACTTGGGTAAACCGCGCTACGCCGAGCAGAAACAGGAAGTGTGCGGTCACCAGCAAACCGTTGGCGAACCAGATACCGATGACTAAAAAGCCATTGATGCGCAGCAGGGCCAAGGTGGAGCCAATGGTGATGGTGGCGAAACCGCTGCTCCACAACAGCAGCGAGGGCTCGCGCACGCTGCGCCATTCAACCAGCAGGTAAAGGGCGGCAGCGGCTGCCAGGGCAACGGTGAGTGCCAGAATCGTAGGAGGGTCGAGCGTCATGTCTTGCCGGATCTGCCTGGTGTGCGTTCAAACCGGGATTGTAAGCGCACACGCAGGTTTTTCAGAGCTTTCTGGGTAATGGCACACAGCCAGCCGATGATCGGCCAGTCAGATCCCTTTGGTCGATGGCAACAGGACCGTCAGGATGCCCACCAGCGGCAGGAACGAGCACAGTTTGTAGACGTACTCGATGCCGTGGGTATCGGCGAGCAAACCGAGCAACGCCGCGCCAATCCCGCTGAAGCCGAACATCAGGCCGAAAAATATCCCGGCGATCATGCCGACGTTGCCAGGCACCAACTCCTGGGCAAACACCACGATGGCCGAGAACGCCGAGGCCAGGATAAAGCCGATTACCACGCTGAGCACGGCCGTCCAGAACAGGTCGACATAGGGCAGGGCCAGGGTGAACGGCGCGGCACCAAGGATCGAGAACCAGATGACTTTCTTGCGCCCGATCCTGTCGCCGATCGGTCCACCCGCGAAGGTGCCCACGGCCACCGCACCGAGGAACAGGAACAGGTACATCTGGGAACTCGATACCGACAGGTGGAATTTTTCAATCAGGTAAAACGTGAAGTAGCTGGTCAGGCTGGTCATGTAGAAGTACTTGGAGAACACCAGCACTGCCAGCACCACCAGGGCAAACGTCACGCGGCCTTTGGACAAGCCGTGGGTGGCTTTGCCGCCTTGCTTGAGCTTGAACAGGTTGAGGTGGCTGCGGTACCAGCGGCTCAAGCCGTACAGCACCAGGATCGCGAACACGGCAAACAGCCCGAACCAGGCGATATTGCCCTGGCCGTAGGGAATGATGATCGCCGCTGCCAGCAACGGGCCCAAGGCACTGCCAGTGTTGCCGCCGACCTGGAAGGTCGACTGCGCCAGGCCGTAGCGCCCGCCGGAGGCCAGGCGCGCCACGCGGGAGGTTTCCGGGTGGAAGGTCGACGAGCCCACGCCCACCAGCCCTGCCGCCAGCAGGATCGCCGGGAAGCTGCCGACAAACGCCAGCATCAGAATACCGATCAAGGTGCACACCATGCCGGCCGGCAGCAGCCAGGGCTTGGGATGACGGTCAGTGTGGTAGCCGATCCACGGTTGCAGCAGCGAGGCGGTCAGTTGGAAGGTCAGGGTGATCAGCCCCACCTGGGCAAACGTCAGCCCGTAGTTGGCCTTGAGCATCGGGTAGATCGACGGCAGCACGGCCTGGATCAGGTCATTGATCAAGTGCGCCAGCGCACAGGCGCCGAGGATGCGCATGACCAGGGGGCTTGCTTGGGGCGCAGGGGTGGCAGTGGCGGGTGACGCGGTGAGTGTCGACATGCAGGCATTCCATACAAGGCGGTGAACAGGGGCCGCCAATACGTGGTTGGCGGTCCATTTCAAATTGTTTCGGGGTTTATGCTAGATTCAGTAAAAATGTCTGTCTCACGAAATTCGGGCGGTAACTGTCGCAAAAAGGGCTAAATGATCAAATCACTGGATAAATTCCTGCAGGAGATCGACGAAGGCGAGTGGGCCGTGATCAGTTCGGCCACCGACTATCCGGAAAACTGGGTGATCCCCGATCACAGCCACGAGAAGCATCAACTGCTCTACGCGACCGAAGGGGTCATGGTAGTGCATTCGGCGCAGAATCAGTGGACCGTGCCGCCCAATCGCGGCTTCTGGATGCCCTGCGGGCACGTGCATTCCCTGCGCTGTGTGGGCCCGCTGAAAATGCGCAGCGTGTTTGTGCGCCCCGACAGCTTCCCCAATCTGCCCACCGAAACCAAGGCGGTGAGCATCTCGCCGCTGCTGAGCGAGCTGATCAAAGCCTCGGTCAGCCTCAAGCCGCCGTATGCCGAGGATTCGCGGGATGCGCGGATCATGCACCTGATCCTCGACGAACTGGCTGACCTGCCCGCGCTGCCGTTATCCCTGCCGCAACCGGCCGACCCGCGGATCCAGCGGATTTGCCTGGCGCTGCAACAGGATCCGGGCGATGCCTCGACGGTAGCGGACTGGAGCGAGCGCCTGGGCCTGGATCAGAAGACCATCCAGCGTCTGTTCCGCAAGGAAACCGCCATGACCTTTGGCCAATGGCGTCAGCAGGCGCGGCTGCTATTGGCTCTGGAACGCATGGCGATCGGGGAGAAGATCATCGACGTGGCGCTGGAGCTGGGCTACGACAGCCCGAGCGCCTTCACTAGCATGTTCAAGAAACAGTTCGGCAAGACGCCGAGCCTGTTCTTCAAGCAGGGCCCAGCAAGCGGTTGAACGCGTCGATATCCAGGGGGCGGCTGAGGAAGTAACCCTGGCCCTCGTCACAGGCCACGGCCTTGAGCATCGCCAGGTGTTCGGCGGTTTCGATGCCTTCGGCGGTGACCGTCAGCGCCAGGGCGCGGCCCAGTCCGACGATGGCGTGGATGATGGCTTGGTCGTCCTCGCTGTCTTCCAGCCGGGTCAGGAAGCTGCGGTCGATCTTCAAACCATCGAACGGGAACGCACGCAGGTAGCTCAGCGAGGAATACCCGGTGCCGAAATCGTCCATGGCAATGCGGATGCCCAGTTGCTTGAGGGCGCGCATCACGTCCAGCGCACCGCCCGCGTCTTCGAGCATGACGCTTTCGGTGATTTCCAGCTCCATCCGCGCCGGGTCGATCCCCGAGACCTGCAAGGCGTGGCGCACGCGTTCCATCAGGTTGCCGCGCTTGAACTCTGTGGGCGACAGGTTCACCGACACGAACAACCCATCCGGCCACTGCGCGGCACAGGCGCACGCGGTTTCCAGCACCCAATCGCTCAGCGACAGGATCAAACCTGACTCTTCGGCAATCGGGATAAAGGTGTCTGGCGCGATCAGGCCGCGGTCCGGGTGTTGCCAACGCACCAGCGCCTCGGCGCCGACCATCTGGCCATCGGCAATGCGATAACGCGGCTGGAAGTGCAGGCGCAATTCCCCATGCGTGATGCCGTAGCGCAGATCACTCTCCAGGCGACGACGCTCGATGATCCGCGCATTCATCTCGCCGGAGTAAAAGCGCCAGGTATTGCGCCCAGCGGACTTGGCCTCGTACAGCGCGATGTCGGCGTAGCGCAGCAGTTCGGTGACGGCGCTGGCGTCATTGGGCGCCAGGGCAATGCCGATGCTGGCGCTGATAAACACTTCCTGCTCGTCGATGCGGATGGCCCGCTCGATGGAGGCGATCAAGCGGCGGCACAGGTTTTCGACTTCGTTCAGGGTGCCGGCCTCGCTGAGGATCAGCACAAACTCATCGCCGCCAACCCGCGCCACGAGGTCGCCGTGGCGCACGCAATCGGTCAGGCGGCTCGACACTTCGTTGAGCACACGGTCGCCGGCGGCATGTCCGAGCAAATCATTGACCGGCTTGAAGCGGTCCAGGTCCAGGCTGAGCATCACCACGGGTTGCTCAAGGGTCGGCAGTGCCTTGAGCTTGGCGTCGAGGAAGGCTTGCAGGCGCGTGCGATTGGGCAGCCCGGTCAGGGCGTCGTGCTGGGACAGGAACTCGATGCGTCTGCGCGCCTCGACCTCTTCGGTCACGTCGGTGGCCGTGCCGCGAAACCCGCCGCACGGCATTTCCCGCGCGGACAGTCGGGTGGTGCGCTCCAGTCCTTTGGCATCCACATACAGGCATAGCACGCTAAGGTCCGGGCGCCTGCCGGGCGTGCACAACCACTGTGACAACAGCCCGTCTTCGGTGCCCAGCAGGTCATTCATGGCTGCGCCGATCCATGCGTCGCGGGCCAATCCGGTCACGCTTTCGAAACGCTCCGACAGGTAGGTGAAACGCCAGGCGGCATTGATCTCCCAGACCCAGTCGGAGCTGGCTTCCACTACATCGCGAAAGCGCGCTTCGCTGGTGGCCAAGGCACTCTGGCTGGTTTGCAATGAACTATGACTGGCATCCAGGGCCAGGGCGGCGGCGGTGCTGCGGCGCAAAATCATCCACGTCATCAGGCACACCAGCAACGCGGCCAGGCCCAGCAAGGGCAGGCCGACACCGATCAAGCGCCGGCCGGGCTGTTCCGGCTGCCAGTACAGGCTGCCGGCGCTGCCGTGGTCGCCGAGGGGCAGAAACACGCCCTTGGCGATGTCGTCAGGGCTGGCGATGTGCAGGTTGTCCACGCCAAAGTCATTGCCGATCCGGCCCAGTTTGGCGCTGTCGAGAATGTCGACGAAGATCAGCACCGAGGCTGGCCGGCCATCCGTAACCACAGTGGGGTCGGTGCCTGGGGTGATCGCGGCGGCGGCCACCAGCGCCGGGCTGCCGCGTACGTTGATGAACGTGCTCACGGGGGTTTCGTCGTCGGCACCGGCGCGGGCCTGTTCGAGAAGCTGGGTCAGGGGCTGGTCGAGCCATTCGCTGATTTCAAAGGCTTGCAGTTCGCCCTCGACCACCGCGTAGACGGTGCGGTTGGCGTCGTTGACCACAAACAGGCCTTGAAAGCCGAAATCATGGAACAGTGTCGAGCCGATATTGCCACGGGCGTAGGCCCACTCCTTGTCGACCTCGATATGCAGGTGCCTGTAGGCATCGCTCCAGAATGCGTAATCCTTGACCGTCACCCGCATGGCTTTTTCCATGGACTGCATGGCTTTGCGGGTATGGAACGCGCTTTCGGCCTGCTCGGTGTGGTCCAGCTCATGGGCAATGTAAAGCAGCGAGTAAGCCGCTGCCGCAAAGACAACGGCCAACAGGACCATGAAGTTGAACAGTGACGTGCGCGTCAGCGACAGGCTGGTACGGGTGGACAGCGAACGAACGATCGGAGCGAGAGAGTTGGGCATTATTTCGCGCAGGGCCTCGCTGCATGTCAGGGGTATGACAGCTTATCGGCGGCCCTGGAAAAAGGTTGAGCGCGTCAGGCGGTGCTCAAGCGCCCGGCGCGATAACTGACCCGGCGTGCCGCCCACGCCAGCAACGCGGCCACGCACAGCAGCGTCGCACTCAACTCGAACGTCGCCTGATAACCACTGATATCAAACACCACGCCTCCCACTGTGGCACCTGAAGCAATCGCCAACTGGATGATCGCGACCATCAAGCCGCCTCCAGCCTCGGCATTGTCGGGCAGGGTGTTTGCCAGCCAGGTCCACCAGCCCACGGGGGCGGCGGTGGCGACCAGGCCCCAGAGTCCCAGCAACAGGGTCGTCATCAAGGTCGAGCTGCCGAAAGCGACCAAGGCCAGGGCGATCAACGCCATCAGCAATGGGATAGCAATCAGCGTGGGGTACAGGCTGCGCTTCAAAAACCGTTCGATCAGGAACGTGCCCGCCAGACCGGCCAGGCCGAGTACCAGCAGCATCAGCGATAACAGGGATACGCTGACTTGAGTGACGGTTTCCAGAAACGGTCGCAGGTAGGTGAACAACATGAACTGGCCCATGAAAAACACACTGACGGCGAGCATGCCGATGGCCACCGGCGGGTGTTTCATCAGGCGCAGCACATTGGTGGTCTTTGCGTCGCCGTGGGTTTTGATCGACGGCAGGCTGATCAGCAGCCACACCACGGCAATCACTGCCACCGGCACCACGCAGAAAAACGCGCCACGCCAGCCGATCATCCCGCCGAGAAAGCTGCCGAGCGGCGCGGCAATCACCGTTGCAAGGGCGTTGCCGCCGTTGACCATGGCCAAGGCACGCGGCACTTGGGCTTCGGGCACCAGGCGCATGGCGGTGGCAGCCGACAGGGACCAAAACCCGCCAATGGCCACGCCGATCAGCGCACGCCCCAGCATGAAGATCAGGTAATTCGGCGCAAGTGCTACCACCGTCCCGGACACGATCATCAGCAGGGTCAGTGCCACCAGCAGGCGCTTGCGATCCACCCGGGCCGCCACGGCGGCAATCACCAGGCTGGTGAGCAAGGCAAACAGCCCCGACACAGAGATGCCTTGACCGGCCTGTCCCTGAGTGATGTCGAGGTCAGCCGCCAGCGGTGTCAGCAGGCTCACCGGCATAAACTCCGAGGCGACCAATGTAAAGGCCGCCAGGGACATGGCGAGCACCGCGCCCCAGCGCGGTGCAGTCGAGTGACCGGGCTTCACTTGAGGTTGTTCTTGAAGAAGGCGGTGAGCTGGGCGAACGGAATCAGGTTGACCCGGTCGTACAGATCCACATGGCCCGCATTGGGGATGATGAGCAGTTCTTTCGGTTCGGCCGCACGCCGGTAGGCGTCCTCGCTGAACTCGCGGGAGTGGGCGTTGGCACCCGTGATCAACAGCAGTGGGCGCGGGGAAATCGTCTCAATGTCGTTGAACGGGTAGAAGTTCATGAACTTCACGTTGCTGGTCAGCGTCGGCATGGTGGTGGTCTGTGGCGATGCACCGGCAGGCGTGACTTGGCCGCGTGGGGTGCGGTAGAAATCGAAAAACTCGTCACCCACCGGGTCGCCCGTCAGCGTGAGCGGCGAGCCGCTGGTGTAGAGGGTTTCGCCGCCCTGGAATTCCACGTAGCGCTGGTTCGCCGCCTGCAGCAGGATGTGCCGGCGCTGTTCCAGCGTGACGCCGTGCTTGAGCCCGTTGCGGTTGGCTGCGCCCATGTCGTACATACTGACGGTGGCGATGGCCTTGAGGCGTGGGTCGATTTTTGCGGCAGCAATGGCAAAGCTGCCGCTGCCGCAGATACCGATCACGCCGATGCGCTCACGGTCGACCATCGGCCGGGTGCCGAGGAAGTCCACGGCGGCGCTGAAGTCTTCGACGTAAAGGTCGGGCAGCACCGCATTGCGCGGTGCACCGGCGCTTTCGCCCCAGAACGACAGGTCCAGGGACAGTGTGACGAAGCCCTGTTCGGCCATTTTGGCGGCATACAGGTTGGCGCTCTGTTCTTTGACGGCCCCCATGGGGTGGCCGACGATGATTGCAGGGTTTTTTGCGCCAGTGGCGAGGTTTTTCGGCACGAACAGGTTGCCGGCAACCTGCAGGCCGTATTGGTTGTTGAAGGTGACCTTTTCGACTGTCACCTTGTCGCTTGTGTAGAAGTTGTCAGCACCGTTGGACATATCGGCTCCCAGAGCAGTTAACGACGTCACCAGCAAACCCAGGGCAAGCAAGAGGCGTTTCATGGGTGGATCCTTGAAGGGGTTGGTCCGTGCATTTTCCCGGTGTGTCCGTAGGTTCTGTAGTGCGTTGCGCTGGATTACTTGCCTGATGCTCTGAGTCTGTGGGTTTGCCGGGGACGCCATGGGCTGTGCGGGGTACAGTTCGTGAACCAACGAAAAAGGGCGGGTTATGAAGAACAATCTGGACGCGCTGATTCACGCCATCGCTTCGCGCATCGGCGCACCTGGGGACAGCCCCATGCCAATCCCAGGCCTGGGGTTTTATCGGCGCGAGCAGCCGTGCACGCCGGTGGTGTGCATGGTCGAACCGAGCATCGTGCTGGTCGCCCAAGGTCAGAAGCAGTTATGGGTAGGCGGCGAAGGGTATCCGTATGACACGTCGCGCTTTCTGGTGACGTCGCTGGATATACCGGCCAATTCCGAAGTGCTGCAAGCGAGCCCTGCGCGGCCGTGCCTGGGGCTGACCTTCAAGCTGGACCTGCGCATATTGGCCGAGCTTATAGCCCAGAGTGAGTTGCCGCCCAAGCGCGAGCGCTCTGCGCTGAAGGGGGTCGGCATCGGTGTGGTCACCGAGGGCATGCTGGCGTCATTTGCGCGGCTGGTGGCGTTGCTCGATGAGCCCGAAGCGATCCCGGTCCTCGCGCCGTTGATCCAGCGCGAAATCCACTACCGGCTATTGCAGAGTGACCAGTCGGATCGACTGCGCCAGATCTGTTCGGTGGACGGGCAGGGGTATCGCATCGCCAAGGCGATTGACTGGCTCAAGCTCAATTACGACGCGGCACTGCGCGTTGAAGACCTGGCGGCGCGGGTGCAGATGAGCGCGGCGACTTTCCATCATCACTTTCGCCAACTCACGGCAATGAGCCCGTTGCAGTATCAGAAGTGGCTGCGCTTGAACGAGGCGCGCCGGTTGATGCTCAACGAGCATCAGGATGTGTCCAGCGCGGCGTTCAAAGTGGGCTATGAAAGCCCGTCGCAGTTCAGCCGCGAATACAGCCGGCTGTTTGGAGTGCCGCCCAAGCGCGATATCGCCGGGTTGCGCGGCAAGCCTGGATT
This sequence comes from Pseudomonas sp. PB105, assembly GCF_009764655.1. Classification (NCBI taxonomy): domain Bacteria; kingdom Pseudomonadati; phylum Pseudomonadota; class Gammaproteobacteria; order Pseudomonadales; family Pseudomonadaceae; genus Pseudomonas; species Pseudomonas sp. PB105. The sequence goes on from NZ_RWIO01000038.1 coordinate 159,318, forward strand.
CAGCGATCGCTCTGCGTCAGGTTAGCGAAAAAAATGCAGCCGATCAGCCGCGCAAACAGGCTCAGGGTTTCTGGCAGGTTGGGGTCGTCAAACAGCATTGCCTGTGAATCCAAGGCACACAGCGCGCCGAACAGTCGGCCGTCGGGCAGGAAGATCGGCGCACCGGCGTAGCTTTCGATGGCGAACTGCTTGACCACCGGGCGTGCGGCGAAGCGGCCGTTTGCACTGACTTGCGGGATGAACAAGGTCTGGGGGTTGATGCAGAACTCGCTGCACAGGGTGGTTTCGAGGTCGAGCACGTCGTCCACATGGATCCCCATTGCCATGGGGTCGTGGACCGAGCAGACCACCCATTCCAGATCGGTGAACTTGGCGATGCCGGCAAAGCGCATGCCGGTCAGGCGGGTGACCAATTGCAGGATGCTGGTGGTGGCTTCTATTTCGGCGATGGCGGCGCGTTCGTCTGCGCTGAGTAACGATTGTGCTGAGGTGACGCTGGGAAGCATGCTGAACACTCCAAAGGCGTGGTGGCCTGGGCCACCACGCACGGTCAGGGCTTAATTGATTCGCGGATGCTGTTGTACCAGATTCTGGCGCTTGGCTTCCAATGCAGCAATTTCGGCGTCGATGTCTTCGATCTTCTGCTCGATGTTGTCGTGGTGTTCCTGCAGCAACTCCTTGGCTTCTTCCATGTCCGACGCCGCCGGTGCCGCGCCACGCAGGGGCTTGTTGGCGGTTTCCTTCATGGTCAGGCCGGTGATCAGGCCGACCACGGCAAACACCATCAGGTAATAGGCGGGCATGAACAGGTCATTGGTGCTTTCCACCAGCCAGGCCACGGCGGTCGGGGTCACACCGGCGATCAGCACCGAAACGTTGAACGCACTGGCCAATGCACTGTAGCGCAAGTGGGTGGGGAACATCGCCGGCAACGTCGAGGCCATCACACCGATGAAGAAGTTGAGGATCACCGCCAGGATCAGGAGACCGGCGAAGATCAGGCCGATCTTGCCGCTGGTGATCAGCATGAATGCCGGGATCGACAGGAACAACAAGCCAACGCTACCGGCGATGATGAAGGGCTTGCGGCCGATCTTGTCGCTGACAAAACCGATGAACGGCTGCACAAACAGCATGCCGACCATGATCGCGATGATGATCAGCACGCCGCTGTTTTCTTTGTAATGCAGGTTGTGGGACAGGTAGCTCGGCATGTACGTGAGCAGCATGTAGTACGTCACGTTGGTCGCCGCGACGATGCCGATGCAGGTCAGCAGGCTGCGCCAATGCTTGGTGGCGACTTCCTTGAACGAAACCTTGGGACCATGGGTCAGGCCTTCGCGGTCGCCTTGTTCGAGCTTGTCCATGTGCTGCTGGAACGCTGGGGTTTCTTCCAGCGCATGGCGCAGGTACAGGCCGATGATGCCCAGGGGCAGGGCGAGGAAGAACGGCAGGCGCCAGCCCCACGCTTCAAATTCGGCTTCGCCGAGCACGCTGGAGATCAGCACCACCACACCGGCACCCAGCACAAAACCGGCAATCGAGCCGAAGTCCAGCCAACTGCCGAGGAAACCGCGCTTGCGGTCTGGGGCGTATTCGGCGACGAAAATCGACGCGCCGGTGTATTCACCCCCCACCGAGAAACCCTGGGCCATTTTGCACAGCAGCAACAGGATCGGCGCCCAGATGCCGATGGAGGCGTAGCCGGGAATCAAGCCGATGGCGAAGGTGCTCAGGGACATGATTACGATGGTGGCGGCGAGGACTTTCTGTCGCCCGTACTTATCGCCGAGCGCGCCGAAGAACAGGCCACCCAGCGGGCGAATCAGGAATGGCACGGAGAACGTACCCAGTGCGGCGATCATTTGTACGCTGGGGGAGGCGTCCGGAAAGAACACTTTACCGAGCACATAGGCGACAAACCCATAGACACCGAAGTCGAACCATTCCATGGCATTGCCCAGGGCGGCGGCAGTTATCGCCTTGCGCACCTTGGCATCGTCGACGATGGTGATGTCCTTCAACCCGATGGGTTTAACGCTTTTTTTACGTAATTTCATGCGAACCACTCTAAAACCGAACAGGGGTGGTGCTATCACCGCGATAGCACCGCTCTGTCAGTTCAGATACAAGCGGACACGAAATAATTCACCCGCAGGTGTATTTTTTCTCAACCGGGTGCAGAACCACCTGTGGGAAGCGCAATTTTCCAGCTCCACGAGCTCCCTGTGGTGAGCTGGCTTTTGTGATGGGCGGGCTTCTGTGGTGAGCGGGCTTGCCCCGCGCTGGGCTGCGAAGCAGCCCCAAAACCATACAGCTCGGTTTGTCTGGAAAAACGAGGGTGGTTCTGATGGGGCCGCTGCGCAGCCCAGCGCGGGGCAAGCCCGCTCACCACAACAAGCCCGCTCACCACAAAAAAGAGCGGCATCTTGAGAGAGGATCAACCCAATGGCCACCGAGCGCCGCATCAACCTCGGCTACCGTTTTGCCGTGGAGGCGTGGGGGCAGGGCTATGCCACCGAACTTGCCCGCGATGCCCTGGCGTTGGCCTTTGAAAACCTGAACGTGCCCCAAGTGTTCGGGCTGGTGCGACCCGATCACGCCGCCTCGATCCGCGTGTTGGAAAAGGTTGGCATGCAGCACTTCGGCCTTCTTGACGATGTGCCTGGCCAGGCGCCCAGCCTGGTCTTGCGTATTTGTCATCCTACAACTGAGTCTCCGTGAAACTTCTCGTAACCATGTGGTACCTAGACAAACGTTAATCTTTGAGATTGACACCGCTCAGGCGTCTCGCTATAAAAGTCGCAGTTGTACGACGACATATGACGTTACATATGTCCTGACTAACAAAAATAAAAAGTGATGCCATGAATCTGAACGAGCCCATCAGCGCCCACCGCGTGGGTCAGGCGGTAGGCAACTATCGCTGGACCATCTGTGCGATGTTGTTTTTCGCCACCACCGTCAACTACCTCGACCGTCAGGTGCTCAGCCTGTTGGCACCGCAGTTGTCCACGCAATTTGGCTGGAGCAACACGGATTACGCCAACATCGCGGCGGTGTTCCAGTTCGTGTATGCGATTTCCATGCTGTTTGCCGGGCGGTTTGTCGACAAAATCGGTACCAAGGCCGCCTATGTGGTCGCGATTGCCATCTGGTCCACCGGCGCCATCATGCATGCGTTCTCGGTGCAGATGGGTGAGGGCATCGCCGCCGTCAGCGGCGCGATTGGGTTGGCGGTCATTCCGGTATCGATTGCCGGCTTCATGCTCTCCCGTGCAGTGCTGGCGATTGGCGAGGCGGGTAATTTCCCAATTGCGATCAAGGCTACCGCCGAATATTTCCCCAAGAAGGAGCGGTCCTTCGCGACCGGTATCTTCAACTCCGGTGCCAATGTCGGCGCAATCCTGGCGCCGATCTGCGTGCCGCTGATTGCCGGTATGTGGGGCTGGGAGGCCGCCTTCATGGTGATCGGCATGCTCGGCTTCCTGTGGGTGGCGGTGTGGGCGGCGGTGTATGAAAAGCCCGAGCAGCAAAAACGCCTGTCGGCCGAAGAACTGGCCTATATCCGCAGTGACCAGACCGTACAGCCACACACCAAAGCCCCGGCTGGCACGTCCGGGAAGAAAGTTTCGTGGTTCAAGCTGCTGACCTACCGCCAGACCTGGGCCTTTGCCTTCGGCAAGTTCATGACCGACGGCGTGTGGTGGTTCTTCCTGTTCTGGCTACCGACTTACCTGTCGGCGCAATACGGCATGAAAGGCGCCGATATCGTCATGCCGCTGGCGGTGCTGTACAGCATGACCATGGTCGGCAGTATCGGCGGCGGCTGGTTCCCCAGCTACTTCATGGCCCGCGGCGATGCTCCGTACGACGGCCGCATGAAAGCCATGCTGGTGATCGCGCTGTTCCCGCTGGTGGTACTGCTGGCGCAGCCCCTGGGCTATATCAGCTTCTGGGTCCCGGTATTGCTGATCGGCGTGGGTGCGTCTGCGCACCAGGCGTGGTCGTGCAACATCTTCACCACCGTGTCGGACATGTTCCCGCAGAAAACCGTGGCCTCGGTGGTCGGCATTGGCGGCATGGCCGGTGGGATCGGCGGCGTGGTGATGACCAAGATCGGCGGTTGGGTGTTCGACTACTACAAGTCGATCAACGACATCCACACTGGCTACATGATCATGTTCGCCATCTGCGCGCTGGCTTACCTGGTGGCCTGGAGCGTGATGAAAGCTTTGGTACCGCGTCACAAGGAAATCGCTGACCTGTAACGCGAACTCCCTGTACGGGGTTTTCTGTAGCAGAAAACCCCGCATCTGCTGCTATTGGTTACGCGTCACTCGCCACACCGTATTGGCCAAGTCATCGGCAATGATCAGTGCACCCTTGGGGTCCACCGTCACACCCACCGGGCGGCCACGGGTCTTGCCGTCGTCGCCACGGAAGCCGGTGGCGAAATCAATCGGCTCGCCCGCCGGTTTGCCATTGCTGAACGGCACAAAGATCACCTTGTAGCCCACCGGATTCTCACGGTTCCAACTGCCATGCTCGCCGACGAACACCCCATCGGCGAATTTCTCGCCCATGGCCGGGATGGAGAAGTCCACACCGAGCGCCGCCACATGGGAGCCCAGGCTGTAATCGGGCTTGATCGCGGCCGCGACTTTGGCCGGGTTCTGCGGTTGCGCACGCGGGTCGACGTTCTGGCCCCAGTAGCTGTAGGGCCAGCCGTAGAACGCGCCTTCACGCACCGACGTCAGGTAATCCGGCACCAGGTCGGGGCCGAGTTCGTCGCGTTCGTTGACTACTGTCCACAATTGCTCGGAGTCCGGTTGGATGGTCAGCGCCGTCGGGTTGCGCAGCCCGGTGGCATAGGGCTTGTGCGCGCCGGTGGCGGCGTCGATCTGCCAGACCATGGCGCGGTCGATTTCCACTTCCATGCCCCGTTCGGTCACGTTGCTGTTGGAGCCGATGCCCACGTAGAGCTGGCGTCCGTCAGCACTCACGGCCAGGGACTTGGTCCAGTGGTGGTTGATCTGTGCCGGCAGGTCGGTGACTTTGACCGGCGCGCCACTGGCCTTGGTCTGGCCGTCGGTGTAGTCGAACCGCACCAGCGCATCCTGGTTGGCCACGTAGAGCTTGCCGTCGGCAAATGCCAGGCCGTAGGGCGCGTTGAGGTTGTCGGCGAACACGGTTTTCAGCTCGTAGGTGCCGTCACCGTCGGCGTCGCGCAGCAGGGTCAGGCGGTTGCCGCCCTTGACCTTGGTGTTGCCCTCGGCCTTGATCAGGCTGGCGATCACATCCTTGGGCTTGAGCTTGGCCGCACTGCCGCCACGGCCTTCGGCGACGAGGATGTCACCGTTGGGCAGCACCAGGGTCTGGCGCGGAATCGCCAGGTCGGTGGCGATTGCGGTCACGCTGTAACCCTCGGGCACTTTGGGTTTCTGCTCGCCCCACGGCGCGGGCTCGGCGATCTTCATGCTCGGCAGCAGGCTGCTTTGCTGCTCGGGCAACTTGGGATCAGGGCCACGGGCCTGGGTTTTATCGCCTTCGCCACCACAGGCACTCAGCAGCAGGGCGGCACTCAACAGGGTCAATGTATTGGACGTTTTCATTTGGCACCTCCCGAACGCAGGCCAGTCCACGTGGCTGCCAGCGTCAGCAGCATCACGATTGCCGACAACACCAGGCCGGTCGGCATGGCGGCGTAGGCATCCTTGGCGTGTTGGAAGGCATTGACCAAGCCCAGGACCCAGGTGACCAACAGCAGCAGGACATACAGCGTGGGCTGCCCGGCCTTGCGCTCGGCGCGCAGCAGGTTGACCAGTGCAAACAGCAGCGCAAAACCACCGAATACCAAGGCACCGGCAATCAGCCAGGAGGCGAAGTTGGCCCATTGAATCTGGTAGGTCTGGGTGTAGGCAATGTCACTGAGCAGGGCGCCGAGAAACAGCGGCACGGTGCCGGCGAGCAAGGTCGCATGCAGCGGACCTGGCGTGCGGCGATAAGTGGAGAGGGTAGTCATGGTGATGGCGGCTCCTTGTCTGTTTCAACGTAGCTTTTTTTTCAACGTCGCGTTGTTTCAACGTAGCTATCCAACGCATCTGGGCGCGGCAGCGCATAGGAAGTGAGCGCGGCGCTTGTCAGAAAGTTCAGGGTGATCAGTGTCTAAATATTATGAACCCGCTGCCTGAGCCCACGCCTAACGCCGTATCATCCTGTCCTTTCCTTTCGCCGGGCGCCTCCATGACACACCCTCGCATTGGCTTTGCCTGCCAGTACAAGCATCCAGAACGCCTATTGTCGGCCAGCGCCCTCAAGCTGATCGAAGGCCCCTTCAACCCGCGCACCACCACCTTGCGCTGGATGGACGGAGTCACGCCGCAGGTCGCCCGCGACAAGCTGGTCGAAGTGGTCACCCATAACCTGGCGGCACAGTTACGCCTGCTGGCCTATGTCGCCGACCTGCCGCCGACCTTGCGCATGCTGCGCCTGAGCAGCGACCTGCTGCCGTTCTACAGCCATCCTAAAGTCGCCGACGTTTATAAAGACCCTGCCATCGAACGCCAATTGATCGAAGGGTTCGCCGCCATCGGCGAGCTGGCGCGCGCCTCGGATATTCGGCTGTCGTTCCACCCCGGCCAATACTGCGTGCTGGGTTCGGAAAACCCCGGCGTGGTGGAAAACAGCCTCGCCGAATTCGAATACCACGCCGACATGATCCGCATGATGGGCTACGGCCGGCGCTTCCAGGACCTCAAGTGCAACGTGCACATCGCCGGGCGCCTCGGCGTGGAAGGCACCCGCGCCGTGTGGTTGCGTTTGTCCGAGGTGGCGCGCAACTGCATCACCTTTGAAAACGATGAAAAGACTTATGGCCTCGACCACTGCCTGCAAGTCGCCGACCTCGCGCCGGTGGTGCTCGACATTCACCACTGCTGGATCAACGAAAACGCGTACATCGACCCCAACAGCGAACGTGTCGCTCGCGTGATCGACAGCTGGCGCGGCGTACGCCCGACGATGCATTACTCCCAACCCCAGGAAAGCCTGCAGGAGCTGGGTTTCGACGCCGAGCACAAGCTGGAAATGGACGCGCTGTTGCAGGTGGTGTCCAAGCGCGACCTGTACGGCCACAGTGCGCAAATGTGGAACCGCTGGACCAACGACTACGCGCTGCAGTTTCTGGAGCGCTTCGACATCATGCTGGAAGCCAAGGACAAGAACGTGGCGGCGCTGGCGTTTTATGAACACTGGAAGAAACAGTCATGAGCCTGTCGAACATCGACCTCAACGGTTACATCCTCAGCGTCACCGATAGCCCCGTGCAGCCTGAGTTTCAACCACTGCTTGAGGATGTCTGCGCGTCGCTGTCGCAGGATGATCTGGGGCTCGATGGGATCTATCTGTACGGCAGTGTCGCCAGGGCAGACGCCACGCTCGGGGTCTCTGACCTTGACCTCACGCTGGTGCTGCGCGAACCGCCGACTGCGCCGCTATTGGAACGCCTGGAGGCGATCCGCCAGGCGCTGGAGCAGCGCCACCCGGAGGTTATCAAGGTGGATTTCGATATTGGCAGTCGTGCGCAAGTCCTGGCGCCTGAAAACACGCACAGCTGGGGCTTCTGGCTCAAGCACCATTGTCGCTGCCTGTGGGGCAATGACCTGTCGCAACAGTTTGAGCGGTTTCGGCCGTCACGCGAGATCGCCGTGGCGCTGAATGCTGACTTTGAACAGGTGTTGGCGGGCTATCTCGCACGTATCGCGCAGGCCGATGCCGAGCCGCAACGCCTGCGCTTGCAGCGTGAAGCGTCGCGCAAGGTGGTGCGGGCCACGCATGTGTTGCGCTCGGAAGAGGCGACGACGTGGCCGCAGACGCTTGAAGAACATGTCGCGCTGTTCGTGCGGTGTTATCCGACGATGATCACACAGGTGGCATTCTTTCTGTTTGAAGCGCGAAATCCCGAAGCGCAAGGCGACAACTTCACCACCCGGTTGCAAACCTTTATGGCGTGGATGGCCTTGCAACATACCGCCGCAATCGCGGCACAGGTATCCACATAGCTCCTGAAAGCTGACACATAACGTTGTGGTGAGCGGGACAAGCCCGCTCACCACAAGCCAGCGCCTACAGGCGCGCTTGCCGAAAGTCAGGACTTGAAGCGCCCCACCAACCCATTGAGCTCGCTCGACAGCTCCGACAACCGCCCCGAGTCGTCCTGCGCCGAGTTGGCCAGGCTTTCCACCAGCCGCGCTTCGTCGTAGATCTGCTGGATATGCCGGTTGATCTCTTCGGCCACGCTGTGTTGTTCCTCGGCGGCGGCGGAGATTTGCAGGTTCTGGTCGCGGATCTCGTTGACCGACAACTGGATGCCTTCAAAGCTGTCCCGCGCGCTCTCGATGGACGACACGCTGGCCCGTGACAGGTCCAGGCAACTGCCCATTTTTTGCGTGACTTCCTGGGTCTTGTTTTCCAGGGTGCCGAGCAGGTGTTCGATTTCGCCGGTGGAGTCGGAGGTGCGCTTGGCCAGTGCGCGCACTTCATCGGCCACCACCGCAAAACCGCGGCCCTGATCACCGGCGCGGGCCGCTTCGATGGCGGCGTTGAGCGCCAGCAGGTTGGTCTGTTCGGCAATGGCGCGGATGGTGCCGAGAATCTGGTTGATGCTGCGGCTGCCGGCTTCCAGTTCGACCATGGCCTGGGACGATTCGGTCAGGCGGCGGCCCAGGCGGTTGACGTTGTCGGTGGTCACTTCAATCTGCTGCTTGCCCTCGGCCACGCGGCGGTGGCCGTTCTCGGCGGACTCCGCCGCGCCGCTGCACGAGCGCGCCACTTCGTTGGCGGTGGCAACCATTTCGTTGAACGCGGTGGACACCAACTCCACCGCCTCACGCTGACGCCCGGCGGCTTCGTTCATGTTGTGCGCCACTTCGCTGTTGACCTTGGAGGCGTTCTGCAAATTGGCCGAGGCTGCGCCGATGTGCTGGATCAGTTGGCGGATGGCCGCCAGAAACTTGTTGAACCAGCCCGCCAACTCGGCGGTTTCGTCCTTGCCCTGCACCTGCAGCGCGTGGCGCAGGTCACCTTCGCCCTCGGCGATGGATTGCAAGCCGCTGCTGACCTGGCCGATGGGCTTGACGATCACCTTGGAAAACGCTGCCGCGAGCAAGCCGAAGACCAGCACCAGCACGCCGACGATGGCGGCGGTGAGGTAGGTCATGCGTGTGGCTTCGGCCATCACTTCGTTGTGTTCGATCAGCCCGATATAACGCCAGCCCAGGCCGGGGGAGGTCCACACGTTGGCCATGTAGCGCACACCGCCGATCTCTACTTCGGTGGAGCCTTGGGGCGTTTGGGCAAGGTGGGCATAGGCGTCGCCCAAATCCTTGAGCGGCTTGAAGCTGTGGCCGGCGTCACGCGGGTCCACCAGCACCACACCGTCCTCGATCAGCATCACGTAGCCGCTTTCGCCGAGCTTGATGCTCTTGACCAACTCAGTGAGGTTCTTCAGCGACACGCTGACCACGAACACGCCTTTGGCTTTGCCCGCGTTGTCGAGCAATGCCCGTGCAGTGCCCACCAGGGCCACGTCGTCTTTGTCGTAATAGTAAGCCGGGGTGCGCACGGTCTTGCCGGGGCTGGCCATCGCCGCTTTGTACCAAGGGCGCGTGCGCGGGTCGTATTTGGCCAGTTGTGGGTCATCCGGCCATTTGACGTAGGTGCCGTCTTCCAGGCCGATGGACAGGATGGCCGCCGCCGGGTGGGTGGCGCCAAAGCGGGCGAAACGGTCGATCACGGTTTGCGCGGCCGCAGGCATCGGTTGGCTGGGCGCATCCGCGGGTTGGTAATTCTTCAAGGTGTTGATAGAGGTGTATACAGGATCCGTAGCCATTTGATCGACGTTCTGTAGCGTGCCGTCGAAGAACTGGCGGATATTGCCATCGATCTGGCGGATTTCCCGGGTGCTGCCATCAATGAACTGTTCAACCGCCTGGGTTCGCGTGTTCATGACAGAGATCACGGCCACCAGGCTGACCGGGATAAACGCGACAGAAACAAATGCCAGGACAAGCTTATTTTTTATTTTCATCGAGACGACCATCAGCGCAGAGGGTGGTCAAACCGCCGCACGCTGTAATAACAGTGCGGCGATTTGCTATCAATGCTGTTTCGGCCCGTACTCAGCAAATCTTTAGGGTTTTTTGTACACAATACAATTGACGATTGTTCTGTATCCAATCAGTAGACATCACGCAAGTAACGCTTCTGCTCGCTCAGTTGGCGCCAGTACTCCACGGCGTCCTCCACGCCCAGCCCACCGTGGGTATGCGCCACTTGGCGCAACGCCTGGTCCACATCCTTGGCCATATGACTGGCGTCGCCGCAGATGTACAGCCTGGCGCCGTCCTGCAACCAGCGCCACAGCTCGGCGCCCTGTTCGCGAATGCGGTCCTGCACGTAGATCTTCTGCGCCTGGTCACGGGAAAACGCCAGGCTCAGGTGAGTGAGCAGGCCATCGCGCTGCATGCCTTGCAGTTCGTCCTGGTAGTAGAAGTCGCTGGCGGCGTACTGCTCGCCAAAAAACAGCCAGTTACGGCCCTGATGCCCCATGGCCCGACGCTCCTGCAAGAACGCGCGAAACGGCGCCACCCCAGTGCCGGGACCGATCATGATCATCGGCACATCGCCGTCCCTGGGCGTGCGGAAGTGTTTGGACGGCTGCACAAACACCGGCACTTCGCCGTCGCCGACGCGGTCGGCGAGGAAGGTCGAGGACACACCTTTGCGTTTGCCGTATCGCACCGCCGCCACGGTGAGGTGGACTTCCTGGGGATGGGCCTTGGCGCTGGAGGCAATCGAATACAGCCGCGGTTGCAGGCGCTTGAGGGTACCGAGCAGTTCGTCCGCCGAGCAGTCGATGGGGTATTCCTGCAGCACATCCGTGAGCTGTCGGCCCCATAGCCAGTCTTTGAGTTCGGCCTTGTGCTCAGGTCGCAGCAGTTGCTCCAGGCCTGGATTGGCGCTGCGTTCGGCAATAAAGGCCAGGGTCTCGTTGCCGGGGCGGGCGATTTCGAAGTGCTGGGTCAGGGCTTGTTGCAGCGACACGTCACCGAACGTCTCGATGTTCACCGAAGCGCCTGCGCTCAGTTGGGTCAGCTCAAGCAGTTCGCTCACCAGGTCCGGGCAGTTGCGCGGCCGCACGCCGAGGGCATCACCGGCTTCGTAGGTCAGGCCGGAGCCCGTCAGGTCCAGGGCGAACTGGCGGGTTTCCTTGTGGGCGCTGTGGGGGTTCAGGTGCCGGTTGAGCAGCAGGCGTGACGGATGCAGTTTGGTTTTGCCGGCCGGGGTGGCCGCCGCTGCGACGGGCTTGGCCGGGTTGAGGGTTTGCTGGAATCGGGTCAGCCAGGCATCGGCGGGTTCTTCGAATTCGGTGTCGCAGTCGACACGTTCCAGCAGGCGAGTGGCGCCCAGTTCCAGCAGGCGCTGGTCAAGCCTTTTGCCGTGCTTGCAGAACTGGTCGTAATTCGGATCGCCCAAGGCGAGCACCGCAAACCGCAGAGACTCAAGGCGCGTCTCGACGGTGCTGAGGCTGTGCCAGAACCCTTCGCCATTGTCCGGTGGATCGCCGTCGCCAAAGGTGCTGCTGATCAGGGCCAGGGTCTGGATGCTGGCCAGTTTGCTTGCGGGGAAGTCCGCCATGGCGCTCAGTTCTACGCTGATACCCGCTTCGCGCAGGCGTTTGGCAAAGCGCTCGGCGAGGGCTTCGGCATTGCCGGTCTGCGACGCCCACAACAGCGTGACGTCCGGGGCGGCTGCTGGCGCAGAGTCTGCGCGGCTGAACAAACCGCCGAGCAAGCCGTCCAGCCATAGGCGGGCATCCTTGGTCAGCGGCGCGCTCGCCGGCATTACCGGTACGCCAGCGTCCTGGCGCGCCGCACTGGCGTGCAGGCCGCTGAGGAACCCGGCGAGGTAGGTGCGTTCACTGTCGCTCAGTAACGGCGCCGGTACGTTACGGATGCCGGCGAGTTCGGCGAAGGCGTCGAGGCGCGACATGCTGAAGTCCTCTCGGAGATCTTGGGGAGCGGGTTGATCAAGGAACTGATGGTCGATCAGCTCGACTCGGGCCAGCGCGACAGCGCAACACTTGAACTCGGGCTGCAGGGAAATCGGGTCGACGGCATCGTTGGTCACCGCGTTGATCGCCAGGTGCTCGCCAAACACATCGTTCCAGTGGAAGGGCGCAAAGCAGTTGCCGGGACGCACGCGGTCGGTGATCAGCGCTGGCAGCACGGCACGCCCGCGCAGGGAGCGCACCTCCACCGGATCCTTGGCCTTGAGGCCCAGGCGCGTGGCATCGTCGGGGTGGATTTCCACGAACGGGCCGGGGTTGAGTTTGTTCAGGGTGGCGACCTTGCCGGTCTTGGTCAGGGTGTGCCACTGGTGCTGCAGGCGGCCGGTGTTGAGCACGAACGGGAAGCGCTCGTCGGGCATTTCCGCAGGCGGCATATGGGGGCGCGGGAAGAACTGGCCTTTGCCGCTGTCGGTGGCGAATGCGAGCGTGGCGGCAGTGCGATAGCGGATCGGGTTGCGGTCCGCGCCATCGGCCGAAGCGCAGGGCCATTGCAGCGGTTGTTCACGCAGGCGTGCGTGGCTGGCGCCGCGTAGGTCGTAGCCGGTCTTGGGGTTCCAGGCGCGTTTGATTTCTTCGAATACCTCGACGGCGCTGGCGTAGGTGAAGGCGTCGGCAAAGCCCATTTCACAGGCAACCCGAGCGATGATTTGCCAGTCGGGCAACGTGTCGCCGGGCGCCTCGACGGCTTTCTGCATCAGGGTCAGGTTGCGTTCGGAGTTGATCATCACCCCTTCAGCCTCGGCCCACAGGGCGCCGGGCAGCAGGATATCGGCGTAGCGGTTGGTCTCGGTGTCGAGGTAGGCGTCCTGGGTGATCACCAGTTCGGCGGTGCGCAAACCGTCGATGGCGATCTGGCGATTGGGCACGCTGGCCACCGGGTTGGTGCAGATGATCCAACACGCCTTGATCTGCCCGGCAGCCATCTGCTCGAACATCGCCACGGTGCCGTTGCCGGCCTGGCGCGGCAGGTGGTCAGGCGGGATTTGCCAGAGGTCTTCGATAAATGCGCGGTCGGCTTCGACCAGCACCGAACGCTGCCCCGGCAGGCCTGGGCCCATGTAGCCCATCTCGCGGCCACCCATGGCGTTGGGTTGGCCGGTGAGGGAAAACGGCCCGCTGCCGGGGCGGCAAATCGCGCCGGTGGCCAGGTGCAGGTTGCACAGGGCGTTGGTGTTCCAGGTGCCGTGGGTGCTTTGGTTGAGGCCCATGGTCCAGCAACTCATCCACTCGGCGGCTTGGCCGATCCAGTCGGCGGCTTGGCGGATATCCGCTTCGGCCAGGCCGGTGAGGGCGGCGACGCGGTCGGGCGAATAGTCCTCAAGAAAGCCAGGCATGGCCTCCCAGCCTTCGGTGAATGCGGCGATGAAGGCTGGGTCGGTGTGGCCGTTTTTAACCAGCAGGTACAGCAGGCCATTGAGCAGGGCGAGGTCGGTGCCGGGCTTGATCGGCAGGTACAGGTCGGCCTTGTCGGCGGTGGCGCTGCGTCGGGGGTCGACCACGATCAGCTTCGCCCCGGCCTTGACCCGGTCCATCATGCGCAGGAACAGAATCGGGTGACAGTCGGTCATGTTGGCGCCGATCACGAAGAACAGGTCGGCGCGGTCAAAGTCTTCGTATGACCCCGGTGGCCCATCCGAGCCCAGGGACAGCTTGTAGCCGCTGCCCGCGCTGGCCATGCACAGGCGCGAGTTGGATTCGATGTTCGGCGTGCGCACAAAGCCCTTGGCCAACTTGTTGACGAGGTACTGCGCCTCCAGGGACATTTGCCCGGACACGTAGAACGCCAGCGCATCGGGGCCATCGCGGTCGAGGATATGGCGCAGGCGGCTGGCGGTTTCGCTGATGGCGGTGTCCATGGCGATGCGCACCGGGTCGTGATCGCGCTCTTCGCGCAGGTAGGCATTCTCCATGCGCCCTGACTCGGCGATGGCTTGGCCGCACGTAGTGCCTTTGGTGCACAGGCGACCGAAGTTGGTGGGGTGAGCCTTGTCGCCGATCACCTTGACCACTTTATTGTTTTCCACTTGCATCACGATGCCGCAGCCGACGCCACAATAAGGACACACGCTGCGTACGCTTTGGTTTGCCATCCGTCACCCTCGAAACTTTTTTACCCGCCAACAAAAAAGCGCCTTGCAACCCTCCGTTTGGAAACGGGGGTTGCACGGCGCCTTTGTCGTGAATGGGCAATCAGCGTTGACTGCTTTATGCAGGTGTTCCTAGCAAGTCACGCGCCAGCTTTGCATTTCAAGTGGCTTACCCACTGTGGCGAGGGAACTTGCTCCCGCTGGGCTGCGAAGCGCCCCCAAAATCCAGGGAGCGCTGCGCACTCCAGCGGGAGCAAGCTCCCTCGCCACAGAGGCGGGTATGCGCACTTATATGATGCGGGGCGCACCAGTTGGAGGCGCAATCGTGGGCGTATTGCTGGGTTGAAGGGCTGGCGTAGCCGCGACTGCGGGGTTGCGGCCAATTGGCACGCCGCCTGCAAGCTCCCCCTCAACCCCACTCGGTCAACGACGATCGACAGGCCCTTCAAGGTCATGGGCATAAAGCGATGGATCCGGCGAAGTCGTCCGAACCGATCCCGCATAAGAACAGGCAAAGACGCCTGGAACCGCAAGGTTTCAGGCGTTTTTTTTTGCTTTTTAAACCGTGATGAATGTTGTCAGGTGCTGATATGAACAAACCGATGAAAACCCTGATCGTCGTTGGCAATGGCATGGTCGGTCACCATTGCGTGGAGCAACTGATCGAGCGCGGTGCGCTGGAGCACTTCCACCTGCATGTGTTCAGTGAGGAGCCGATGCGCGCCTATGACCGTGTGCACCTCTCCGAGTATTTCACCGGCCGCGATGCCGAGTCGTTGGCCCTCTGCGAAGCGTCGCTGTACCAGACGCCGGGTGTGACCTTGCACTTGGGCGTGCCGGTGCTGGAAATCGACCGCGCCCGCCGTGAGGTGATCACGGCGCAGGGCTGTGTGGGCTACGACACCTTGGTCCTGGCCACCGGTTCCTACCCGTTTGTGCCACCTATTGAAGGCGCCGAGGGCGATTCGCGGTTGGTGTATCGCACCTTGCAAGACCTTGATGCCATTCGTGCTGCGGCAGCCAATGCCCGGCGCGGGGTAGTGGTCGGCGGTGGCTTGCTGGGCCTGGAAGCGGCGAACGCCCTGAAAAGCCTCGGCCTGGAAGCCCATGTGGTGGAGTTCGCGCCGCGCTTGATGCCAGTGCAGTTGGATGATTTTGGCGGCCTGGCGCTCAAGGCCCAGATCGAACGGCTGGGCGTCGGTGTGCACCTGTCCCGTGCCACGCAGTCGATCAGCGCGGGCGAGCAGTACCGCTATCGCATGAACTTTGCCAACGACGAATTTCTGGAAACCGACCTTATCGTATTCTCCGCCGGTATCCGCGCCCAGGATGCACTGGCGCGCCAGGCTGGCCTGGAGATCGGCCCGCGCGGCGGCGTGGTGATCAACGATGAATGCAAAAGCTGCGACCCGCACATCTACGCGATTGGCGAGTGTGCCTCGTGGAATGGCAGCCTGTTCGGTCTGGTCGCGCCGGGCTACCAGATGGCCCGTGGGGTTGCCGCGCTGTTGTGCGCGCAGGCCGCCGAGCCGTTTGTCGGCGCCGACATGTCCACCAAGCTCAAACTGCTCGGCGTGGACGTTGGCTCCATCGGCGACGCCCACGCCCACACGCCGGGTGCGCGCAGCTACCAGTTTATCGACGAGGCCAGCGCCAGCTACCGGCGCCTGGTGGTGGACGCATCGGGCAAGCATGTGATCGGTGCGGTACTGGTGGGTGACAACAGTTACTACGACACCTTGCTGCAATACATGCAGAACGCGATTGCGCTGCCGGCGGAACCGGCCAGCCTGATCCTGCCGTCCTCCGCCGGCGCACCGACCCTCGGCCCCGGCGCGTTGCCCGAATCGGCCACCGTGTGTTCCTGCCACAACGTCACCAAAGGTGCGATCTGCTCGGCCATCGACGGCGGTTGCAGCGACCTGGGCCTGCTCAAATCCCAGACCAAGGCTTGCACCGGTTGCGGCGGTTGCGCGGGCTTGCTCAAGCAGGTGTTTGAACACGAACTGATCGCCCGTGGTGTCAGCGTCGACAAGAGCCTGTGCGAACACTTCGCCTATACCCGCCAGGAACTGTATGCCCTGGTGCGGGTGGAAGGGGTAATCACCTTCGAAGAACTGCTGGCCAAGCACGGCCGTGGCCACACCGGGTGCGACGTGTGCAAACCGGCGGTGGGTTCGATCCTGGCTTCGTGCTGGAACCAGCCGATCATGGATGCCTCGCTGGTGCCGTTGCAGGACACCAACGACACGTTCATGGCCAACATGCAGAAGAACGGCACCTACTCGGTGGTGCCACGGATTCCGGGCGGCGAGATTACCGCCGACAAGCTGATCGTGATTGGCGAGGTGGCGAAGAAATACGACCTCTACACCAAGATCACCGGCGGCCAGCGCATCGACCTGTTTGGCGCGCAACTGCATGAGCTGCCGGATATCTGGGCCGAGCTGATCGCGGCCGGCTTCGAGACCGGGCACGCGTATGGCAAATCCACGCGCACGGTCAAGTCCTGCGTGGGCAGCACCTGGTGCCGCTACGGCGTGCAGGACAGCGTGAAAATGGCGCTGCTGATCGAGGACCGCTACAAGGGCCTGCGTTCGCCGCACAAGCTCAAGTTCGCGGTGTCCGGCTGCACCCGTGAATGCGCTGAAGCCCAGAGCAAAGACGTGGGCGTGATTGCCACCGAAAAGGGCTGGAACCTCTACATTGCCGGTAACGGCGGCATGCGTCCGCGCCATGCCGAACTGTTTGCCACCGACCTCGATGACGCCACGCTGATCCAGTACATCGACCGTTTCCTGATGTTCTACATCCGCACCGCCGACAAACTGCAGCGCACCTCGGTGTGGCGCGAAAGCCTGGAAGGCGGCCTGGATTTCCTCAAGGACGTGATCCTGCACGACAGCCTGGGCCTGGGCGCCGAGCTGGAAGCGCAAATGCAACTGGTGGTCGATCGCTACGAATGCGAATGGGCCAACGCCCTTAAAGACCCGGAGAAACTCAAGCGCTTCCGCACCTTCGTCAACGACAAACGCCCGGATCCGGACATCCACTTTGTCCAGGAACGCGGCCAGCGCCGGCCGATCATGGCCGCTGAACTCAACCTGATTCCTGTCATCGAGGAGCTTGCCTGATGAGCCAGTCCACCTGGAAACGCGTGTGCAACGAGACTGACCTGGTGCGCCATTCCGGCGTGGTGGTGTGGCTGGACGGCGCGCAAGTGGCGCTGTTCTACCTGCCGGGCGCGCAGGAGCGGACGCTGTTCGCCATCGACAACCATGACCCGGAGTCGGGAGCGAATGTGATTGGTCGCGGTTTGGTCGGCAGCATCAAGGGCGATCTGGTGGTGGCTGCGCCGATCTATAAGCAGCATTACCGCTTGCACGACGGCCAGTGCCTGGAGGCGCCGGATCAGCGCCTGCGGGTGTGGCCGGTGCGGTTGAATGCTGGAGTGGTGGAAGTAGGCGTGGGCTGACACACCTGGGTCTAAATGTGGGAAGGGGGCTTGCCCCCGATAGCCATAGGTATCTACACAACTTCCCGTGGATGCTGAATCTATGGCAAATGGGCTGTTGTGGTGAGCGGGCTTGTCCCGCGCTGGGCTGCGAAGCAGCCCCATCAAAGCCACCGCGTTTTTTCAGAAAAA
>NZ_RWIO01000039.1:0-159927 GCF_009764655.1 Pseudomonas sp. PB105
AGAGTGTCAGCCGATGCATGAGGTGGCTGAAACACTGCCATCGGGGGCAAGCCCCCTCCCACATTTTTTGATTTCAGTGTGTCTGGGGGCTATTCGTCGGCTGTGGGGTCCATGTCGGGAAACATCACTTCGATAAACCCGAACTTGCTGAAGTCGGTAATCCGCGACGGATACAACCGGCCAATCAGGTGATCGCACTCGTGCTGCACCACCCGCGCATGAAAACCGTCGGCAATGCGCCCGATCGGCTCGCCCTTGGGATCGAAACCCTCGTAGCGGATCTGCTGGTAACGATCCACCGCACCGCGCAGGCCGGGTACCGACAAGCAACCTTCGTAACCCTCTTCCAGCACGGGGCTGAGGGGCGTGATCAACGGGTTGATCAGGATGGTCTGCGGCACCGGCGGCGCGTCCGGGTAACGTTCGCTGGCTTCGAAACCGAAGATCACCAATTGCAGGTCGACGCCAATCTGCGGCGCTGCCAGGCCTACGCCGCCGACGTGTTCCATGGTCTGGAACATGTCATCGATCAATTGCCACAGCTCTGGGCTGTCGAACATCTCCGGCGGGACCGGTGGCGCGATACGCAGCAGGCGCTCGTCGCCCATTTTCAGGATTTCACGGATCATTGATCAGGCTCAACGGGAGTGGGCTTGGAGTGGTCACGGCCGAGGCCAGAGACATGCTGTTTTTCATCGGTGTGGCCGGGTTCGTCGAACTCTTTTGCACCAGGATCCTTGCCCTCGGCCGACATGTGTTCGATCACCGCATTCATCTCCGCACCGAGCAGCAGCACAGCAGCGGAAATGTAGAAATAGAGCAGCAACACGATGATCGCACCGATACTGCCATACATGGCGTTGTAGTCGGCGAAGGTTTTGACGTAATAGCCAAAGCCCAGTGAGGCCACGATCCAGACCACCACCGCGAGTACCGAACCTGGGGTGATAAAGCGGAATTTCTGTTCGACGTCGGGCATCACGTAATACATCAGGGCCACGGCGAACATCAGCAAAATCACAATCAGCGGCCAGCGCAGAATGGTCCACAAGGTGACCACGAACTCCTGCATGCCGATCTGCCCCGCCACCCATTCCATCACTTGTGGGCCGAGCACCATCAAGGCAGCAGCGGCCAGCAGCATGCCGGCGATGCCCACGGTGTAGAAAATCGACAGCGGAAAACGCTTCCAGATCGGCCGGCCTTCCACCACGTCGTAGGCTGCGTTCATCGCACTCATCATCAGCCGCACGCCCGCCGAAGCAGTCCACAGCGCAATCACGATACCCACCGACAGCAGGCCGCCCTTGGATTGCTGCAACTGGTCAATCACCGGGTTGACCTGCTCCAGGGCCTGGGGCGGCAACACCAGTTCCGACTGAAGGCGCAGCCAGGTGAAAAAGTCGGGCAAGTGCAGGAAACCGATCAGGGCAATCAGGAACAGCAGGAAGGGAAACAGCGAGAACAGCATCTGGTAGGCCAGTGCCGAGGCGTAGGTGGGCATTTCGTCGTCGACGAATTCCTTGACGGTGCGTATCAGCACTTTGTGCAGCTTGAGACCATCGAGAACCGGAAAGATCATAGCGTCTCCTTTCGCCGCAAAAAGGTTAAGTTCGTGGGCGACTCAGGGGCCGTTTTCTACATCAAAGTAGCCCATTTGGCGACTTTGAAACAATTACGAAAGTTTAGTTGCATCGTCAGATACAAAAACGGCCATCCGTGGATGGCCGCCGGGCTGTAGGAACACAGCCAGTGACGCAGGCTTACTTGGTGGCTTTTTTTACCGCATCTTTGGTATCGCCGACCGCTTTCTGCACTTCGCCTTTCTTTTCCTGGATCACACCTTCCGCTTGCAGCTTGTCGTTGCCGGTGACTTTGCCGACGCCTTGCTTGATATTGCCGACCGCTTCGTTCGCCAAGCCTTTTGCCTTATCCGATGTGCTGCTCATGGTGTTTCTCCGAAAGAACAATCAAGGGTTTTGGTGATTACCTAGAGATTGACCCGGGGCCCTTCGGCAGAGTTTCAATTATTTTCGGCGGGCATTTCGTCGAAAGCGGCAGGTTTGGCTTTATGTTTGGGAGCCAACCCACGAGAATGCCCGGCACATTCAGGCTATAACGCTGGATAACAGATCCCGTAGGAAGGTTATGAAACTCAATAAAGCACAGGCCATTGCCCGCAGAAATACCGAACTGGGCGGTGCCGTACTCGGCGTCAACAACTGCCACTTCACCGACCTGGACCGCAAGCGCAATATCTGGTGGTTCGACCTGCCGCTGGGCCGCATTGCCGTCGGCCAGTACGAGTGGATCCACCTGTTGATGCACAACGCCGAGACTGACCAGTTGCTGCACCTGAAGGTGCCGACGGCGTTTCTGCGCGAGCACATCGAAGGGTTGGTGGTGCGCAATGCGGGCAAGCGCAAGCCGGAGATTACGTTGGAGCTGAGCGCAGACAAGGATTCGTTCTTGAAAGACGTGCGCCCATCAGGCGCTAACGTGAGCTTCGCGCATTTCGCGCTGTAAAACACGGTTAAACATGTGGGAGGGGGCTTGCCCCCGATGGCGGTGGGTCAGTCACAGTATGTGTTGACTGAACCAGTGCTATCGGGAGCAAGCCCCCTCCCACATTGGTCTGCATTTCAATTTGGCGGGTTATTTTTTAAGGCCCAGCTTCTTCAGTTCTTCATCACGCAACTCACGACGCAGGATCTTGCCCACGTTGGTGGTCGGCAATGCATCACGGAACTCCACCGCCTTGGGCACCTTGTAGGCAGTGACGTTGGCGCGCATGTGCTCCATCACCTGGTCCTTGGTGAGGGTGGCGCCCGGTTTGACCACGATGAAGAGCTTGATGATCTCCCCGGATTTTTCGTCCGGCACACCGATGGCCGCGCATTGCAGCACGCCCGGCAGGCCTGCCAGCACGTCTTCCAGCTCGTTGGGGTACACGTTGAAACCGGAGACCAGGATCATGTCCTTCTTGCGGTCGACAATGCGCATGTAGCCGTCCGGCTGGATGATCGCGATGTCGCCGGTCTTGAGCCAGCCTTCACTGTCGAGCATCTCGTCGGTGGCGTCCTGGCGCTGCCAGTAGCCCTTCATCACTTGCGGGCCCTTGACGCACAGCTCGCCGGTTTCACCCAGCGCCAACTCAGTGCCGTCGTCGGCAATGACTTTACACACGGTAGACGGCACCGGAATGCCAATGGTACCGATCTGGATATGCTGGATCGGGTTGACGGTGGCTACCGGGCTGGTTTCGGTCATGCCGTAACCTTCGCAGATGCCACAGCCGGTCACAGCCTTCCAACGTTCAGCGGCGGCCAGTTGCAGGGCCATGCCGCCCGACAGGGTGACTTTCAGCGCGGAGAAGTCCAGCTTGCGGAAGCCTTCGTTGTTGCACAGCGCCACGAACAACGTGTTCAGGCCGACAAAACCGCTGAACTTCCACTTCGACAACTCCTTGACCATAGCAGGCAGGTCGCGCGGGTTGCTGATCAGGATGTTGTGGTTGCCGATGAGCATCATCGCCATGCAATGAAAGGTGAAGGCATAGATGTGGTACAGCGGCAGCGGCGTGATCAGGATCTCGCAGCCTTCGTTGAGGTTGGAGCCCATCAGCGCCTTGCACTGCAACATGTTGGCGACGAGGTTGCGGTGGGTGAGCATCGCGCCCTTCGCCACGCCGGTGGTGCCGCCGGTGTATTGCAACACGGCCACGTCGCTGCTGGCCGGGCTGACGTCGCTGACCGGTTGACCGTGGCCCTTGGCGAGCACGTCGTTGAACTTGATCGCCTGAGGCAAGTGATACGCCGGGACCATTTTCTTCACGTACTTGATGACGCTGTTGACCAGCAGGCGCTTGAGCGGCGGCAACAGGTCGGCGACTTCGGTGACGATCACATGCTTGACGGCGGTCTTGGGCACGACCTTTTCCGCCAGGTGGGCCATGTTGGCCAGGCAGACCAGGGCCTTGGCACCGGAGTCGTTGAATTGGTGTTCCATTTCCCGCGCGGTGTACAGCGGGTTGGTGTTGACCACGATCAGGCCGGCGCGGATGGCGCCGAATACCGCGACCGGGTATTGCAGGACGTTGGGCAGTTGCACAGCGATTCGATCGCCGGGCTTCAAGTCGGTGTGTTGTTGCAGGT
The DNA here is from genome assembly GCF_009764655.1 of Pseudomonas sp. PB105. NCBI lineage: Bacteria > Pseudomonadati > Pseudomonadota > Gammaproteobacteria > Pseudomonadales > Pseudomonadaceae > Pseudomonas > Pseudomonas sp. PB105. The sequence goes on from NZ_RWIO01000039.1 coordinate 4,155, forward strand.
ACGCGGCGAAGGCGCCGGACAGTTCGTACAATTCACCGTAGGTGATTGTCTTGCCCAGGTTGCTGAAGGCCGGTTTGTTGGCGAAGCGCTGGCAGGACTGCTTCAGTACCGCCTGAATATTCGGATACTCGTCTGGATTGATTTGTGCAGCAATCCCGGCGGGGTACTTATCCTTCCAAAAGTCTTCGTTCATGGAAGCCCACTCCTCAGCGACGTCAGCGACGCGAATTCATCATCGCATTTGATGCGATTATTATTGGTGTATGTTTTTTTAAGGTGAATCTGGCGCTTTCAAGCAGGCCTAGACGTCACAAAGCGCGCCGAGAGTAGCAGCTTTGCCAAGGGCCGACTAGAGCCTAAAGAGGGCTCGACAGTCATAAACATGACTGTCCTACAATATTTAGTCACACTTTAATCGTAGCTGAAATCCCCCGACAGAAGGCTCTGGAACAAGGCTTCCAGAACAACATTAAACAAATGTGGGAGGGGGCTTGCCCCCTCCCACATTTGAATTACATTTCAATTCAAGATCAGGCGATGTCGCGCAGCTCCCGCCGCAGGATCTTGCCCACCGGCGTCATCGGCAACGAATCGCGCAACACAATCTGCTTGGGCACCTTGTACCCCGTGAAGTTGGCCTTGCAGTAGGTCTTCAATTCTTCAAGGCTCACGCCTTCGGCCCGCGCCACCACAAACAGCTTCACGGCCTCCCCCGTGCGCTCGTCCGGTACGCCGATCACCGCACAGTTGGCTACCGCCGGGTGCGCCATCACCACGTCTTCGATTTCGTTGGGGTACACGTTGAAACCCGAGACGATGATCAGGTCTTTCTTGCGGTCGACAATACGTACAAAGCCGTCCTCATCAATCACCGCAATGTCGCCAGTCTTGAGCCAACCCTCAGCGTCCAGGGTCTCGGCGGTCGCAGCCGGCTGCTGCCAGTAACCCTTCATCACCTGCGGGCCCTTGATGCACAGCTCGCCGCGTTCGCCCAGCGGCAACTCGACGCCTTCATCATCAATCACTTTCATCGCGGTAGCCGGCACGGGGATGCCCACGGTGCCGAGGCGCGATTTGTTGCCATAAGGGTTGGTGCTGGCCACTGGCGAGGTTTCTGTCAGGCCGTAGCCTTCGCCAATGGTACAGCCGGTGATTTGCTGCCAGCGTTCGGCTGTGGCCTTGATCAGTGCCGTGCCACCGGAGTTGGTGAGTTTGAGGTGGGAGAAGTCCAGCGTCTTGAATTCCGGATGGTCCATCAACGCCACAAACAGTGTGTTAAGCCCCAGCAACCCGGTAAAGCGCCACTTTTTCAGCTCCTTGATAAACCCGCCGATGTCCCGTGGATTGGTGATCAGTACGTTGTGGTTACCCGTGACCATCATGCACATGCAGTTCGCGGTGAAGGCATAGATGTGGTACAGCGGCAGCGGCGCGATCATCACCTCCTGCCCTTCCTTGATCAACGGGTGGCCGTCGTCGCCAACCTGGGACATGCACGCACGGGCCTGCTGCATGTTCGCCACCAGGTTGCCATGGGTCAGCATCGCGCCCTTGGCCAGGCCGGTGGTGCCGCCGGTGTATTGCAGCACGGCGACGTCATCGAGGGTCACCGGATGACGCGTGATCCCCAGGCCGGCGCCCATGCGCAGCGCACGCTTGAACGACACCGCACGCGGCAGGCTGTAGGCCGGGACCATCTTCTTGACCTTGTCGACCACAGTGTTGACCAGCCAGCCTTTGGCGGCGGGCAGGAAGTCACCCATCCTGGCTTCGATCAGGTAGTCGATCTCGGTGTCGCTGCACACCTCCTGCACCCGCGCACCGAACAGGTTGAGGTAGACCAGCGCACGCACGCCGGCGTCCTTGAACTGGTGGCGCATCTCGCGCGGGGTGTACAGCGGGTTGGTGTTGACCACAATCAGCCCGGCGCGCAGGGCGCCGAACACGGCAATCGGGTAATGCAGCACGTTGGGCATCTGTACGGCGATGCGCTCGCCGGGCTTGAGGTCGGTGTGCTGTTGCAGGTAACCGGCGAACGCCGCACTCTGGCGCTCAAGCTCGGCGTAGGTCAGGGTGACGCCCATGTTGCTGAAGGCCGGACGGTCGGCGAAGGTCTTGCACGAGCGTTCGAAGACTTCGATCACCGACTTGTAGGCCGTGAGGTCGATATCATTGGGAACGCCCGCCGCGCGTTTGTCATTCCAGAAACCAGGTTGCATTATTCTTGTCCCCTTACCTGAGTGTGTCCGGCCGCTTAAAAAAAGCGGAGCTTTGGGGACGTTAGCAGCTATGACCAAACAGGCAAATACGCTAAATCGTGTCATTGATTGTATGAATCTTGCCGCTGATGCGTAGGCAGATACCCCGGCCCTCGGCAGATGAGCTATACACTGCAACGACCCCGAGCAGACCTTGAAGAAAGGAAGCGCCATGAACCACAGCACCTTCTGGCTGACCGCGAATGACCGCAGTCGCCTGTACGTCAATCAGTGGATGCCTGAAGGCCCGGTTCACGCCGTGGTCATGCTGTCCCACGGCATGGCTGAGCACAGCGGGCGTTATGCGCGGCTGGCCGAAGCGTTATGTGGCGCTGGCTATGGCGTGTATGCACCGGACCAGCGTGGCCACGGCCGCACCGCCGACGAAGGCACCTTGGGGCTCTACGCCGAAAAGGATGGCTGGAACAAAGTAGTGGGCGACCTGGCCAGCCTCAATCAGCACATCGGCCAGCAGCAACCGGGGCTGCCGATCATCCTGCTGGGCCACAGCATGGGCAGCTATATAGCCCAGGCCTACCTGCTGCATCACAGCGCCAGCCTGCACGGGGCGATTCTCAGTGGTTCGAATTTCCAGCCGGTGGCGCTGTACCGCGCCGCACGGGTGATCGCGCGGGCCGAGCGTTTGCGCCAGGGTGCGCGCGGGCGCAGTGCGTTGATCGAGTTCCTGTCATTTGGCTCGTTCAACAAAGCATTCAAGCCCAACCGCACGGCGTTCGACTGGCTCAGCCGTGACCCGGCTGAAGTGGACAAGTACATCAACGATCCACTGTGCGGCTTCCGGTGTACCAACCAACTGTGGATCGACCTGCTGGGCGGCTTGCAGCAAATCAGCAAAGCGTCCAATCTCGTCCAGATCGATCCGGGGCTGCCGATCCTGGTGATGGGCGGCGAATGTGATCCGGTGAGTGAGGGCAAGCGTCTCAAAAGCCTGGCCCATGCGCTACGTGAGGCCGGCTGTCAGCATCTGCAACTGAATATCTACCCGCAGGCGCGTCACGAAGTGTTCAACGAAACCAACCGCGATGCCGTTATCGCGGATGTACTGACGTGGCTCGACCAGGCCCTGACCTTGCGCAGGCCGGCTCACTGCGAATAACTTTTCTTTTAAAATCAGCCGTTTAAAATCGGCCGATAATTACCGATTAGCCACAGGATGCACCTTTAGATGACACAGGTAACCAACACCCCGTACGAAGCCCTGGAAGTCGGCCAGACCGCCAGCTACAGCAAACTTGTAGAAGAGCGCGATATCCAGCTGTTCGCCGCCATGTCCGGCGACCACAACCCGGTGCACCTGGACGCCGAATACGCCAAGGCGACCATGTTCAAGGAGCGTATCGCCCACGGCATGTTCAGCGGTGCGCTGATCAGCGCGGCGGTGGCCTGCGAGCTGCCTGGGCCGGGCACTATCTATATTGGCCAGCAGATGAGCTTTCAGAAGCCGGTCAAGATCGGCGACACACTGACGGTGCGCCTGGAAATCCTTGAAAAACTGCCGAAATTCCGCGTGCGTATTGCCACTCGCGTGTTCAACCAGCGCGATGAGCTGGTGGTGGATGGCGAAGCCGAGATTCTCGCCCCGCGTAAGCAACAGGTTGTAACGTTGACCGAGCTGCCGCCAATCAGCATCGGCTGACTCAAGGCCGACACAACACAAATGTGGGAGGGGGCTTTCCCCCCTCCCACATTTTTTTTACCGCATTTGGCTTACGACTGAGCGCGAGCCTGGTTACGCAGGGCTTTCACCTGGTCGTGGTTGCGCTGTACGCCATGGTACTGACGCTCAACCAGGTCACGGATGCCCAGCAGGTTGTGCTTGTTGATCTTCTCGATCGCTTCCTTGTAAGCCTTGAGTGCGTGATCTTCACCGCGCTCGGCTTCGTTCAGCACAGCCTCTTCATCTTTACCGGTGAGCATCGACTTCACATCGACCCAACCACGATGCAGCGCGCCGGCCATGCTGCCGGAGTCTTCCGGATCACCGCCCAGTGCACGTACGGCGGTTTTCAGCTCGGCGGCAGCGGTTGCGCAATCAGCGGAACGCTTGGCAAACAGCGCCTTGAGTTCTGGGTGCTTGATGTCTTCTGCGCATTCTTTGAAACCTTTCTGGCCGTCGATGCTGGTCTCGATCAGGTCGTTGAGTACGGAGATCGATTCTTTATTGATGTCAGTCATTTTTCAATTCCTCAGGCAGGTTACGAAGGGTTGTCTTAATGATTGCAGCGCTCGTGCCAGGTTTTGAAAAACAGTTTTTATGTTTAATTTCAACAACTTAAAAATATTTGAACCATCTGTATGTACGTTATTTGCATGATCTGTCATTTGGCCTTCATGCAGAATGCCTGTATTTTCCGAAGTCTCGACTCACGCCACTGAATTCCCCATGAACCCCGAAAAACTCGAATTGCTGATCACCCGCGAAATGCCCTTCGGCAAATACAAGGGCCGGATCATCGCCGACCTGCCGGGCCCTTACCTGAATTGGTTTGCCCGTGAGGGTTTCCCCCACGGCGAGCTGGGCGGTTTGCTGGCCTTGATGCAGGAAATCGACCACAACGGTTTGTCGGAACTGCTCGACCCCTTGCGCGCCAAGCACGGCAAGCCTGCCCCGCGTCATTAATCAGGAGCGCCGCCATGCCACGCAATGCTGACAACGAACTGCACTGGCAGGCCATCGCCCAGCGCTACGACCTGGAACCGGGTCCGATCAATATGGAAAACGGCTACTTCGGGCGCATGAGCCGTGCAGTCCAGGCGCAGTACCTGGACCACGTGGCGTTTATCAACCGCAGCAATTCGTTGCACGTGCGCCAGCGCTTCGAACAAGGCGAAAACGTCGAGATCCGCCGCCAATTGGCCGAGTTGATCGATGTGGACCCGGAGTCGGTCGCCTTCACCCGCAACGCCACCGAAGCCTTGCAGTCGCTGATTCGCAACTACAACCGCCTGCAACCGGGCGACCAAGTGCTGATCAGTGATCTGGAGTACGACACCGTCAAGGGCGCCATGCGCTGGTTGGCCGGGGTTCGCGGTGTCGAGGTGATTGAGCTTTCCCACACGCACCCGGCCAGTTTCGACAACCTGTTGCAGACCTATCGCACCGCCTTCGCTGAGTACCCGCGTATAAAGCTGATGGCGCTGACCCACGTCACCCACCGCACAGGCCTGGTGATGCCCATTGCAGCCATCGCCGAGGCGGCGCGTGAACAGGGTATCGACGTGATTCTCGACGGCGCCCATGCCCTGGGCCAGATCGACTTCAACCTCGCCGAGCTGGGCATCCAGTTCGCTGGCTTTAACCTGCATAAATGGATCGGCGCGCCGCTGACCCTGGGTTTTCTGTACATCGCCCCGGAACGCCTCGCAGATATCGACCCGGACATGGGTGAGTTCCACTACCCCATCACGGACGTGCGCGCACGCACGTCCTACAGCACGCCAAACTTTCCGGCCTTGATGACCTTGCCACTGGTGTTTGAAGAACATCAGGCATTGGGGGGCGCGGCGGCCAAAGGTGCGCGGGTCAATTACCTGCGCGATCTGTGGGTAAGCCAGGTGCGCCCCCTCAAAGGCATTGAGGTGCTGACTTCGGATGATCCACGGCTGTATTGCGGGATTACCGCGCTCAAATTCAGCGGGCGTGACCAGCAGGTGATGGTGGATCGGTTGCTCAAGGATTACGGCCTGTTCACCACCACGCGCACCGGGGCGGCGTTTGGTACGTGCATCCGGGTGACGCCGGGGTTGCTCACATCAAAGGCGGACATTGATGTGCTGGTCAACGCCATTACCGAACTGAGCACAGACTGAAAATGTGGTGGCCTCACGGTTTTTTGCAGGCAAAAAAAAGCGGTACACCGACCAAGTGCACCGCAAAAATGCCGTTAAGCACAGCAACAACGATTCGGTAAATCAGATCAATCCAGCAGCGCCAGCGCCTCGGCGGTGACTTCCTGGATGCGGGCCCAGTCGCCGTTCTTGATCCACTCAGGATCAAGCATCCAGCTACCGCCCACGCACATCACGTTTTTCAACGCCATGTAGTTTTTGATGTTGGCCGGGCCGACGCCGCCGGTCGGGCAGAATTTCACTTCGCCGAACGGGCCGCCCAGGGCCTTGATGGCCGCCACGCCGCCGCTGACTTCCGCCGGGAACAGCTTGAAGCGGCGATAACCCAGGCCATAGCCTTCCATGATGCCCGAGGCATTGCTGATGCCCGGCAACAGCGGGATCGGGCTGTGCACCGAGGCTTCCAGCAGGTCGCGGGTAATGCCGGGGGTGACGATAAATTGCGAGCCGGCAACCTCGGCTGCTTCGAGCATGTGACGGTCGAGCACGGTGCCGGCACCGGTGCACAGTTCAGGGCGCTGCTCGCGCAGCACCTGAATGGCCTTGAGGCCGAACTCGGAACGCAGGGTCACTTCCAATGCGGTCAAACCACCGGCTGCCAGGGCATCGGCCAACGGCAGGATGTCCTGTTCGCGGGCGATGGTGATCACCGGCAGGATCCGCGCCTTGGCGCAGAGGCTGTCGATCAAGGCAACTTTATCCGCCATGGACACGGTCGGTTGAGGGCTTTTCATAGCGGCTGATCCTTGGCTCATGGGCACCAGTAAATCTCTAATGTAGGTTGCAAAAACGCGCGAATCGGCATGGCAGCAACGTCGTCACTGGCCAGGGCGGCGCTCAAGGTGGTCAATTTCGAACTGCCGGAAATCGACAGCACGGTGTAGTTGGCCGTGGCCAGCAGCGCACGACTCATGGTCAGGCGCTGGTGTGGCACGGTTGGCGCAAGCATCGGCCAGCAACGGCGGGTGCCGTCGGCCTGCAACGCTTGGGCAAGGTTCGGGCTGTTGGGAAACAGCGAGGCAGTGTGGCCGTCATCGCCCATGCCCAGTACCAGCACGTCAATTGCCGGCAATTCGGCCAGCAGGCGATCGGCCTGCTCGGCAGCGTCTTCGAGATTGGCGGCGGCGCTGTACAGGCTGAGGAACCTGGCCTTGGCCGCAGGACCTTGCAACAGGTGCTGTTTCAACAGGCCAGCATTGCTGTCGGCATGTTCCACTGGCACCCAGCGCTCGTCGGCGAGGGTGATGGTGACGTTGGACCAGTCCAGGCCTTGCTTGGCCAGGTGCTGGAAAAACGCCACGGGGCTGCGGCCACCGGATACCACCAACGTTGCTTCGCCACGGGCACTGATGGCCGCGCGCAGTTGTTCGGCTACATCCAGGGCCAGGCCTTCGGCCAACAGCACCGGGGTGCGGTACTCGTGGGCCGTTACGCCCCGAGGCAGTTTCAATTCAGATATCGCCATACCACGACCTCCCATCCCGCGTGATCAGTGCAATGGAGCTCATCGGCCCCCAGGAACCCGCCGCGTACGGCTTGGGCGCATCACCGGATTTTTTCCACCCGGCGATCAACTGGTCACACCACTTCCACGCGGCTTCGATTTCATCTTTACGGACAAACAGGTTCTGATTGCCGCGCATCACTTCCAACAGCAACCGCTCGTAGGCATCGGGGATGCGTGCGCTGCGATAGGTGTCGGAAAAATTCAGTTGCAGCGGCCCGCTGCGCAGTTGCATGCCCTTGTCCAGGCCCTGCTCCTTGGTCATCACACGCAAGGAAATCCCTTCGTCCGGCTGCAGGCGGATGATCAGCTTGTTGCTGATCTGCAAGCGCTGCTCGGGGGCGAAGATGTAGTGGGACGGTTCCTTGAAGTGGATAACGATCTGCGACAACTTTTGCGGCATGCGTTTGCCGGTACGCAGGTAGAACGGCACCCCGGCCCAACGCCAGTTGCGGATATCGGCACGCAGCGCGACGAAAGTCTCCGTGTCGCTCTGGGTGTTGGAGTTGTCTTCTTCCAGGTAACCCGGCACAGCCTTGCCGGCGCTGTAACCGGCGATGTATTGGCCACGTACCACTTGGGTAGTCAGCCCATCCGGGCTGATCGGCGCCAGGGCCTTGAGCACCTTGACCTTCTCGTCGCGAATGCTGTCGGCGGACAGGTCGGCCGGCGGGTCCATGGCGATCAGGCACAGCAACTGCAGCAAGTGATTCTGGATCATGTCCCGCAGTTGGCCGGCCTTGTCGAAATAGCCCCAACGGCCTTCGATACCCACCTGCTCGGCCACGGTGATTTCCACGTGGGAGATGTAGTGCTGGTTCCACTGGGTTTCGAACAGGCTGTTGGCGAAACGCAGGGCGATCAGGTTCTGGACGGTCTCTTTGCCCAGGTAGTGGTCGATGCGGTAGGTGCGGTTTTCCGGGAAAAACTGCGCCACGGCGTCGTTGACCTTGCGCGAGGACTCCAGGTCCGAACCGATGGGTTTTTCCAGCACCACGCGGGTGTTTTCGGCCAGGCCGACCTTGGACAGGTTCTCGCAGATCGCGCCATACACCGCCGCCGGCGTGGCGAAATAGGCGATCAGGCATTGCTCGGTGCCGGCCAGTTCAGCCAGGGCCACGTAGTCGTCGGCCTTCATGAAGTCGACGTGGACATAGGTCAGGCGCGCCAGGAAACGTTGGGCGATGCTTTCGTCCAATTCCTTGCCGACGTACTTGCGCAGTTCTTTTTCGATATGGGCCAGGTGCTGTTGCTCGGAACCGGCTTCACGGGCCAGGGCCAGGATGCGCGTGTCGTCGTGCAGCAGCCCGGCGCCATCAAGTTGATAGAGGGCAGGAAATAACTTGCGCAGCGCCAGATCACCCAAGGCGCCAAAGAGGGCAAAGGTGCAGGGTTCTACGGTTATCGAAGGCATGATGTTTGTTCTTTTATCAAGTTAAGCTACAAATACCTTTTTTCAAGGCATCACTCAAGGAAAAATGTAGTAATAACCACAACATTTTCCCGAAATACGCATTCCGAGTGGTGGTGTTCAGCTACCCTCAGTAGGATAGGCCACCGCGAAATGCCACTCGTCGATTGGCTACCGCCCTTTATTTGCATCGTCGCCCGAAGGAAAGACTGAATGGACCGCGTGCGAAATCTTCTGGAACAGATCCGGAACCGCCTCGAAGAATTAAACAAGGCCGAGAAAAAAGTCGCCGAGGTCATCCTGCTCAACCCGCAGCAGGCGACCCGCTTCTCTATCGCCGCCCTTGCCCAGGCCGCTTCGGTCAGTGAACCGACGGTCAACCGTTTCTGCCGTTCATTCGGCGTCAGCGGTTACCCTGAACTTAAATTGCAGCTGGCGCAAAGCCTGGCCAGCGGCGCGGCGTATGTCAGCCGCGCAGTGGAAGCCGATGATAACCCCGAGGCCTACACCCAGAAGATCTTTGGCAGCGCCATCGCCTCCCTGGACAGCGCCTGCCAGGCCCTGGACCCGAACCTGATCAGCAAGGCCGTAGACCTGTTGATCCAGGCGCGGCAGATCCACTTCTTCGGCCTGGGCGCCTCGGCGCCGGTGGCCATGGATGCGCTGCACAAATTCTTCCGCTTCAACCTGTCAGTGACCGCCCATGCCGACGTGCTGATGCAACGCATGATCGCCTCGGTGGCGCATACGGGCGAGCTGTTCGTGATTATTTCCTACACCGGGCGTACCCGCGAGCTGGTGGAAGTGGCGCGTATTGCGCGGGAAAACGGTGCGTCAGTACTGGGTGTCACCGCAGAGAACTCACCGCTGGCCAAGGCCAGCACCGTGAGTTTGAACATTCCGCTGCCGGAAGACACCGACATCTACATGCCGATGACCTCGCGGATCATCCAATTGACGGTGCTGGATGTGCTGGCGACCGGCATGACCTTGCGCCGAGGCGTGGATTTCCAGCCGCATTTGCGCAAGATCAAAGAGAGCTTGAATGACAGCCGGTATCCGGTGGGGGATGAGTTTAACTAAGCCAGCATGTGTGTTGGCTTTACTGGCCCTATCGGGGGCAAGCCCCCTCCCACATTTGAAATGTATTCACAGGTCAAAGTGTGGGAGGGGGCTTGCCCCCGATAGGGCCATCAGCCACACCGCTAAACCCCAGCCCGAGCCTGCAAACTCAAATGCGCCCTCTCCCCCGGCGCCAAACTGGCCCCGGCCATCGCCGATTCCACACACACAAACCCCGACGCCTCGTTGAAGCTCACGCCCAGCAACGGCCGGCTGCCCGGATGCCAGACCACGGTGTCCGCACTGTCACCCGTGTCGATGCACAGTTCACGCTGCCAAGCATGATCCTTGAGCTGCAATTCACCCTCGTGCTGGAACACCCGCTGACACCCACCGTCCACCCGCAATTCGCCTTCCTGCTGGCAAACCTGGCGACTGAGCTGGTCATAACCTTGCGCACCGTCGAGCCCAGACAGCGCTATCTCGTCGACGTGACCAATACGCCAGTAAGCGTGCAAAGCATGGCTCAACTGGCACGGGAGTTCGTCCTGATGCTCGGTGCTCAGGCGCAGTTCCAGGGTGTCGCCCAGGTGCGCGTGCAGGTCGACCTGCCAGTCGCACAGCTGCAATTGCCAGTGCAGACGCACGCCGTCGTCGTCGGTGCTGCTGTCGAGGAGCTTCCAGTCGATCAACCGCGCCCAGCCGTGAGATGGCCATGCGTTTTCGCTCGGATGGCGGCCATACCACGGCCAGCACACCGGCACGCCGCCACGGATGGCGCCGACTTGCGGCCACTTGGCCGCGCACCACAACCAGGGTTTCTGGCCACGGGGCTGGAAATGCAACAGTTGCGCACCCTGGCGGCTGAACACCGCCTGGCACAGCGGGTGGTCAATCACCAACACATCGCGCATCTGAAAGCGCTCCCAGGCGAACACCGGACGCTCGCGCAGGGATTTGAAAAAACGTTGCAGCGGATGCTCATGCATGTGCCACGGTCCTGAATATCACAGTGCAGCCCAAAAAAAAGCGGATAGCCATGGCTACCCGCAAATGCGCACAGAGAGAAGGAGCTTATCGCAACAGCGTTAGAACGTAGACTGAATTTTCAGGCCAGCCACCAGCGCGTTGTCGACTTTATCCACGCCGCCCGGTTGGACAACGTATTGCAGGTTGGGACGCACGGTCAGCCAGTTGGTGACGTGGAAACCGTAGTTGATTTCGAAGTTGTACTCGGTCTCGCGGATCGGCGAGAACAGCGCGTTGTCGTAGTCGCTCACACCATTGGAGGCGTTGAGCAGCTCGGCGTTTTTCTTCACGTCATCGTTGACGTGCAGGCGCGCGGCACCAATACCGACGTCGTCTTTTGGACGCGCATCGAATGGGCCTTTGTACACCAGCATGATCGACTGGTAGTTGTCGACAGTGTTGGTTTCCTTGTCGTGGAACGTGGCGTTGGCAGCGATGTTCAGGCCACGGGAAGCATCACCGTTGTGGCTGGTGAGTTGCTGTTGCGCAACGAACCAGTAGCCTTTTTTGCTGCTGTGGGTGCGGTAGTCTGCGCGGGTAGTGGCCGCGTCATTGCCATTCACGTCTTCACGGACGTCGCTGGCATCGGCGGCGCTCTTGTAGAAGCCCACACGGTATTCGCCCGGCAGGTTATTCACCTTCGGCGACCAGACCAATTCCACCGGGATCACAGTGCCTTTGGTGCCGCTGCCACTCAGTTTGAAGCCGTTGCCGTGCTCCAGTTGCGACGGGTTCTGGTTGTACGCACCGATTTGCGCATACAGCTCAGGCGTGATGTTGTACTTCACGCGGATCGCGGCCTGGCTGACCGGCCAGTTGTACCAGGTGCTGACGTAGTTACCTACTTGCGAGCCGCAGAACGACAGGTTCTGGAAGTCGCATGGGAAGGTGTTGAAGTCTTCGCCTTCACCGAAATAGCCGAGCTTGACGTCCAACTTGTTGTCGAACATCTGGTGCTGGATCCAGAACTGGGTCAGACGCACCATGTGGCCACGGCCGTAGACTTCCATCGACGAGCTGAGCGTGCCGGCACGTGGGTCGCCAATGCGGTCGTTGGAGATGTTCTGGCCATTACGGTTGGTGAACTGGATCTTGGCCTGGGTGTTGTCCCAGCCCCACAGTTTTTGCAGGTCGAGGGCAACGCCCAGACCGAACTGGTCAGCGTAGCGACCGGTCTTGTCGTTGTTGTAACCACCGTGGGCGTTGTAGCCCATTTCCCCTACGTAGTCGGCCTTGATATCGATACCTTGCTCGATCAGCTTGGTACGCTCGCCGCCCCAATCGCCGGTCATCCATTTGGAATCGGCGCTGAACGCATCGGCCGCCATCGCATTGGCGGACAATACAAGGGCTGCTGCAGCTGACAGTTGGCAGATCAGCCGGGTGTTGTTGTGTTGCTTTTTCATCCCTACATCCTCGTCTTTATTGTTATTAAACTGTTTTTATCTAACGCGGGTTACATTTTTTAACTAAAACAACAACTTATCTCGTTCAGCGACCCTTGAATTGGGCCACGTTATCGGCGTGCCCCTGTGTCGGCACTGAAGTAGCCGTGCCCAGACGCTCACCGGTGTTGGCGTCAAACAGCAGCACCTTGGCCGGATCGAATTGCAGGGTCAGGGTCTCGCCCACCTGAGGTGCCACATCGGGCGCCAGGCGGCAGCAGACTTTGGTGTCGTTGAGTTGCACGAACACCAGGGTGTCCGGCCCGGTCGGCTCGGTGACCTGGACTTCGGCACGAATGCTCGACGCACTGTCGCCCTCGCCCGCCGCCAACAGGATCTGCTCCGGGCGCAGGCCCAGGATCACGTCGCGGTCTTCCAGGCCGGCATCTGTCACGTTCAGCGCCAGCTCACAACGCGCCTGGCCGCTGTCGAGCAGGGCTACCAGGCGACCGTCCTTGCGTTGCAGGCGCAGCGGCACAAAGTTCATCGGCGGCGAGCCGATAAAGCTCGCCACAAACTGGTTGGCCGGGTTGTTGTAGATCTCTTTCGGCGTGCCGAACTGCTGGATGATGCCGTCCTTCATGACCGCCACTTTATCGCCCAGGGTCATGGCTTCGATCTGGTCGTGGGTCACGTAGACCGTGGTGGTCTTGAGGCGCTGGTGCATCAGTTTCATTTCGGTGCGCATCTCGACGCGCAGCTTGGCGTCGAGGTTGGACAGCGGTTCGTCGAACAGATAGATCTTTGGCCGACGCGCCAACGCCCGGCCCATGGCCACGCGCTGCTGCTGGCCGCCGGAGAGTTGGCCCGGCTTGCGGTTGAGCAGGTGTTCGATCTGCAGCAGCTTGGCCACGCGCGCGACTTCGGCGTCGATGTCGGCTTGAGGCATCTTGCGGATCTTCAGGCCGAATTCGATGTTCTCGCGCACGCTCATGGTCGGGTACAGCGCGTAGGACTGGAACACCATGGCGATGTCGCGGTCCTTGGGGCTCATGCCGCTGACGTCTTGATCACCGATCATGATCGCGCCGCCGGTGATGGTCTCAAGGCCGGCGATGCAGTTCATCAGCGTGGATTTACCGCAGCCAGAAGGGCCGACCAGGATCAGGAATTCACCTTCCTTGATCGACAGTTCGATGTTCTTCAAGGTGTCGGGCAGGCCGGCGCCATAGGTCTTGTTTACATTGCGAAGTTCAAGCGTAGCCATGATTACCCCTTGACCGCGCCGGCCGTGAGGCCGCGCACGAAATACTTGCCTGCGATCACATAGACCAGCAGGGTCGGCAGCCCGGCGATCATCGCCGCCGCCATATCCACGTTATATTCCTTGGCCCCGGTGCTGGTGTTGACCAGGTTGTTCAGCGCCACCGTGATGGGCTGGGAGTCGCCACTGGAGAACACCACGCCGAACAGGAAGTCGTTCCAGATCTGGGTGAACTGCCAGATCAGGCAGACCATGATGATCGGTGTCGACATCGGCAGAATGATCTGACGGAAGATGGTGAAGAATCCCGCACCGTCCAGGCGCGCGGCCTTGATCAGCGCGTCCGGAATGCTCACGTAGTAGTTACGGAAGAACAGCGTGGTGAACGCCAGGCCGTAGACCACGTGGATGAACACCAGGCCAGTGGTGGTGCTCGCCAGGCCCATCTTGCCGAGGGTGAACGACGCCGGCAGCAGCACGGTCTGGAACGGCAGGAAGCAGCCGAACAACAGCAGGCCGAAGAACAGCTGCGAACCACGGAAGCGCCAGAACGACAGCACATAGCCGTTCAATGCGCCGATGGCGGTGGAAATGAGTACGGCGGGAACGGTGATCTTGATCGAGTTCCAGAAGTAACCATCGACGGTGTCCCAGGCCTTGACCCAGCCAATGCCGGTGACCACGGTGGGCCAGCTCAGCAGGTTGCCGTTGGTGATGTCTTCCGGGGTTTTGAAGCTGGTGAGCAGCATCACCACCAGCGGCACCAGATACAGCAGCACCGCAAGGATCAGCACCGCGTAGATCGCAACGCGGCTCAGGCTGATGGCCGGTTTGTTAGCGAGACTAGTCATTACGCTTGGTCCTCAGCTCGGAGTAGAGGTAAGGCACGATGATCGCGAGGATCGCACCGAGCATCAGGATGGCACTGGCAGAGCCCATGCCCATCTGGCCACGGCTGAAGGTGAACGAGTACATGAACATCGCCGGCAGGTCGGACGAATAGCCCGGACCACCCGCGGTCATGGCCGCCACCAGGTCGAAGCTCTTGATCGCAATGTGCGCCAGGATCATCACCGCACTGAAAAACACCGGACGCAGGCTGGGCAACACCACGCTCCAGTAGATGCGCGGCAGGCTCGCGCCGTCGATCTGGGCGGCACGGATGATCGATTGATCAACGCCACGCAAACCGGCAAGGAACATTGCCATGATGAAACCGGAGGCTTGCCAGACAGCGGCGATCACCAGGCAATAGACCACACGGTCCGGGTCGATCAGCCAATCGAGACGGAAGCCTTCCCAGCCCCAGTCACGCAGGAGTTTGTCCAGGCCCATGCCCGGGTTGAGCAGCCATTTCCAGGCGGTACCGGTGACGATCATCGAGAGCGCCATCGGGTACAGGTAAATAGTGCGGATGAAGCCTTCGCGACGGATTTTCTGGTCGAGGAAGATCGCCAGGGTCACGCCGATCACCAGGGTGATGCCGATAAACATGCCGCCAAACAGCGCCAGGTTCTTGCTCGCCACCCACCAGCGATCGTTGTCGAATAAACGCTCGTACTGCGCCAGGCCCGCCCACTTGTAGCTCGGCAGGAACGTAGACGTGGTGAACGACAGCACAAACGTCCACAGGATGTAGCCGTAGAAGCCCACCAACACGATGAACATGCTGGGCGCCAGCACCAATTTGGGTAGCCAGCGCTGCAGTGCATCGAACGGCGAGGCTTTGCTGAACACAGCAACAGAACTCATGGGAAAATCCAATACAGGGAAAAAGGACTACAGAAACAGGCCTTGTGAGGGGTCAGGGGTCCCCCTCACAAGGTCAGCTGTTACTTGGCTGACTTGATCGCAGCGCCGAGCTTCTTGGCGGTGTCGGCCGGGTCGGCTTTCGGGTCGTTGATGAAGTTGGTCACGACATCAAAGAACGCACCTTGCACAGCCAGGGTGGTGGCCATGTTATGCGCCATGCTTGGTTGCAGGCCGCCGGACTTGGCGTCTGCCAGGAAGTCCTTGGCGGCGGTCTGGGCGCAGGAGTCGAAGCCGAGCTTGTCCATTTCATTGAGCATGTCGGTACGAACAGGAATCGAGCCCTTGTTGATGCTGAACACCTTCTGGAAGTTTTCACCCAGCACGACTTTGGCGATGTCCTGCTGACCGGCGGCGGTGCCTTTGTCTTTCTGCTTGAACACTGCCAGGGAGTCGATGTTGTAGGTGAAGGCTTTGTCGGTGCCCGGGAAGGCTACGCACTCGTAATCCTTGCCGGCGACTTTTTTGGCGGCCGTCCATTCGGACTTGGCCCAGTCACCCATGATCTGCATACCGGCCTTGCCGTTGATGACTTTGCCAGCTTCGAGGTTCCAGTCCTGGCCTTTGCCGTCGACGTCCATGTAGGTCGCGACTTTCTTCAGCTCGGTGAGGGACTTGACCATTTCCGGGCCAGTCAGCGCAGCGTTGTCCAGGTCGACCAGGGCTTTTTTGTAACCATCGGCACCCATCACCGAAAGCACGACCGCTTCAAACACGGTGCTGTCCTGCCAAGGCTGGCCACCGTGGGCAAGCGGGATGAAGCCTGCGGCCTTGAGCTTGTCGCCGGCTGCGTAGAATTCTTCGAGGGTGGTCGGGTTCTTGGTGATGCCGGCTTTCTTGAAGACTTCCGGGTTGATCCACAGCCAGTTCACACGGTGGATGTTGACCGGTACGGCAACGTAGTCACCGTCGTACTTCACGGTGTCGGAGACTTTCTTGTCGAGCAGGGAGTCCCATTTTTCCGCTTTGGCGACGTCTTTGAGCACGTCGGTGTCGAGCAGACCGGTGGACGCCCATTCCTGGATGTCGGGACCTTTGATCTGGGCAACGCCGGGCGGGTTGCCGGCGACCGCGCGGCTTTTCAGCACGGTCATGGCCGTGGCGCCACCGCCACCTGCGACGGCACCGTCTTTCCAGGTGAAGCCGTCTTTCTCAACTTGGGCCTTCAGGACATCTACAGCCGCTTTTTCGCCACCCGAGGTCCACCAATGCACAACTTCAACCGTCCCTTTGGAGTCGGCGGCAAATGCACTGAGGGGAAACAACGAGGCAACGGAAATAGCTACGGCGAGGCGATTAATCGCGTTCATCTGAATACCTTTTCTTGTTGTTATGCATGCAAGTCTAGGGCTTGCGCTGCACGGAGTTTAAACATGGTTTTTTCGAGCGCAGGTAACAAAGGGATGCACAAATGTCACCATTTGGTGACATAGCGCCCAGCACTCAACGCGCTGGTCATGCTCGGCGCCAAGGGCAGTGCAGGCAGCACCACCGCTTGCCAGGCATGGTACAGGTCCGGCTTGCCACCCCAGATGTTGCTGCTGGGCTGGTTGTGCGGATTGAGTTCGTGGTGCCAACTGCCGTGGATACGGTCGATAAAGTGGGTTTCGCAGAACTCCCAGAAGCGCCGATACCAGGTCTCGTAATGCAGTTCGCCCGTGCGTTTAAGCAAGGCTTGGGCTGCAGCGCTGGCCTCAGCGTGCGTCCAATGCAGGCGTTCGCGCACCACCGGCTGGTGGTTCCAGTCCAGGGTGTAGACGATGCCGGGGGCGCCATCCACGGCCCAGGCATATTCGCAGGCACTGGCGAACAGGCCCTTGGCGTCGCTCACCAGCCACTCTGGCGTAACAAGCCCGGCTTGCAGGCGAGCGGCTTCCAGGTGCAGCACCAGCCGCGCCCATTCAAAACCGTGGCCGGGGGTGATGCCATAGGGGCGGAAGCCGTCGGCGCGGTTGTCTTCGTTGTAATTGAGCAGCGGCTGCCAGTGCGGGTCGAAATGCTCGATGACCATGAACTGGTTGCCGGCCGCATGGGTGTGAATCACGCGCTCGACGATCCGCAGTGCACGGTCCAGCCAGCGGGTATCGCCCGTCACATCGGCCAGGGCGAGGAAGGCTTCGGTCGCGTGCATATTGCTGTTGGCGCCGCGATAGGCTTCGACGCCGCTCCAGTCCTGGGCAAAGGATTCGAGCATCACGCCCTCTTCTTCGCTCCAGAAAAACTGGTCGATGATGTGGGTCGCGTCATTGAGCAGGTTCTGCGCACCCGCCGCTCCCGCCACCACGGCGGAGCTGGCCGCCAGGGCGACGAACGCATGCAGGTAGGCGGCCTTGCCGGTGTTGCCATCCTGGGCCTGGGGCGTGGCGAACCAACCGCCGTGCTTGCTATCACGCAAAGGGCCACTGAGGGCCGCGACCCCGTGCTCGACCAGCGCCGCATAGCCCGGCAGACCCATGGCGTGGGCCATGGCAAAGCTGTGGGTCATGCGGGCGGTGTTCATGGTTTCGGCGTGGGCATTGGCCGGCAGTTGGCCTTTGTCGTCAAGGTTGCCAAACCCTTCTGGCAGGCGCGACGCCTTGGCAAATGCCAGCAGGCGCTGGCCTTCGGCAGCGAGCCAGGCATGGTGGGCAGGCGCGTTAAGCCAACTGCTGGCAGGCAGTGGTTGCATGGTCATGGGTGGCCCTTATTATTTTTTGTGGGATGACCGGAGTCTAAACAAGGGCGGGAGGTGGGCAAGTAACGAAGGGGATGGGAAATGTCACCAAGTGGTGACATTGCAAAAGGACAGATGACTCCAGTGGTGAGCGGGCTCACCACAAGGGTCAGTCATCCCGGATGCCAGACGTCATTGGCCCAGCGGGGTGACCTTCGCCGGCGCGTTGAGCTGTTGCTGCAGGTTCTGCACCTGGCTCTGCAATGTAGTGATATTGCGCGTGGTCTGGATGCGGAACACGTCGAACTCTTTGTTGGTCGGCGCATCGCTATTGGCCGGCTGGTTGTCCTGCGCGCTTTTGAGCACCACCAAATCCTGCTCAAGACGCGCGATGGCGGCGCTTGGGTTGCCTTGTTTTTTCAGCGCCGCAACGTCGGCGACCAGCTCTTTGATCTCTGTGTCGCGCTTGCCCGCATCACCCTGTGCCGCCTTGAGCGTGGCTACGGCGTCGGTCAGGGCCTGGACCTGGCCTTGCAGCTTGGCGTTGGCGCTCGACAGCTCGGTAGTGCTGGCTGTCATTTGGGCGAGGCGTTTGTCCAGTTCGGTGGCCTGGCCGGCGACGCCGAGCTGCTGCTTGCCCTGCTCCAGCAGTTGGCTTTCCAACTGCTTGATCTGCAGTTTCAATGCTTCGCTGCCGTTGTTCACGCTGGCTTCACTGGCGACAACCTTGCCGGAAATATCCTGCAGGCGCCCCGCCGCTTCTTCGCTGATGCGTGCAAAACTTTCCTGGGTGGCAACCAATTGCTGCCCCATCAGCGATATCTGCTGGAAGCTCCACCAGGCCAGGCCGGCAAAGGCGATCAGCAGCGCGCCGATCAATGCCCACAGCGGGCCGGTGTTGGCGCCCTTGACCTTGACCACTGGCGTGTTGCGCGAACGCACCGAGGTGGCCGGGGAAGGTTCGAAATCGTCGTCATCCCCAGTATCGGCCCGCAGGCTGGGAACGTTGTCGAAGTCGTCTTTAGCATCGTTACGCATGAATCAACCCTGAATCGCTGAAGTGGCTGGAACGCCGAACGACGGGAGTATAAACCGCAGCCCCGTCGCACTGATCGACTCGGAACCGCGAATTCGGTTCCCCATGTGTTGCCTGGTGTGACCTTACTTGAACCCTGGATCCTGGGCCTTCCACCAACCGCAGAACTCGTCGAGGGCGGTCCACAGGCTGACCTTGGGCTCGTAATCCAGATAATGCCTGGCGCGGCTGATGTCGAGGGTGAAATCTTTGTTCATCACTTGCATGCCCAGGCGCGACAACGCGGGTTCCGGCCGCCCAGGCCACATCGCGCAGACGGCCTCGTTCAGCGCCGCCACGCTGTAGGACAAACCATAGGACCGATATCGGGTGACCTGGGGCAATTCCATTTGGCGCATCACGTAGTTCACGACATCCCACACCGGCACGGGCGCGCCGTTGCTGATGTTGTAGGCCCGGCCCAACGCCGAGCCGGGCGCCAGCAAGCTGCTGAGCAGGGCTTCGTTGAGGTTGTGAATGCTGGTGAAGTCGACTTTGTTCAGGCCGTCACCGACGATCGCCAGGCGCTTCTTGCGCTGCATTTTCAACAGGCGCGGGAAGATGCTCATGTCCCCGGCGCCGGTGACGAAACGCGGGCGCAGGGCCAGCACTTCGAGACCGAACTCCTGGGCGCCGAAGACCTTCTGCTCCGCCAGGTATTTGGTCGCGGCGTAGGGATGCTTGAAGCGCTTGGGCACTTGTTCTTCGGTCAGGCCCAAATGATCACGGCCATCAAAATAGATCGACGGCGACGACAGGTGCACAAGGCGCCCGACCCGCTGTTTAAGGCAGGCCTCGACAACGTTTTCGGTGACCAGCACGTTGCCCTGGTGAAAGTCCTGGTAACGCCCCCACAGCCCCACGGCACCGGCGCAGTGCACCACGGCTTCGACATCGCGGCACAGGTCGCGCACCAGGTCGGCGTCATTCAGATCACCCTGGATAAACTCGGCACCGCGCCGTACCAGGTGCTCCACACCCTCGGCGCGCCGCCCGTTGACCCGCACGTCCAGGCCCTGCTCCAGGGCGAAACGCGCAAAGCGCCCGCCGATGAAGCCGCTTGCGCCGGTGACCAGAATCTTCATGTATTACCCCGTGTTCTTTCGTTTTTCATCGCTGTTGCCTTGACGACCGCCATCAGTCCAACGGCACCAACCATTGGCCACATGCCTGGGCCAGATGGTCGGTCAGCAGGCCCAACAACTGCCCGCCACTGCGCCAATGATGCCAGTACAACGGTACATCGATGGGCTTATCTGGCAACAACTCCACCAGCACGCCCTTTTCAAGTTGGTCGCGCACCTGCAATTCGGGCACCAGGCCCCAACCAAGCCCGGATTCCGCCAGGCGGATAAAGCCTTCGGAAGATGGGCATAAATGGTGTTCGAAACCGCCGTCCACGCCCAGGGATGCCAGGTAGCGGTGCTGTAGGAAGTCATCCGGGCCAAACACCAGCGCCGGGGTGCGAACCAGTTGATCGGCGCGCACGCCTTGCGGGAAGTGACGAGCAATAAAGGCCGGACTGGCCAGCGCCCGATATCGCATGGCGCCCAGCAACAGGCTACGGGCTCCGGCCACCGGGCGTTCACTGGCACAGATACACGCCGCCACTTCACCGGCGCGCATGCGTTTGAGGCCGACTGTCTGGTCTTCCACAATCAGATCCAGCAACAAATGCTGTTCGGCGCAGAAGTCACTGACGGCCTCGGCCCACCACGTCGCAAGGCTGTCGGCATTGAGGGCGATGCGCAGGCGTTCGGGCATGCCCTCGTCGTCCAGCGCGGGCACCTGGCTTTGCAGGTCGCGCTCCAGCAACCGCACTTGCTGCACATGGTTAAGCAGGCGCCGCCCGATATCGGTGGGTGTGGGCGGTGATGCGCGCACCAGCACCGGCTGGCCGATACGCGCTTCCAATAACTTGATGCGCTGGGAAATGGCCGACTGCGACAGCCCGAGCACTTGGGCGCCGCGTTCGAAGCCAGCCTGTTCCACCACCGCCGCGAGGGCGGAAAGCAATTTATAGTCGAACATCAGTTTCTCTAATGAGCGATCAGCAATATTGGTTTTTCTTATACAGCCTCGCCCGTGAGAATGACCAGCATTGCTTACCTCTATAAGGAACCTCCCATGGCTGGCGAAACCGCCCTGGCAACCCTGCTGCGCAGCATGAGCCCGCACCTCAATGACGGTGACTACGTGTTCTGCACCCTGCCAGACCATCGGATCCCGACCGGCTACTACCACGATCATCTGTTTGTCGGCCGCGCCGATGCCGAGCGCGCAATGCACGTGCTGCGGCAACTGGCGGCGGACGCGGAGTAAATCCTATGTGGCAAAGCTATCTGAACGGACTGCTGGTCGCCCTCGGCCTGATTATGGCCATTGGCACCCAGAACGCCTTTGTCCTGGCACAAAGCCTGCGCCGCGAACATCACTTACCCGTGGCGGCATTGTGCGTGGTGTGTGATGCGCTACTGGTGGCCGCCGGGGTGTTCGGCCTGGCCACGGTGCTTGCGCAAAACCCGCTGCTGTTGGCGATTGCGCGCTGGGGCGGCGCGGCTTTCCTGTTGTGGTATGGCACTCTGGCACTGCGGCGGGCGTTCTCCACGCAGAGCCTGGAACAAGGCGGCAACCTGAAAGTGCGCTCGTTGCGCGCCGTGTTGCTCAGTGCCTTGGCGGTGACGCTGCTCAACCCCCACGTTTACCTGGACACCGTGCTGCTGATCGGCTCGCTCGGCGCACAACAGACCGAACCTGGCGCCTATGTCGCCGGGGCCGCAAGCGCATCATTCCTGTGGTTCACCACCCTGGCGCTCGGCGCGGCGTGGCTCGCACCCTGGCTTGCACGCCCCGCCACCTGGCGCCTGCTGGACCTGCTGGTGGCGGTGATGATGTTCAGCGTGGCCTACCAATTAATAAGCGCGCCATGAACTTATTCCAAAAGGCTCTGGAACCTCTATTCCACACAGTTGTTGCGTGGTTTTGCCGCACCCCCGGTGCTATGATCCTGCCCCTGCGCCGCAAAGAGTACAAACTCCCCGGCGCTTGTTTGGCCGCCCGTGATCGGCCTTGCGCTCACCGCAACTGACCTGATTAGGAGAATCATCATGGCTTTCGAATTGCCGCCGCTGCCCTACGCACACGATGCCCTGCAGCCGCACATCTCCAAGGAAACCTTGGAATACCACCACGACAAGCACCACAACACCTACGTCGTGAACCTGAACAACCTGGTGCCTGGCACCGAGTTCGAAGGCAAGACCCTGGAAGAGATCGTCAAATCCTCTTCGGGCGGCATCTTCAACAACGCCGCTCAGGTCTGGAACCACACTTTCTACTGGAACTGCCTGGCGCCTAACGCCGGCGGCCAACCTACCGGCGCACTGGCTGAAGCCATCAACGCTGCGTTCGGTTCGTTCGACAAGTTCAAGGAAGAGTTCACCAAGACGTCCGTCGGCACCTTCGGTTCCGGTTGGGGCTGGCTGGTGAAAAAGGCTGACGGTTCCCTGGCCCTGGCCAGCACCATCGGCGCCGGCAACCCGCTGACCAGCGGCGACACCCCGCTGCTGACCTGCGACGTATGGGAACACGCCTACTACATCGACTACCGCAACGTGCGTCCAAAGTATGTGGAAGCGTTCTGGAACCTGGTCAACTGGAAGTTCGTGGCTGAGCAGTTCGAAGGCAAGACCTTCACTGCCTAAGCAACCCTTGCAGTAAAAAGAGCCCGGCGATTGCCGGGCTTTTTTATGCTGTAAAAAAGGCGGAACCCAACAGGCCGTTTTTGCCACGCAATCAGCGAGAGGAATTTTCCTCTACTACCTGTCGGAGAAATAACAATGATTAATGGTGCAACGGCAGCAATTCCGGTGGTTGGAGACCTGTTGAAAGCAGCCATTCCCGTCGTGGGAGATGTGGTCAAGGCGATTGCGCCACTGCTTCAACCCTTTGCGGATGCGATGGCAAAGAAAATTGGAGGCGAGGACACTGAGGCTTCAGACAAACCCGTAGATTTTTCCGCGCCAAAGGCTGAAAAGATTACGGTCACGTTCTCGCAATAAACAAGAAGACGCTGGTAGCTCAAGGGGGCAAGCAGTCTTGCTTGCCCCCTCGCTCAGGGCTTTTCGGCGCGGGCACCAGGCCTGCGCCATTAGAATGTGATTTGCGGCGGCTGGCTCGAACTCCCGCCGGCAGAACCCACTGAGCCACTCAACACGGTTTTTGCGAGGTCCGCTGCCATGCTTGCCGCCTGGCCCACCAGTGGAAGAACCATAGGGGCCAGCGCCGATGCTGCTGCCATTCCTGCTCCTGCTGCGATCATCCTCAATACTCCGAAATGTGTGAAAGGGGTATTCCTTTCATGACTTGGGTGGCCAGTTCCGAGTCTTCGGTTCCGTTTTTCGTAACTTTTTACGGATGGCCCAATGTCCCTTTGACTGCCATCACCAGATTGCCAATACTCATGGCATAGTGAAGGCCACCCGCATGAGACAAGGAATGCCCCTTTGAAGCTGGAACTCAAGAACAGCTTGTCGGTGAAGTTGCTACGGGTTGTGCTGCTGTCGGCGTTGATCGTGGGCGTGGCGCTGAGCGTGGCGCAGATCGTTTTCGATGCGTACAAGACGCGCCAGGCCGTTGCGGGCGATGCCCAGCGCATCCTCGACATGTTTCGCGACCCCTCGACCCAGGCCGTCTACAGCCTGGACCGCGAGATGGGTATGCAGGTGATCGAAGGGCTGTTTCAGGACGACGCCGTGCGCATGGCCTCCATCGGTCATCCCAACGAAACCATGCTCGCGGAAAAAAACCGTGCCTTGCAGCAATCCTCCAGCCGCTGGTTGACCGATCTGATCCTGGGACGGGAACGCACCTTCACCACCGCATTGGTCGGTAAGGGCCCCTACAGCGAGTATTACGGCGACCTGAGCATCACTCTGGACACGGCCACCTATGGCAAAGGTTTTATTGTCAGCTCGGTGATCATCTTTATTTCCGGGGTGTTACGTGCCTTGGCCATGGGCCTGGTGTTGTATCTGGTTTACCACTGGCTGCTGACCAAGCCGCTCTCGCGGATTATCGAGCACCTGACGTCGATCAACCCGGACCGCCCCAGCGAGCACAAGATCCCGCAACTCAAGGGCCACGAGCACAACGAGTTGGGGTTGTGGATCAACACCGCCAACCAGTTGCTCGAATCCATCGAGCGCAACACCCACCTGCGCCATGAAGCAGAAAGCAGCCTGTTGCGCATGGCTCAATACGACTTCCTGACCGGGCTGCCGAATCGCCAGAAACTGCAGGAGCAACTGGACAGGATCCTCATCGACGCCGGCCGCCGCCAGCGCCGCGTGGCGGTGTTGTGCGTGGGGCTGGATGACTTCAAAAGCGTCAACGAGCAGTTCACCTACCAGGCTGGCGACAAATTGTTGCTGGCCCTGGCAGACCGGTTGCGTGCCCACAGCGGCCGCCTCGGCACCCTCGCCCGCCTGGGCGGCGACCAATTCGCCCTGGTACAGGCCGATATTGACCAGCCCTACGAAGCGGCGGAGCTGGCGCAAAGTATCCTCGACGACCTGGAGGCGGAGTTTGCCCTCGATCATGAGGAAATTCGCCTGCGCGCCACCATCGGCATCACCCTGTTCCCGGAAGACGGCGACAGCACCGAGAAGTTGCTGCAAAAAGCCGAACAGACCATGACCCTGGCCAAGAGCCGTTCGCGCAACCGCTATCAGTTCTATATCGCCAGCGTCGACAGCGAAATGCGCCGTCGCCGCGAGCTGGAAAAAGACCTGCGCGACGCCTTGGGCCGTGAGCAGTTCCACTTGGTATACCAGCCGCAAATCAGCTATCGCGACCAACATGTAGTGGGTGTAGAGGCGCTGATCCGCTGGCAACATCCGGAACACGGCCTGGTGCCGCCGGACCTGTTTATTCCGCTGGCCGAGCAGAACGGCACCATCATCCCGATTGGCGAATGGGTGCTGGACCAGGCCTGCCGGCAATTGCGCGAATGGCATGACCAGGGCTTCACCGACCTGCGCATGGCGGTCAACCTGTCTACCGTGCAGTTGCACCACGCCGAGTTGCCACGGGTGGTCAATAACCTGATGCAAATCTACCGGCTACCGCCGCGCAGCCTGGAGCTGGAAGTCACCGAAACCGGCCTGATGGAAGACATCAGCACGGCCGCCCAGCACCTGCTGAGCCTGCGCCGTTCCGGGGCATTGATCGCCATCGATGACTTCGGCACCGGCTATTCATCGCTGAGCTATCTCAAGAGCCTGCCGCTGGACAAGATCAAGATCGACAAGAGCTTCGTCCAGGACCTGCTGGACGATGACGACGATGCGACGATCGTGCGGGCGATTATCCAACTGGGCAAAAGCCTGGGCATGCAGGTCATCGCCGAAGGCGTGGAAACCGCCGAGCAGGAGGCTTACATCATCTCCGAGGGCTGCCATGAAGGTCAGGGCTACTACTACAGCAAACCCCTGCAGGCCCGGGAGCTGGCGGTTTTTTTGAAGCAGGCCGAGCGCAATAACGCAGCCATTCTCTGACGCGGCAAAACGATACTGAATATTTCCCGCGTTTAACCCTTTACACAAAATGCAAATCTTTCGCATTATGTCGCAGTTTTTGCGCTCTCGCGCGCGCCCTATCAACAACCGAAGCAGGATGTTCGCCATGATTCGTATGCCCCTGGCCACCGCCAGTCTGCTGGCCATTGCCATTTCTCTCGCCGGTTGCGGCGAAGGTAAAGACAAGGCCGCAGCGCCCCAGGCGCCGACCCCGGCTGCCAGCACTACCGCTCCAGCGGCTGCCACCCCTGCCGGCAAGGTCGACGAAGCGGCTGCCAAGGCCGTGGTCGCGCATTACGCCGACATGGTCTTTGCGGTGTACAGCGATTCCGAGTCCACGGCGAAAACCCTGCAGACCGCTATCGACGCGTTCCTCGCCAAGCCGAACGACGAAACCCTGAAAGCCGCCCGTGCCGCCTGGGTTGCCGCTCGCGTGCCTTACCTGCAGAGCGAAGTGTTCCGCTTCGGCAACACCATCATCGACGATTGGGAAGGTCAGGTTAACGCCTGGCCCCTGGACGAAGGCCTGATCGACTACGTAGACAAATCCTACGAGCACGCCCTGGGTAACCCAGGCGCCACGGCCAACATCATCGCCAACACCGAGATCCAGGTCGGCGAAGACAAGATCGACGTGAAGGACATCACTCCGGAAAAACTCGCCAGCCTCAATGAGCTGGGCGGTTCCGAAGCCAACGTCGCCACCGGCTACCACGCCATCGAATTCCTGCTCTGGGGCCAGGACCTGAACGGCACCGGCCCTGGCGCCGGCAACCGTCCTGCGTCGGACTACCTGACCGGTGATGGCGCCACGGGCGGCCACAACGAGCGCCGCCGTGCCTACCTGAGCGCCGTGACCCAACTGCTGGTCAGCGACCTGCAGGAAATGGTCGGCAACTGGAAACCCAACGTCGAAGACAACTACCGCGCCACCCTGGAGGCAGAACCTGCCACCGACGGCCTGCGCAAAATGCTGTTCGGCATGGGTAGCCTGTCCCTCGGCGAACTGGCCGGTGAACGCATGAAGGTTTCCCTGGAAGCCAACTCGCCGGAAGACGAACACGATTGCTTCAGCGATAACACCCACAACTCGCAGTTCTATGACGCCAAGGGCATCCGCAACGTCTACCTGGGCGAGTACACCCGCGTCGACGGCACCAAGATGACCGGCGCGAGCCTGGCATCCCTGGTGGCCAAGGCCGATCCGGCTGCCGACACCGCGCTGAAGGCAGACCTGGCTGCGACCGAAGCCAAGATGCAGGTCATCGTTGATCACGCCAACAAGGGTGAGCACTACGACCAGTTGATCGCGGCCGGCAATGACGCCGGCAACCAGATCGTGCGCGACGCGATCGCCTCGCTGGTCAAGCAGACCGGTTCGATCGAAGCCGCAGCGGGCAAGCTGGGCATCAGCGACCTCAATCCGGATAACGCTGATCACGAGTTCTGATCAAAGCAGCGCACCGCAAGCGCAATGCTTGCGGTGCCTGGTCACAAGTCTCCCGCCTTTGCGTCAGCCCCTGATGATGGAAGCAATAGCGCTGTTATAACGATTGATCAGCCCGCCCTGCAGCACTACAAACTTCCCGCTGTCCTGACTTTGCCGGATGAGCGTTTTGCTCACCTCATCCAGAACATTCAGGCTCAGCTGCGATGGCGCACCTGGGACAAAGTGACGCGCCGAGGATACGCCGCCCCTCGGAATCATGCAGTACACCGTGTCACCTTGCGGCCATCGAAATAACAACTCCGGGCTCGGCCCTCCGTCGGCAATGAACTGGTAGCCCATCGCGCCCAAATGGCCCTTCAGCAATGCTCTGGCTTGGACTGCACCCCATGGGTCCAGCAGATTATTCCCGTACGTCTTGGGCAAGTTGAAATTCAGCGTTACAAACCCTGAAAGGGCTTGGTTGTCGATAATCGATAAAGGCTGAAGCAGCATCAATGGATCAAGCCCCAGCCCCATGCCTTTTGCACGCCATCTGTTCAACTGAGCCAGGAACGCCGTCAGCCCGCTTGAGCTGACAACGCCGCCAGGATTGCAGTAATCGGACAGCGCACCGACCAATTTTTTAGCGGCGCGTGTGGTCAAGACCGGAAAGGCCTCCATCGCATAGCCAGCTGGAGTTCGCTTAAAGTGCCGACTGCTATCGATCAGCCATTGATTGCTAGACACATCGAAACACGCCAAGCGAGGCTGTTGAAAGATGTTGCGGCTCACCATCACGTCAATGTCAGCGGTGACACTCGGCGGCAAGCGCGGATCATAGATATGAACCCAATTGTCGGGAAAACTGTCCCCCTTGGGCAGGATTGGATAGAACTGCTGCTCCACCTGGATGACATCTGCGGCTGCAACGCCTGACGCTTGAGGTACCTTGAACGTGTGAGGGCGAGATGCATTGGGCGTCAACTGCGAAGCATCCAGCTCCAGCCTCCAGCCAGACCATACGTACTTGCCCGGCAACACACTTGGCACTATGGGGAAACCGGGGCCTGGCACCACGACGGCAGGTTCGCTGACCGTGACGGTCGACGCGCCAAGCGGTTGGTAGCCGTTCAACAAGTCCCACACATCATCCACGGGGCGGTTCAGGTAGGCCTGAAAACGGCTGGGGATCTCACGCCAGGTACTTATTTCCCTCGCAAACTCCAACTCCAGTTCCAGGACCCGCCCCTGAGGGAAGCTGAACGAGTCGAGCACTTGCCGCGCACGGGTTCGAGACAAATAGGGAAAGGCATTCATCAATGTCCGCTCAACGGGGAAACCACCTTTCAAGCCAATGGCCGGTGCAGCGATTTCCCAATGCCCCAAGGCATGTCGGCGGATCGGCGCATGATGAAAAGCGAACGGCGTGCGTGCATCGATTACGCGCCAGACGTGCACATCGGCGTCGTACTTGACGAGGTACCAATGCCCGGCGTCCTTCAGAAAGTGCCTCGCCAAACCACCGTTTACGGGCGCCTGGGTGAACACGTTCTGGCGCTCCCAGCCCTTCAATGGCGTTAACCGCGAAGGCACTGTGCGTTGCGCCATTTTGCTGTTCAACCCCCAGGGCTGGGAGGGTTTGCGGGACGGTGCATGGCCCATCCAGCCATCAAACACCGTGCCAACCAATTCGGCGAAAGCTCTGACAAAGCCATGGGCCGCCACCTCCCGGTCCCCCTGTTTCGCCGCTTCGATGGCCTTGACCAGTGAATACAGGCTCCTGGCCAAACCGATCACCATGGTCACCTTGATCGGCAGGATCGCCATGACCACATCCAGCGCCACTTCAGTCACACCAGACACCGTGTCGATGTTGGTTTCCTGGGTCGTGGTCGATTGGGCGGCGGCTGAATTGATCGCCGCCGAGGCTTCGATCTCGTAAGCCTCCAGAAAGATGTTGTCCGCAATCCTGGCCAGATGCACCAGCGTGCCGGGCACCGGCGTCTTCAACAGGTTACGCACGCTCGACTGTTCATCTCGACTGACGCGACTCACCAGGTAGTCGTGCCAGGCGCTGTGGTTGATCACCTCGCGATAAAAGGCAGCGCGATCGCTGAACTCGTAAAACACACGCCCCAAAGGCGCCTGGGGCATATACACCACCAGCGAACCGACAGACTCCGACGCTGTACTGAACACCCGCACACCACGCACCCGGGCACCGCGCAGTTTGAGGCTGCGCACCAAAATGCGATGGCCCTCGACCAGGGCACGCTCACTGGTATCTTCAGGGTGATCCAGCGCGCAATTGACCCAGTTGAATCCCCGGTCGTGTCGATTGGGCAGGAAATCCCCGGCGATCTTTGCCTCAACGGCATCCACACGTACCTGGTATTGCATGAGCGTCGCGTAACTGTCTCGCTGGGCAAGGGCTGCGGGCGATGTCAGCAAGCGGTCCTTGAGAAAGGCATCATATTTTTCACCGATGTTCAGGCCTCGGACCAGGTCCTTGACCTGGGAAGCGCTCAGGCCCTCGTAGGGTTTGCCTTGGTTATCGGTGATCGTGGAGAAATTGACGAAGTTGAAATCCAACCCGCCGACGTTTTCCAGGGCCACTTGGGTCAAGCTGCGGGTGTGCGTGAGGTGGCGCGGTCCTTCATCCGGTATCACCGGCCTGGCGCCGGCGCCATACACCGCCGACGGTAGGCGTGGCGTTCTGGTCTGGACCTTGATGTGATCGGGGTCCACCTCAAGCCCATGCTCGGCTTTCAAGGCGTTGCGCAGTTGCTCATTGGCGTAGGCCAGCAACGTCGCCTTGTCACCGAACTGCTGCAGGGAGGGCAAGCCGTCCCATTCAAGCACACGCGCAAGCTCGTGTTGATACTGTGTGAAAGCGCTCGTCCATGCGGTTTGCTCGGCCGGTGATGCCGACTTCAGGAACGCCTTGAGTCGCCCGGCGATGCGCTTGGGCTCTCGGGCCAGCTCAATGGATTGCAGGCCGAAGGTATCGCCCAAATCAGTGACGCGGTTCAGGCTATCGGGCAGGTCACTGATCCCGTCAAACAGCTCACGACCGCGAAAATGCTCGATCTGGGTGGCGAAGTCCTCACGCAGTCGCTCACATTGCGCCTCAACGCTTGCCGCACAGGCCGAGTCGGTGATTTCCCGGTACAGCCACTGGTTCTGTGCGTTCGCCTGCTTGTGCGTGCCCATCCCACGGATGTGGTGCTTTTGGGCAATCATCATCAACAGCTCTTCGAAGGTCGTCTCGGCGCTCAATCGGCGATGCAGCTCCTGATCGAGCTGCGCCAGCGTTTCAAACCCTTCAAGCCCTCTTTCCGGGGTGAACAACACAACCGTGCCGACCGAGGCATCACTCGCCAACTCACGATCTGGTGCCGAGCTGGCGGATTGACCGCCGGGCTCCCTGGCAGTCAGCACCAACGCACCGTGCAGCAGCAAACTCGGCGCGGCGCCCTCACCCTTGAGCGCCACACTGAACACAGAGGGCCGGTAGCCCTTGAGGTGCTGCTGCCGGGACGCGTTATCGGGATAGCGCAGGATTTTAGTCAGCAGCACGTAGGCACCGTCGCTCAAGGTGCCATCGCTCTTGAGCAACTCGGCCTCAAGCCGCAGTTGCTCGGACCTCTGGGCGATCAGCCAGGCCTTGCGCGTTCGGGTGTCGGTCAGGCCAATCGGGCTCGACCAATAATGCTGCAGATAACGCTCATAACGCACCGGCAGCTCGCCCGCCAAGGCGTCCAGAAAACGATCGAAAGTGGCGGGGGTCAACTCGGTCACCGGCGTGGTGGCATCCCCCGTTCCGGTCCGGCGCTCAAAGGCAGTCTTGCCTTTGGCATAGTCCGACGGCTGCTGATGGACAATTCGCCGGACCACGGCATCCAACACATGGGCAGGCAGGTTGTGGGTGTGGTCACGGTCGAACAACGGGTTGGTGTTGCCCTCGCGGATGAAGATCGCCTGAGGATCGCTGTAGGAACCCAACGCAGGGAACGCCTGTTCCAGCGCGTCCTGGACAAATCCCTGGAATGTTGGCTGTTGCTGGAAAAAACGTCGGATCGTGACATTCAGCGCCACCAGGTCGTTCAGTTGGGAAACCTGGAGCGGCGTATCGATCGACGACAATCGCCGCCTGATCGAGGGATGCAGCGGCACGTGATTAGAGGACATGGGACCACCTTGGAGCCATTGACTGGGAAGCATCCATGCTGCTTGGATCAAGGGCCGCGGATGAATTACATAGTTGTCTTGCGCAACCGGAACGATGAGACTCGCGGCGCACCGACAGCCCCGGGTTTACATGCCCCGCACCCCAGGTAGAATGGCGCCTCTGCCCTATTTCGAGCTCACTTCATGGCGTTGCCGACCCTGCGCATCATCGGATTCATCATCGGCATCTTCCTGATCACACTCGCGATCGCCATGGTTGTGCCCATGGCCACCCTGGTGATCTTCGAACGCACCAGCGACTTGCCCTCGTTCCTGTGGGCCAGCCTGATCACCTTTATCGCGGGGCTGGCGCTGGTTATCCCAGGCCGTCCCGAACATGTGCACCTGCGCCCACGCGACATGTACCTGCTCACGGTCACCAGCTGGGTGGTGGTGTGCGTGTTCGCTGCGCTGCCGTTTTTGCTGACTCAGCACATCAGTTACACCGATTCGTTTTTCGAAAGCATGTCCGGCATCACCGCCACCGGTTCCACGGTACTGAGCGGCCTGGACAGCATGTCGCCGGGCATACTGATGTGGCGTTCACTGCTGCACTGGCTGGGCGGTATCGGCTTTATCGGCATGGCGGTGGCGATCCTGCCGCTGCTGCGCATTGGTGGGATGCGCCTGTTCCAGACCGAGTCCTCGGACCGCTCGGAAAAGGTCATGCCCCGCTCGCACATGGTGGCGCGGCTGATCGTGGCGGCGTATGTGGGCATCACCATTCTGGGCAGCCTGGCGTTCTGGTGGGCCGGCATGGGCCTGTTCGATGCGATCAACCACGCGATGTCGGCGATTTCCACCGGTGGTTTCTCCACCTCCGACGAATCCCTCGCGCACTGGAAACAACCGGCGGTGCACTGGGTGGCGGTGGTGGTGATGATCCTCGGCAGCCTGCCGTTTACCCTGTACGTGGCCACCTTGCGCGGTAATCGCAAGGCCTTGATCCGCGACCAACAGGTACAGGGTTTGCTCGGTTTGCTGGTGGTGACCTGGCTGGTGCTCGGCACTTGGTACTGGTGGACCACCAACTTGCATTGGCTGGATGCCTTGCGCCACGTGGCGCTGAACGTCACGTCAGTCGTGACCACCACGGGCTTTGCACTGGGGGACTACAGCCTCTGGGGCAACTTCTCACTGATGCTGTTCTTCTATCTGGGCTTTATCGGTGGTTGCTCGGGCTCCACCGCGGGCGGGATCAAGATTTTCCGCTTCCAGGTTGCCTACATCCTGCTCAAGGCCAACTTGAACCAGCTGATTCACCCGCGTGCCGTGATCAAGCAGAAGTACAACGGCCACCGTCTCGACGAAGAAATCGTACGGTCGATCCTGACCTTCTCGTTTTTCTTCGCCATCACCATCTGCGCGATCGCTTTGGCCCTGTCGCTGCTGGGCCTGGACTGGATGACCGCACTCACCGGCGCCGCCAGTACCGTCTCCGGCGTCGGCCCCGGCCTTGGCGAAACCATTGGCCCGGCGGGCAACTTCGCCAGCCTGCCGGATGCGGCCAAGTGGATCCTGTCCCTGGGCATGCTGCTGGGCCGTCTGGAAATCATCACAGTCTTTGTTCTGTGCATCCCGGCGTTCTGGCGTCACTGACGGGCGCCGTGTCTTGCAACCGCGCCCGGTATTCGCCGGGCGTGGCATCGAACCAGCGGCGGAACGCACGGAAGAAGTTGCTGGGATCGGCAAAGCCCAGCAGGTAGGCAATCTCCAGCAGCGTCATGCTTGGCTGCGCCAGGTATTGCTCGGCCAGTTCGCGGCGGGTGTCGTCGAGCAAGGTCTGGAAACTCGTGCCCTCCTCCTGCAAACGCCGCTGCAAGGTGCGTTGGGACAGGTGCAACGTCTGAGCCACCACTTCACGCTTGGGTTCGCCCTGGGGCAGTAGACGACACAGCACCTGGCGCGCCTTGTGGGTCACGCGGCTCTCGGAAAAGCGCGCCAGGTATTCACCGGCAAACCGGTCGTGCAAAAGCGCCATGGCCTCGTTGGCCGTGGGCAGCGGCGCGTCCATGTCGGCGCGCTCGAAAATCAACGCGTCATAGGCCGCGTTGAACTCCAACGGGGCATGAAACGCTTGCTTATAGGGCTCCAGGTCAGCCGGCTGTTCACCTTGCAAAAGGACTTTGCGCGGTTGCAGGGTGCGCCCGGTCAGCCAGCCGCACAGCGCCAACGCACAGGCCAGGGAGGCTTCGGCGCTTTGCCTGGTGGGCGGCAGATGGTCGCCATGCACCGTCAGAATCAGCGCATAGCCTTCAGGTAAAAGTCGGAAACTCAAGTCGGCGCTTTCGGCGATGATCCGCTGGTAACGCACCAGCCGCATAAAACCTTCAGCCAGTGTGTTACTGGACATCAACGCATAACCGGTCACATGAAACGACGCCGGGCGCACCACCTTGCCCATGTTCAGGCCAATCGCCGGGTTGCCCGACAGCTCCACTGCGCGCTGCCACAGGCGGGTCATGGAATCCTGCGGGAACCGCGCGTCGGGGTCGTTGAGGGCGGCGTAGTCCAGGCCCAGCTGTTTGAACAGAGCGCGGCAATCCAGGCCATCCATTTCCAGTGCCTTGACTATCCCCATTGCCCAGCTTGCAGAAGTTGTTCGTTCGCTCATGGCGTCTTCTTAATAAAGCAGGCTCAAAACGGCAGCCAGGAAGCCAAGGATACTAAAGTGGCATCTAATGTCACTGGCTGTTACCACTGATCACTCTAGACTCAAATAAGCTCCCCGCCGAACACCTGTTGGGCGGCATAACAACCAAAGGGCCGATCACCGTGGAAAACGTCAAGCGATTCAACAGCTTCGCCGAGTTTTACCCTTATTACCTGGCCGAGCACGCCAACAGCACCTGCCGGCGCCTGCACTTTATCGGCACAACGCTGGTGATCGGGATCCTGGCGTATGCCATCGGCCGGGGTTCCCTGGGCCTGTTGATCGCCTTGCCTATCGCGGGCTACAGCTTTGCCTGGATTGGCCACTTCTTCTTCGAAAAGAACCGCCCGGCCACCTTTCAGCACCCGTTCTACAGCTTGATAGGGGATTTTGTGATGTACCGCGACATGATCCTGGGCAAAGTGCCGTTCTGAACGGTGTGACCTCTTGTCACTTGCGTAAAAACCATGAAGGTTCGTGCATCCGTCGATATAAAAGTCTTTTTGTCATTTACAGTGCTGTATCCTGCCAAGGCTTTTTGAGAGCGCGGAATCACCTGCGATTGAAAAAACAGACCTTGCGAGGAGCGACGACGATGCACGAGATACCTAATCTCCCCTTCCCAAGCCTGCACGAAACTGAGCAGCCAACACCGCAGCAGGCCAGCGCCAAGCAGCCTGAGGCCAAAGAAGCAAAACCAGTCGACAGCAAAAGCCAGGACTGACGCCGTACCAGACCGTGTGGAAAGCGCAGCTTTGAGCGCTTTCCACACTGCCTGAATCACCCGAGATTCCCCATCATGACCGACACCCTCCCCGACACCGCCGTACTCGATGCTGCCTTGCAAATGGTCGACGTGTGGAACCGTCTCAGCGCGGACAAACAAGCCGTGCTGCTCAAGCGCTTCGGCACCCAGGAAAACGCCTTGGCGGCTCTGGTCACCACCCAATTACTGGCGCCTGCCAAAACCTGACGTCTTTTTGATCTGACGTTTTTGCGTTTTACCGCCCTGCGCACGCCAAAGCCCCGGTATCATTAGCAGCCTATCTTTACCTGCTGCGACAGTGGACCTCTCCCCATGCCAGATACCCAGCGCCCCATGGCGGTCACGCTGCAAGTTGTTTCCATCGTGTTGTTCACCTTTATCGGCTACCTGAATATTGGCATTCCCCTGGCTGTATTGCCGGGCTATGTCCACAGTGAGCTGGGCTATGGCGCGGTGATCGCAGGGCTGGTGATCAGCGTGCAATACCTGGCCACCCTGCTGAGCCGTCCTTACGCCGGCAAAATCATCGATAACCTGGGCAGCAAGCGCGCCGTGCTGATCGGCCTGGCGGGCTGCGGCCTGAGTGGCGTGTTCATGCTGCTCGCAGCGTGGTTTTCAAACCTGCCGGCCGTCAGCCTGGGCAGCTTGCTTGTCGGTCGATTGGTACTGGGCAGCGCGGAAAGCCTGGTGGGCTCGGGCGCCATCGGCTGGGGCATCGGCCGGGTAGGCGCGGCGAATACGGCCAAGGTCATCTCCTGGAACGGCATTGCCAGCTATGGCGCGCTGGCCGTTGGCGCGCCGCTGGGCGTGGTCCTGGTGAAGAGTTTCGGCCTGTGGAGCATGGGCGTCAGCATTATCCTGCTGGCCATCGTCGGCCTGCTGCTGGCCTGGAACAAGGTCGCCGCGCCGATTGTGGCCGGCGTGCGCCTGCCGTTCATGAACGTGCTGGGCCGCGTACTGCCCCACGGCTGCGCGTTGGCCTTGGGTTCTATCGGCTTTGGCACCATCGCCACCTTTATCACGTTGTATTACACCACGCAGCACTGGGATAACGCGGTGTGGGCCCTGAGCCTGTTCGGCGCCAGCTTCATCGGTGCACGGTTGTTGTTCGGCAATTTGATCAACCGCATCGGCGGCTTTCGCGTGGCGATTGCCTGCCTGTCAGTAGAGATTCTCGGCTTGCTGTTGCTGTGGCTGGCGCCGGACGCCAACCTGGCCCTGGCTGGCGCCGCATTGAGCGGCTTTGGCTTTTCCCTGGTGTTCCCGGCGCTTGGCGTGGAGGCCGTCAACCTGGTGCCGGCCTCCAGCCGAGGCTCCGCCGTGGGGGCCTACTCGTTGTTTATTGACTTGTCGCTGGGCATCACCGGCCCATTGGCCGGGGCTGTGGCGGCTGGCTTCGGCTTTGCCTCGATCTTCCTGTTCGCCGCTCTCGCCGCCCTCGGCGGCTTGCTGCTGAGCGTGTACCTGTACCGACAGGCACCCAAGGCCCGCGAGGCACGTGGCGACTGACTAAAAGTCGACCTTGCCGCGCCCGGCCTTGATGCTGCCGCGCTTGGTCTTGGATTCGAGACGGCGTTTCTTCGAGCCCAGGGTCGGCTTGGTCGGACGGCGCTTCTTCTCCACTTTGGTGGCGCTGAGGATCAACTCCACCAGGCGCTCGAGCGCGTCGGCGCGGTTCTGTTCCTGGGTGCGGTATTGCTGGGCCTTGAGGATCAGCACCCCTTCGCTGGTGATGCGGCTGTCGCGCAGCGCCAGCAAGCGCTCCTTGTAGAAGTCCGGCAACGACGACGCCGGAATATCAAAACGCAGGTGCACCGCGCTCGACACCTTGTTGACGTTCTGCCCACCCGCCCCCTGGGCGCGAATGGCGGTCAACTCGATCTCGGCGTCGGGCAGGTGGACGTTATTGGAAATTACCAGCATCAATCAAAAACCTTAGGCAACGGACACGCCCAATTCGGACAACATCAACAAGGACGCATGAACATGAAAACACTACTGATCACTTTGCTCGGCACCTTATCACTCATTCAAACATCACTGTCCTTTGCAGATAATGCCAATGGCAAAAACCTCTATTCACAGCGATGCGCCATGTGCCACGGGCCAGACCTCAAGGCCACGGGGCCGTTGGCGAAGAAAAGCAACCCGCCTACACCCGACCTTACAACGCCCGCCTTCAAAAAACGGCTGGCGGCTTATCCGGGCGTTATTGTTTCTTCGGTCATACTTCGCCCGAATGGAGATTTGATCCCGAAAACGCTGCGCGAAAACGGTGTGCAGGTCGCGCCGCATGCCTGGACCGTCAAGGACTTTCGCGATTTGAATGAATACATGAGCGGCGTGATTTCAAAAAATTGACGACTTGAAAACTCAAAAACCCCGCGTCCTGAGTTCCCGATAGAGGAATACAGGACGCGGGGTTTTCTGTGGACGTGCATCTGTTTACTTCAACGCAGCACTCGCTGTGTTCAACGCGGCTTCAGCACTGCGCTTGTTCTTGAGCCAGTAACACACCGCCATAAACGCCACCCACACCGGGATCGCGTAAACCGACACCTGGATCCCCGGAATCATCAGCATGATCACCAGGATAAACACCACAAACGCGAGGCAAACGAAGTTGCCGTACGGGTACCACAGCGCCTTGAACAGCGGCACCTGACCGGTGCGGTTCATGTGCTGGCGGAACTTGAAGTGGGAGAAGCTGATCATCGCCCAGTTGATCACCAGCGTGGCCACCACCAGGGACATCAGCAGTTCCAGCGCGTGTTGCGGGATGAAGTAGTTCATCAGCACCGCCACCAGGGTCACTGCCGCCGAGGCGAGGATGGAGCGCACCGGCACGCCGCGTTTATCAATCTTGGCCAGGGCCTTGGGCGCGTCGCCCTGCTCGGCCATGCCCAGCAGCATGCGGCTGTTGCAGTAGGTGCCGCTGTTGTAGACCGACAACGCTGCGGTCAGGACCACAAAGTTAAGGATGTGTGCAGCGGTGTTGCTGCCCAGCATCGAAAACACCTGCACGAACGGGCTGCCGCTATAGGCATCGCCGGACGCATTGAGGGTCGCCAGCAGGCTGTCCCACGGCGTCAGCGACAACAGCACCACCAGGGCGCCGATGTAGAAGATCAGGATGCGATAGATCACCTGGTTGATGGCCTTGGGGATCACGGTGCGTGGCTGGTCGGCTTCGGCGGCGGTGAAGCCGAGCATTTCCAGGCCACCGAAGGAAAACATGATGATCGCCATGGCCATCACCAAACCGCCCACGCCATGGGGGAAGAAGCCGCCGTGTTCCCACAGGTTACTCACCGAGGCCTGCGGGCCGCCGCTGCCGCTGACCAGCAGGTAGCTGCCCAGTGCGATCATGCCGACGATGGCCACGACCTTGATGATGGCGAACCAGAACTCAGCTTCACCGAAGACTTTGACGTTGGCCAGGTTGATCAAGTTGATCAATACGAAGAACGCCGCCGCCGAGACCCAGGTCGGGATCTCCGGCCACCAGTAGTGCACGTACTTGCCCACGGCGGTCAGCTCGGACATGCCCACCAGGATGTACAGAATCCAGCAGTTCCAACCCGACAGGAAGCCGGCGAAACCGCCCCAGTACTTGTGGGCAAAGTGGCTGAAGGAACCGGCGACCGGCTCTTCGACGATCATTTCGCCGAGCTGGCGCATGATCATGAAGGCGATGAAGCCGCAGATTCCATAACCCAGGATCATCGACGGGCCGGCGGACTTGAGCACCCCGGCCGAGCCGAGGAACAAGCCGGTGCCGATGGCGCCACCGAGGGCGATCAACTGGATATGCCGATTTTTCAGGCCGCGTTTCAGCTCGCCTGAAGGGGAATGGGGTCCACTCATGAAAAGGGTCTCACGCAAGGTTTGAGGATATTGAATGCAGGTTGCTGCCTGGAATCTCGACTCAAGCAGCGCCGCTCAAACCCCAGCGCAGGCACCAGGAGTACAGCGTCTTTCTAATGGTCATGCGTCACCTGTTTGTTTTTATCTGTGACGAAATCGAACCCGCCAGGCTCGTGGCCGGGCGGAGTGATCGGGGTCGGCAAACCCCAAGGTCTTGGCCTTTTGCGGGTTACGCAAAGGGGGTCACAGTAAAACGCGGCGCATTGTACACCGCTCGACAGCTTACGCCCGCCCCCGAACGGTGCATGCGACGATCTGTCAGGGATTCCTTACAGCTTCGAGTCGCCCAATAACGCCACCGTTTAGTCGTAAACTAATCGTTACATCGCGGAAAATCTGCGTTACAGCTGTCATCTTTGGGAAAATTGGCGATCCGAAATTTCCGTCAACAAGAGGCTGCCAGCTCACTGTTTTTCCTCAGAAAAAATGCGTGCTAAAAAAACAGAAGAAAAAATCCAAATGAAACCGTGTCAATAAATATTTTGCATTAAGTAACAGCCTCTCCTAGGTTCATTCCACTTGCCAGCGAAGCCCGTTGGCAGGCCGTACTCAAACACCGTCCTCTAGGAGATACACCATGCAAGTACTGGAAAACGACCTGGAAACCGAACTGCAACTCGACGACTGGTTTGAAGCACCGACCCACGAGGCCGCCGTTGAAATGATGCAAGCCGATGCCGTGGTGCCGTTCGGCACTGCGATGTGGCCGTTCTAACCGGCAGGCATCCGGCAGGTGCTGTGCACGGCGCCTGCCCCCTTTCCCAAGGCACACAAGGACACACGTCATGGACAAGGCCCGCGCCGTCGAACACTTTCTCTACTACCTCGCCCACCACCCGGCTCTCAGCGGCCTGAACTGCCCCACCGTGCTGCTGGGCCATACCGAGCGTTACGACGCCATTGCCCAGGCCATCACCCACAGCAGCGCCGCCCGCTTCAACTTCCAGGTACAGCGCCTGGACCTGACCGCCAGCGATACCTTGGCCCACTCCATCGAAACCTGTGACCTGTACCTGTTTCTCTACGATTCCTCGACCCTGCCAAACCCACGCGCCGAAGGCCCGGACTTTATCCGCGCCTTGCAGGGTGTAATGGCTGAGCACTGGAAGAAGTCCCTGCTGTTCAAGGATTACGGCGATTACTTCTACGACACCTTCAGCGTGGAGCCGCAGCGTATTGCCGATCTCAACGCCACGCTGATCCGGCGCATGGGCCAGGCCAATGTGCTCAGCTTTACCGACAAACATGGCTCGCGCCTTGAGGCGCCACTGAGCAGCATCAAGAAGTGGACCAATATCAACGGCGTCGGTAACCACGACCTGGCCCCCGGCGAGATCGCCACCCACAGCGAAGCCATCAACGGCCAGGTTCGGTTTGTCGGCACTTTTCTCAGCACCATCCCGTTTGCGCGCAAATACGGCGTGCTGCAATCGCCGCTGGAGTTGTGGATCGAGAACTCGACCGTCTGCAGCGTCGCCAGCGATGTGCCGGGGCTGGTGGATGATTTCAATAAGTACCTGAACGCCAACCCGTCGAACCGGCGTGTGGAAGAACTGGGGATTGGTACCAATGAAGGCGTGAAGGACCTGTATGCACGCAATGCCGGGTTTGAGGAGCGCCATTGCGGCTTGCACCTGGGCCTGGGCGGCGGGCAGAAAGGCAGCCATCACCTGGATCTGATCTTTGCCAGCGGGGTATTGGCACTCGACGACAAGCCGGTGTTTGATGGCACTTTCGCGTTTTAGAAGGACATCAGGATGACGAGGCCCCCTGTGGGAGCCGGCCTTGCCCGCAATTGAATGCATTTCAAATCCAGATCTAAAAAAAACGCCAACCCGAGGGTTGGCGTTTTTGCGCAGCGCTTAGCGCATCACTGCGGCTTCTTGCGCCCAAAACCCGGACGCTGACCCGAACCCGCCGGAGCGCCACGGCGCTTGCCCGATGGCTCGTCGGCCACCAGTTTCGGACCGGGGCGCTTGTTCGCCGCCGGCTTGGCTGGGCGCTTGGTGCTGGCGTTGTCGGCTGGGCGATCTGCCTCGCCACGGTTGCTGCGACCACCGGCCGGCGCCGGACGCGGGGTACGCGGTGCGCGCTCGCCTTCCTGACGCGATGGGGCCGTTGGGCGGCGCTCACCTTCGATATGCGGCTGACGGGAGATACGCCCGCCGGTCGCCGGGGCATCCAGTGCCGGGCGTACGGTACGCGCCACACGCTCGGTACGGGCCACAGGACGCGACGATTTACGCTGCATACGCTCAAGCTTGTCTTTGCTCTTGGCGTTCATCTGCGGCATGGCGACCGGCGTCAGGCCCACTTCGGCGCTGAGGATGTCGACTTCGTACTGGCTCATTTCGCGCCAGCGGCCCATCGGCAGGTCGGAGTTCAGGAACACCGGACCGAAACGCACGCGCTTCAGGCGGCTGACCACCAGGCCCTGGGACTCCCACAGGCGACGTACTTCACGGTTACGGCCTTCCATCACCACGCAGTGGTACCAGTGGTTGAAACCTTCGCCACCTGGAGCCTGCTTGATATCGGTGAACTTGGCCGGGCCGTCTTCCAGCACGACGCCGGCTTTCAAGCGCTCGATCATCTCGTCATCGACTTCGCCACGGACACGTACCGCGTATTCACGGTCCATCTCGTAAGACGGGTGCATCAGGCGGTTGGCCAGTTCACCGTCGGTGGTGAACATCAGCAAGCCGGTGGTGTTGATGTCGAGGCGACCAATGTTGATCCAGCGGCCTTCTTTAGGCTTGGGCATCTTGTCAAACACGGTCGGACGGCCTTCAGGGTCGTCACGGGTGCAGATCTCGCCATCGGGCTTGTTGTACATGATCACGCGGCGCACCGATTCGGCGGCCTCTTCACGCTTGATGACCTTGCCATCAATGGTGATTGCATCGTGCAGGTCGACGCGCTGGCCAAGCGTGGCCTCGACGCCGTTGACCTTGATGCGCTTCTGGGTGATCCAGGCTTCGACGTCGCGGCGCGAGCCCACGCCGATACGCGCCAGCACCTTTTGCAGTTTTTCACCTGCTGGGCCGATTTCCTGGCTGTCGTTCTGGTCTTTGTCGTTCATCTTAAGCACCTCCCGGTGGGTCGATTCAGGCGTGGCCTGAAGAGTGTTGAAAGCGGGGCTTTGGCCGAATAGGTCGGCAAAGGGTCGCGAATCATACGCTCATGGTGAGCGTTGCGCATCAGAGACTAGTCGATATGCGCCAAGTCATTTGTTTTTCCGCCGACCGGTGGCGCCCAGGGCCAGCAAACGCAGTTCGGCTTCGGCCAGGACACTGCGTTTGTCGACTTTGTCGAGTTTCTTCCAGGCGCGGATTTCGCGTTTGCTGCGACCGCAACCGACGCAGATGTCGTCACTGAATTTGCAGATGCTGATGCACGGGTCTTTGGTTGAGCTCATGGTTTCTCCCAGTCAAATGGAGATCAAAATGTGGGAGGGGGCTTGCCCCCGATGGCAGTGGGTCAGTCAATACATGTGCAAACTGACACACCACAATCGGGGGCAAGCCCCCTCCCACATATGCCCTCATCAGTCTTCGAATTCGCGACGTTCGGCCTCGATAGCTTCGGCCAACGCGCGAGCTTCGTCTTCTTCATCGCTCAACGGCGGCTGTTCGAGCGCGGCGACGGCGGCCAGGAGTTTTTCCCGGGCTTCGGCCACACCGAGGATGTCTTCCTCTGGCTCTGGTTCAGGCTGGGCTTCGGCTTCAGGCTCCGCCGCACCATCACGCAGCAGATCGTCAAAGTCGGTCTTGATGCCCTGCTCCATGTCGTCCAGCTCCAGCAACAACGTGTGGAAACTGGTTTCGTCCTTGGGCTCTTCCGGCTCGGCACTGGCATCGGCCAGTTCCTGCAGGCTTGCCGGCACCGGGGCGTCGTCGAAGTCCAGCACCGGCTCGGCTTCCATCTCGCGCAATTCGGCCAGCGGCGGCAGGTCGTCGAGGTTTTTCAGATTGAAGTGGTCGAGGAATACCTTGGTGGTGGCGAACATCGCCGGTTTGCCCGGCACGTCGCGGTAGCCGACGATGCGGATCCACTCACGCTCCAGCAACGTCTTGACGATATGGCTGTTGACCGCCACGCCCCGCACATCCTCAATCTCGCCACGAGTGATCGGCTGGCGATAGGCGATCAGTGCCATGGTCTCCAGCATCGCCCGTGAATAACGCTGCGGGCGCTCTTCCCACAGACGGCCGACCCACGGGGAAAATTTCTCACGGATTTGCAGGCGATAACCCGACGCCACTTCGCGCAGTTCAAAGGCGCGGCCTTCACAGGACTTGCGCAAAATCTCCAGCGCCTTTTTGAACACCGGCGGTTCGGGGCGCTCGGCCTCTTCGAAGAGTTCGAACAGGCGCTCCAGGGATTGCGGTTTGCCCGAGGCCAGGAGAAAGGCCTCCAGCAGGGGCGCCAGTTCGCGGGGTTCAGTCAGATTCATCGATTCAGCTCTTTATTCGGCTCGCGCCCGCACGTGGATAGCCGCAAAAGGCTCATTCTGGACCAGCTCGACCAAGGACTCCTTGACCAATTCCAACACCGCCATAAAGGTCACCACCACCCCAAGGCGCCCTTCTTCCTTGGTGAACAGCTCGACAAACGGCACAAACCCACCGCCCTTGAGGCGCTCCAGCACATCACTCATGCGCTCGCGGGTGGACAGCGCCTCACGGCTGACCTGGTGGTGTTCAAACATATCGCCACGGCGCAGCACTTCAGCCATGGACATCAGCAATTCTTCCAGGCTCACGTCTGGCAGCAGTTTGCGCGCGCGGGCTTCGGGAGCATCCAACTTGGGCACCACCACGTCGCGGCCCACGCGACTCAGACCGTCGATGCCTTCGGCGGCGGCCTTGAAGCGTTCGTACTCTTGCAGACGGCGGATCAGTTCGGCACGTGGGTCGTCTTCTTCGGCTTCGACCGTCTCCGAACGCGGCAGCAACATGCGCGACTTGATCTCGGCCAGCATGGCGGCCATTACCAGGTACTCGGCGGCCAGTTCCAGGCGCACCGACTGCATCAGCTCGACATACCCCATGTACTGGCGGGTGATTTCCGCCACCGGGATGTCGAGAATGTTGATGTTCTGCTTGCGGATCAGGTACAGCAACAAGTCCAGCGGGCCTTCGAAGGCGTCAAGGAAGACCTCCAGCGCGTCCGGCGGAATGTACAGATCCAGGGGCATTTCCAGCACGGCCTGGCCGTACACCATGGCAAACGGCAGTTCCTGCTGGGCGCCTGCCTGAGGGTCGACGGTTTCCACTGACGACATTCAGGCCTCGACCATAAAGGGCGCCGGATCACCACAACCCACACGGATCACTTCTGGATCGCCATCGGCCAAGTTGATCACGGTGGAGGCTTTGCCGCCGCCGACGCCGCCATCGATGATCAGGTCCACCTGCTTTTCCAGCAGTTGA
The DNA here is from genome assembly GCF_009764655.1 of Pseudomonas sp. PB105. NCBI lineage: Bacteria > Pseudomonadati > Pseudomonadota > Gammaproteobacteria > Pseudomonadales > Pseudomonadaceae > Pseudomonas > Pseudomonas sp. PB105. Next base: position 48,493 of record NZ_RWIO01000039.1, read on the forward strand.
CGCATTTCGTACGGGTCTTCCAGGGGTTCGGTGTCGCCGGGCATGATCAACGACACACTCATCAGCGGCTCACCCAACTCAGCCAGCAACGCCAGGGCAATCGGGTGCCTCGGCACACGCAGGCCGATGGTGCGCTTCTTCGGATGCAACAGCAGGCGCGGCACTTCGCGGGTGGCGTTGAGAATGAAGGTGTACGGGCCCGGCGTGTGCGCCTTGAGCAGGCGGAAAGTGCCGGTGTCGACCTTGGCGAACAGGCCCAGTTGGGACAAGTCGCTGCAGATCAGCGCGAAGTTGTGCTTGTCGTCCAATTGACGCAAACGGCGCACACGTTCGACCGCGCCCTTGTCGCCGATCTGGCAACCGATGGCGTAGGACGAATCAGTCGGGTAGATCACCACGCCGCCGGCGCGAATGATCTCCACGGCCTGTTTAATCAGGCGTGCCTGGGGGTTTTCCGGATGAATCTGGAAGAATTGACTCACGGGTTCTACCTGTTCAGACGGTGGCAATAATGGGGTCATGCTTGAATCGCCCCCACAAAAGCGGCAAATCTTCCGGGACCGCGCGGTACTCGCCGATCTCGGACCAGCCGCCTGGGCCATGAAAATCACTGCCGGCACTGACCAGCAGACCAAATTCGCGGGCAAGAATCGCCAGGCTGCCGACCTGTTCGGCGGGTTGATGCCCGTTGACCACTTCGATCGCGTGGCCGCCCGCTCCAATATAGTCGCTGATCAGCTTGCGACGCTTGCTGCGCGTGAAATCGTAATGCCAGGGATGCGCCAGGCTGACCCAGGCCCCGGAGGCCCGCAGGGTCTCGACGGTGTCCTCAAGGGTCGGCCAATGTTGCTTCACATCACCCAACTTGCCAGCCCCCAGCCATTTGCGGAAGGCTTCAGCGCGGTCTTTGACAAAACCTTCACGCACCATCCAGTCGGCAAAGTGCGGACGGGCCGGTGCATTGCCACTGTCACCCAGTTCCTGCTGGATGGCGCGGGCGCCGTCGAGGGCATTGGGCATGCCTTTGAGGGCCAATTTGCGGCTTATTTCTTCGGACCGCAGCCAGCGGCCGTCGTGCAATTGCGCGATAGCCTCCACCAGCGGCGGGGCTTTCTGATCGAAGCCGTAGCCGAGCACGTGAATGGTCGCGCCGCCCCAGGTGCAGGACAATTCCACGCCGTTGACCAACTGCATGCCCAACGAATGGGCGGTTACACGCGCTTCGTCGAGGCCTTCGAGGGTGTCGTGGTCGGTCAACGCCAGGACTCGCACGCCTTTTTCAAACGCACGCGCAACCAGTACCGCGGGCGCCAGGGCGCCGTCGGAGGCCGTGCTGTGGCAGTGCAAATCAACATTCACGGGAGTGTGTAACCTCAAGTCAGCTGGCGCTTTCGCAACCAAGGATGTTTGTTATTATGCCGCCACATCCAGCTTCTGGCTCTTACTGTGAAACAATTCATCGACTTCATCCCGCTGTTGCTGTTCTTCATCGTTTACAAACTCGACCCTCGGGTCGTCGATCTGGCCGGCCATGAGCTCACTGTCGGCGGCATCTACAGCGCCACCGCCGTGCTGATCATCAGCTCTGTCGTGGTCTACGGCGCGATTTTCATCTCCCAGCGCAAACTGGAAAAAAGCCAATGGCTGACCCTGGTCGCGTGCCTGGTTTTCGGCAGCCTGACCCTGGCTTTTCACAGCGAAACCTTCCTTAAATGGAAAGCCCCGGTGGTGAACTGGCTGTTTGCCCTGGCGTTTATCGGCAGCCACTTCATCGGCGACCGCCTCCTGATCAAGCGGATCATGGGCCACGCGCTGACCCTGCCGGAACCGGTCTGGGTACGCCTGAACGTGGCCTGGATCGTGTTTTTTATCTTCTGCGGCGCGGCCAACCTGTTCGTGGCCTTTACCTTCCAGCAATACTGGGTCGACTTCAAAGTGTTCGGCAGCCTGGGCATGACCGTGTTGTTCCTGGTCGCCCAGGGCATTTACCTGTCGCGCCACCTGCATGACGCCGAGCCCACCACGCCGAAAACCGAGGACTGACATGCTCTACGCAATCATTGCCACTGACGTTGCCAACTCGCTGGAAAAACGCCTGTCCGTACGCCCGGCCCACGTCGAGCGCCTCAAGCAGCTGCAAGCCGAAGGCCGCATCGTACTGGCCGGCCCGCACCCGGCCGTGGACAGCAACGATCCGGGCGACGCCGGTTTCACCGGTAGCCTGATTGTCGCCGAGTTCGCCTCCCTGGCCGATGCCCAGGCTTGGGCCAAGGCTGATCCTTATGTCGCGGCCGGCGTTTACGCCGATGTCGTGATCAAGCCGTTCAAGCAAGTCCTGCCGTAACCCGTGCTGCGCCGGACACATTGCGTTCGGCGCGCTGCTAATTGCTCATTATTCTCGGTAACCGGCCGACAACAGTCTGAATATTCGTGTGGAATCAGGAGTTCCGATGCGCTTACGTCAGTTGTGTCTATTGGCAGTGTTAACGATCGCGGCTACGGCCCATGCTGAAGAAACCTCGAACACCGGCAGTTCCACGCCGCTGTCCTTGAGTGCCGGCAGCCAGATCAGCGAGTTGCAGCAACGTTTGAAAGAAAGCGAGCGCCAGCGTGAAGAACTGAACAAGCAACTGCAAAACGCGGATGCTTCCCGCGAAAGCGCTCAATTGAGTCGCCTTCGTCAAGAGAACCAAAAGCTGGCCCAGCAACTCAAAGATTCACAGGGCGGTGCCTTGACCCGATGGCTGACCGAGCAACAGCAATGGTTTGTCACCGGCGGGGCCGTCGCACTGATCGCCTTGCTGTGCGGGATCTTCGCCAGCGGTGGGCACCGTCGCCGTCGACAATGGCTAAATTGAGTGAGTCATGAGCGAGCTGTTACTGATAGATGATGACCAGGAGCTCTGTGAGCTGCTGACCAGTTGGTTGAGCCAGGAAGGCTTTCAGGTGCATGCCTGTCACGACGGTTTGAGCGCGCGCAAGGCCTTGGCCGACAGCGCTCCGGCCGCCGTGGTGCTCGATGTGATGCTGCCCGACGGCAGTGGCCTGGAGCTGCTCAAGCAATTGCGCAACGATCACCCTGAATTGCCGGTGCTGATGCTTTCGGCACGGGGCGAACCGTTGGACCGCATCCTCGGCCTGGAACTGGGCGCCGACGATTACCTCGCCAAACCCTGCGACCCACGGGAGCTGACCGCCCGCCTGCGCGCCGTATTGCGCCGCAGCCACCCGGCCGCCGTATCCAGCCAGCTTGAGCTGGGCGACCTGTGCTTCAGCCCGGTGCGCGGCGTGGTCAGTATCGATGAACAGGAATTCACCCTCACCGTCTCCGAAAGCCGCCTGCTGGAAGCTTTGCTGCGCCAGCCCGGCGAGCCGCTGGACAAGCAGGAACTGGCGCAGATCGCCCTGGGCCGCAAGCTGACCCTGTACGACCGCAGCCTGGACATGCACGTGAGCAACCTGCGCAAAAAAATCGGCCCGCACCCGGATGGCCGGCCACGGATCGTGGCGTTGCGCAGTCGTGGCTATTACTACAGCCTCTAAGCAAGCCCCATGTGTAGCAGCTGCCGAGCGCAAGCGAGGCTGCGTTGGGGTCTCGGTGATCGCGGGGTGTCAATACGTACGCTACACATGCCCATCGCAGGCAAGCCCGCTCCCACTATTTACCTCTGCGCTCGCGAACCTTTTGTCAGCTCGCATCAAACCCCTCTTTACCCAAGCTTTACGCTCCCCTGACCGCCGCTGACCTTGCTCTGGGTAATCTACTCACATCCGGACTCACCGGAATAGAGACAGGAGAATCACCATGCGCAAGACCCTTATCGCTTTGATGTTCGCCGCTGCCCTGCCAACCGTTGCCATGGCCGCGATGCCTGAAGGCCCAGGCCCGATGGGCGAGCCTTCCGGCCACATGATGGGCGGCCCGGGCCACGGCGGTGAACACGGTCCGCGTGGCAAAGGCGGCCCCTTCAGCCAGCTGGACCTGAGCAAGGAACAGCGCCAGCAGATCGGCAAGCTGATGGGCGACCAATGGCACGCTCGCAAAGACCTGACCAAAAAGTACCTGGACAAGCTCCCGGCCGCTGACCAGAAAGCCATGCAGGATGAAATCGCCGCCGGCAAGCAGAAGACCCAGGCCGATATCCGTGCCGTGCTCAAGCCTGACCAGCAGAAGCAGTTCGACGAGATCATCAAAAAGCAGGAACAGCGCCGCGCCGAATGGAAGGAATTCCAGGCATGGAAAGCGCAACAGCCGCAAAAAGCGCAATAATGCCCCCGCGTTAACGCTCCCAGCCCAGTGGCCCCCGCCACTGGGCTTTTCCTGTTTGAGGGTTTCCTGTGCGTTCATTGTTCTGGCGCATCCTGGCCAGTTTCTGGCTGGCCATCGCCTTGGTTGCCGGGTTGTCGATCCTGCTTGGGCATATGCTCAATCAAGATGCCTGGATTCTCAGCCGCCACCCCGGCCTCAAAAACCTGGCGCAAGAGTGGACCCAACTCTACGAAACCCAGGGCGAAGACGCTGCCCAGGAATTGCTGCAACAGCGCAAGCGCCAGTACCACATCGATGTGCAAGTGCTGAACGAAAGCGGCGAGCCCGTGGTGCGTGGCACCTTCCCGCGCCGCGCCGCCGCCTTTGAAGCACGGCAAAACGACAGCAAGGAAGGCCACCTGCCCTGGCGCCGCCTGACCGCCGAGTACACCAGCGAGAAAACCGGCGACACGTACTTGCTGATCTACCGCATCGCCCACCCCGAACTCGACGAATGGCACCGCAGCAGCCTCACGTGGCCATTGAGCGCCCTAGCGATTGCCCTGGTGGTGCTGACCCTGTTCAGCCTGTTCGTCACCCTATCCATCACCCGCCCGCTGAGCCGGCTGCGCGGTGCGGTGCATGACCTTGGCCAGGCCACCTACCAGCAAAACAGCCTGGCGCGCCTGGCCAACCGTCGTGATGAGTTCGGCGTACTCGCCACCGACTTCAACCGCATGGGTGCACGCCTGCAAAGCCTGATCGGCAGTCAACGCCAATTACTGCGCGACGTGTCCCACGAACTGCGCTCGCCCCTGGCGCGCCTGCGGATAGCCTTGGCCCTGGCCGAACGCGCCAGCCCCGAAGAGCGGGAAAAACTCTGGCCTCGCCTGACCCGCGAATGCGACCGCCTGGAGGCCTTGATCAGCGAGATCCTGGTATTGGCCCGCGTCGATGCCGATAACGCCAGCGCCGAAGACGTCGACCTCAATCCCCTGCTCAAGACCCTGCAAAAAGACGCCCAGCTCAGCGCGCCCGACCAGGTGGTGCAACTGACCAGCGAAAACGACCTGCACCTCAAGGGCTGGCCGACCATGATCGAACGCGCCGTCGACAACCTGCTGCGCAATGCCCAACGGTTCAACCCGCCAGGCGAGGCCATCGAATTGCGGGCGCAGCGCCACGACGAACGAATCCTGATCAGCGTGCGCGACCATGGCCCCGGCGTGGACGCCGAGCACCTCAGCCAACTGGGCGAGCCGTTCTACCGGGCGCCCGGCCAGACCGCCCAAGGCCACGGCCTGGGCCTGGCGATTGCGCGGCGTGCAGCCGAACGCCATGGCGGCAGCCTGATTCTGGCCAATCACCCCGGCGGTGGCTTTATCGCCAGCATCGACCTGCCGTTGGAACCTGGGGTTGTCACACCGGTGTGATGTTCTTTTATAGTGGCCCTTCTCTTATGGAGGGCCTTTGATGACTGACCTGCTGACTCCCATCCAAGCCGCACTCGATCTGCCCCAGACACCGCTGACCCTGACCGAGGCTGGCGCCCTGCCCTCGATTTTCGCCGTTACCGAACTGGCCAGCGCCAGCATCGGCGCCGCCGGACAGGCCGTCGCCCGATTGATCCAACAACAGACCGGACGTTTGCCCAGCGTGAATGTCGACCGCCGCCTCGCGTCGTTCTGGTTCTCTTCCTCAATTCGCCCGCTGGGCTGGCAAGTGCCGCCACTGTGGGACCCGGTGGCCGGCGACTACGCCAGCGCCGATGGCTGGATCCGCCTGCACACCAACGCGCCCCATCACCGTGCCGCCGCCGAACAGGTGCTGGGCAACGTCGCAGATCGCGCCGAGATGGCAGCCAAAGTCTCAACGTGGAATGCCGCAGAGCTGGAACAGGCGATTGTCGATGCCGGTGGTTGCGTCGCGCAGATGCGCACGTGGCAGGCCTGGCAAATCCATCCGCAGGGGTTGGCGGTGAATGCTGAAGCGCTGATACAGCGCCAGACCTTCGACACCAGCCGTGACACGCCCTGGCTCGGCTCGATCGCCCGTCCGCTGGCCGGCATCAAGGTGCTCGACCTGACCCGCGTACTGGCCGGTCCCGTGGCCAGCCGCTTTCTGGCGGGCCTGGGCGCCAGTGTATTGCGAATCGACTCGCCCACCTGGAACGAGCCCGGCGTGGTGCCGGAAATGACCCTCGGCAAACGCTGCGCCCGACTGGACCTCAAAAACCCCGAAGACCGGCAGATTTTCGAAAGCCTGCTCAAGGAAGCCGACATCCTGTTGCACGGTTACCGCGCCGATGCCCTGGAACAACTGGGCTACACCCCAAGTGCACTGCAAACCCTCGCCCCCGGCCTGATCGACGTAAGCCTCAACGCCTACGGCTGGAGCGGCCCATGGCGCAACCGCCGAGGCTTCGACAGCCTGGTGCAGATGAGCAGCGGCATCGCCGACGCGGGCATGGCCTGGAAACAAGCGGATAAACCGGTGCCGCTGCCGTTGCAGGCCCTGGACCACGCCACCGGGTATTTGATGGCGGCCAGCGCGATCCAGGCCTTGAGCGAGCGTTTGGAATCCGGCCGTGGTGGGTCGGCGCGGTTGTCCTTGGCGCGCACGGCAACGTTGTTGGTAGAAGCGGGACAAGCGCCGGAGCAACCAGCGTTGCGGGCCGAAGAGCCGTGTGATCAAGGCCTGGTCGTGGAACAGACCGCCTGGGGCCAGGCCCACCGGTTGCTCCCCCCGCTGACCATCAGCGGTACGCCATTGCAGTGGGATTTGCCGGCCGGGGAATTAGGCTCGCACCGAGCACAGTGGTGATCTGGCGGTCGCTATCGGGGGCAAGTCGAACCGTCGCACCGCCCCTCCCACATGTGACTGTGTTCACAAATCAAAATGTGGGAGGCAGCTTGCTCCCGATGGGGCCAGTACAGCTAACCCAATCATAACGAAAGAACCCCGCTGTACAGCCCATACGCCGCCAGCCCGGCACCGGCGATCACGCAACTGAAAATGCCTTTCTCCATGTGAGTAAACAACGGCCGCCCCTGCTCACGCTTGGCCAGGGCAAACAGGATCACGCCCGGCGCATAGAGCAGCGCCGACAGCAGCAAATACTTCAACCCCCCGGCGTAGAGCAGCCATACCGCGTAACTCAGGGCAATCACGCCCACCAACAGATCCTTGAATCGCTGACGCTGGGCACCTTCATAGGTTTCGCCGCGCCCGCTCAACAGCACCGCGTAGGCCGCCGACCACAGGTACGGCACCAGGATCATCGACGAAGCCAGGTAAATCAGCGTGGTGTAAGTGCTGTGGGAAAACAGCGTGATCACCAGAAAGACCTGAATCATCACATTGGTCAGCCACAGCGCATTGACCGGCACCTGGTTGACGTTTTCTTTCTTCAGGAACGCAGGCATGGTCTTGTCCTGGGCAGTCGCGTAGAGGATTTCCGCGCAGAGCAGCGCCCACGACAGCAACGCGCCCAACAGCGACACCGCCAGGCCGAGGCTGATCAGCATCGCGCCCCAAGGCCCGACGATATGCTCCAGCACGCCCGCCAGGGAGGGATTTTGCAGGTTGGCCAGTTCCGGTTGGCTCATGATCCCCAGGGACAGCACATTCACCAGCACCAGCAGCGCCAGCACGCCAAGAAAACCGATCACCGTGGCCCGGCCCACGTCCGAGCGTTTCTCGGCCCGCGCCGAATAGACGCTGGCGCCTTCGATGCCGATAAACACAAACACCGTGACCAGCATCATGTTGCGCACCTGGTCCACCACGCTGCCGAGCTGCGGGTTGCCCAGGCCCCAGATATCGCGGCTGAAGATATCGGCCTTGAACGCCACCGCTGCGATCACGATAAACATCAGCAACGGCACGATCTTCGCCACAGTGGTGATCTGGTTGATGAACGCCGCCTCTTTGATCCCGCGCATCACCAGAAAATGCACGGCCCACAGCAGCACCGAGGCACAGCCGATGGCCACCGGCGTATTGCCCTGGCCGAACACCGGAAAAAAGTAGCCAAGGGTGCTGAACAGCAACACGAAGTAACCGACGTTGCCCATCCACGCGCTGATCCAATAACCCCAGGCCGACGAGAACCCCATGTAATCGCCGAAACCGGCCTTGGCGTAGGCATACACCCCGGAGTCCAACTCGGGTTTGCGATTGGCCAGGGTCTGGAACACAAATGCCAGGGTGAGCATGCCGACGGCAGTGATTGCCCAGCCGATCAGAACGGCACCGACCTCGGCACGGGCGGCCATGTTTTGCGGCAGGGAGAAGATCCCCCCGCCAATCATCGAGCCGACCACTAAGGCGATCAGGGCGCTGAGTCGAAGTTTCTGGGCCGGCTGGGACATGAACGCTCCTGGAGACTTAACAGTTTTAGATGACAACTGTGCACTCAACTAATTAACTCAGCGAGTGTAGCGTTTATTAGAGATGGCGATAAAACCGACACACTCATAACCTAATGGCCTGTCAACTCAACGCCATTCAGGCTTATTTATATTTTAAATACTGCATCACTTTTAACCTTTATAGCCAATACGCGGAGCACCGCTGAAAAAGTTTGCACATCCGCAAAAACGGTCTAGCGTCAAACGTCCATAGCCCAGGCTAAATAATTAATCCGAATGGCGTAACCGCTCTGCGCAGCGTGTTTCCGAGGATTCTTATCGCCCACGAGTTCCCACCCTAAGTCATTAATTCACAATGGAATGTGCCAATGAAGTGATCTGAGTCAGCTGTTTGATTAGCACACGGAATTATTCTGTGGTCTCTCTTCTCCCGCATTGGAGTTATGCAATGTCTGAATCTCCGGGAAAACTTCGATTAGGCGCATTGGTTGCACTTGTCGTGGGTTCGATGATTGGCGGTGGGATCTTCTCCCTGCCGCAAAACATGGCCGCCAGCGCCGACGTCGGTGCGGTATTGATCGGTTGGGTGATTACTGCCATTGGCATGTTGACCCTCGCGTTCGTATTCCAGACCCTGGCCAACCGCAAGCCCAACCTCGATGGCGGCGTCTACGCCTACGCCAAGGCCGGCTTCGGTGATTACATGGGTTTCTCGTCGGCCTGGGGTTACTGGATCAGCGCCTGGCTGGGCAACGTCGGCTACTTCGTGCTGCTGTTCAGCACCCTCGGTTACTTCTTCCCGATCTTTGGCGAAGGCAACACCCCCGCGGCCGTGATTGGCGCTTCGGTGTTGCTGTGGGCCGTGCATTTCCTGGTGCTGCGCGGGATCAAGGAAGCGGCGTTCATCAACCTGGTGACCACCGTCGCCAAGGTCGTGCCGCTGGTGCTGTTCGTGTTGATCGCGCTGTTTGCGTTCAAGCTGGAGATCTTCACCGCTGACATCTGGGGCGTGAAAAACCCGGACCTGGGCAGCGTGATGAACCAGGTGCGCAACATGATGCTGGTCACCGTGTGGGTGTTCATCGGCATCGAAGGCGCGAGCATCTTCTCGTCCCGTGCGGAAAAACGCTCCGACGTGGGCAAGGCCACTGTGATCGGCTTTATCACCGTGCTGCTGTTTTTGATGCTGGTGAATGTGTTGTCCCTCGGCATCATGACCCAACCGGAACTGGCCAAGTTGCAGAACCCGTCGATGGCTGCGGTGCTGGAGCATGTGGTCGGCCATTGGGGCGCGGTGTTGATCAGCGTCGGCTTGATCATCTCGCTGCTGGGGGCGTTGCTGTCGTGGGTGCTGCTGTGTGCGGAGATCATGTTCGCCGCCGCCAAGGACCACACCATGCCGGAGTTCCTGCGCAAGGAGAACGCCAACCACGTGCCGGTCAATGCGCTGTGGCTGACTAACGCCATGGTGCAACTGTTCCTGATCATCACCCTGTTTTCCGCCAGCACTTACCTGTCGCTGATCTACCTCGCCACCTCGATGATCCTGGTGCCCTACCTGTGGTCGGCGGCCTACGCGCTGCTGCTGGCGGTGCGCGGCGAGACCTACGAAAACGCCCTTAAAGAGCGCAGGAAAGACCTGTTCATCGGCGCCGTCGCGCTGATCTACGCGGTGTGGCTGCTCTATGCCGGCGGCACCAAATACCTGCTGCTCTCCGCCCTGCTCTATGCCCCCGGCGCAATCCTGTTCGCCAAGGCCAAGCGTGAGTTGGGCAAACCGATTTTCACCAACGTCGAGAAGCTGATTTTCGCCGCAGTAGTCATTGGCGCCCTGGTGGCTGCCTATGGCCTCTACGACGGCTTCCTGACTCTGTAATTGTTGCTCCTTGGAGGATCTGTAATGACCACGGAAAAAGTGAAGTACGGCGTACATTCCGAAGCCGGCAAACTGCGCAAAGTCATGGTGTGCTCCACAGGCTTGGCCCACCAGCGGCTGACCCCCAACAACTGCGATGAACTGCTGTTCGATGACGTGTTGTGGGTGGCCCAGGCCAAGCGCGACCATTTCGACTTCGTGACCAAGATGCGCGAGCGGGATATTGATGTGCTGGAAATGCACAACCTGCTGACCGACATCGTTGCCAATCCCGAGGCCCTGGACTGGATCCTGGAACGCAAGATCACCGCCAACACCGTGGGCCTGGGCCTGGTCGAGGAAGTCGGCTCGTGGCTGCGCAGCCTGGAGCCGCGCAAGATCGCCGAGTACCTGATCGGCGGCGTATCGGCCGATGACCTGCCGAGCAGCTTCGGTGGCAAGACCATCGAGATGTTCCGCGATTTCCTCGGCCACGCCAGTTTCATTCTGCCGCCGTTGCCCAACACCCAGTTCACCCGCGACACCACCTGCTGGATCTACGGCGGCGTGACGCTCAACCCGATGTACTGGCCGGCGCGTCGCCAGGAAACCCTGCTGACCAGCGCCATCTACAAATTCCACCCTGAATTCACCAACGCCGACTTCCAGATCTGGTACGGCGACCCCGACCAGGAACACGGTGCCGCTACGCTGGAAGGCGGCGACGTGATGCCGATTGGCAATGGCGTGGTGTTGATTGGCATGGGCGAGCGCTCGTCCCACCAGGCCATCGGCCAGCTGGCGCGCAACCTGTTCAAAAACAAAGCCGTGGAACGGGTGATCGTCGCCGGCTTGCCGAAATCCCGCGCGGCAATGCACCTGGACACCGTGTTCAGCTTCTGCGACCGCGACCTGGTCACCGTCTTCCCCGAAGTGGTCAACCAGATCGTGCCCTTCACCCTGCGCCCTGACGAAAGCAAGCCGCACGGTATCGATATCCAACGGGAGAAAACCAACTTCCTGGAGACGGTGGCCGCCGCCCTCAACCTCAAGGCGCTGCGCGTGGTGGAAACCGGTGGCAACGCCTTCGCCGCCGAACGCGAGCAATGGGACGACGGCAACAACGTGGTGGCCGTGGAGCCGGGCGTGGTGATCGGCTACGACCGCAACACCTACACCAACACGCTGCTGCGCAAGGCCGGGGTGGAAGTCATCACCATCAGTGCCGGTGAACTCGGCCGGGGCCGTGGCGGCGGCCACTGCATGACCTGCCCGATCATCCGCGACCCTATCGACTATTAAGGAGATTCCATCATGGCTTTCAATATGCGCAACCGCAGCCTGCTGTCGCTGATGCACCACACCACGCGCGAGCTGCACTACCTGCTGGACCTGTCCCGCGACCTCAAACGCGCCAAATACACCGGCACCGAGCGTCCGCACCTGAAGGGCAAGAACATCGCGCTGATCTTCGAAAAAACCTCGACCCGCACCCGCTGCGCGTTCGAAGTCGCGGCCCACGACCAAGGCGCTCACGTCACCTATATCGACCCGGTGTCGTCGCAGATCGGCCACAAGGAAAGCATGAAAGACACCGCCCGCGTGCTCGGTCGGATGTTCGATGCCATTGAATACCGTGGCTTCGAGCAGGAAATCGTCGAAGAACTGGCCAAGTTCGCCGGGGTGCCGGTATTCAACGGCCTGACCGCCGAATTCCACCCGACGCAGATGATCGCCGACACCCTGACCATGCGCGAACACAGCGACAAGCCGCTGCATGACATCAGCTACGCCTACCTGGGCGACGCCCGTTACAACATGGGTAACTCGCTGCTGATGATCGGCGCCAAGCTCGGCATGGACGTGCGCATCGGCGCACCGAAAGCCCTGTGGCCCCATGAAGATTTCATCAAGCAATGCCAGGCATTTGCCGAGGAAAGCGGCGCACGCATCACCATCACCGAAGACCCGAAAGAAGCCGTGAAAGGCGTGGACTTCATCCACACCGACATCTGGGTGTCCATGGGCGAGCCGGTGGAGGCATGGGACGAGCGCATCGAGCAACTGCTGCCGTACCAGGTCAACGCCAAGATGATGAAAGCCTCGGGCAACCCTCGGGTGAAGTTCATGCACTGCCTGCCGGCGTTCCACAACAGCGAAACCAAGGTCGGCAAGGACATCGCCGCGCGGTATCCGAACCTGGCAAACGGCGTGGAAGTGACCGAGGAAGTCTTCGAGTCGCCGGCCAACATCGCCTTTGAGCAAGCGGAAAACCGCATGCATACCATCAAGGCGATCCTGGTGTCGGCGCTGGCGGATATCTAACTCTCACTGTCGGAACACAATAAAAATGTGGTAGGGGGCAAGCCCCCTCCCACATTTTGCCTTGTGTCCACAAAGCTGAATTCTAGAAGGATCGTATTATGCGCATCGTCGTAGCCCTGGGCGGCAACGCCCTCCTGCGCCGTGGTGAACCCATGACGGCGGATAATCAACGCGCCAACATCCGCATCGCCACCGAACAGATTGCCAAGATCCACCCCGGCAACGAGCTGGTGATCGCCCACGGCAATGGCCCGCAAGTCGGCCTGCTGTCGCTGCAAGCCGCCGCCTACACCCAGGTTTCACCGTATCCACTGGACGTGCTGGGCGCCGAAACCGAAGGCATGATCGGCTATATCATCGAACAAGAACTGGGCAACCTGCTGGACTTTGAGGTGCCGTTCGCCACGCTGCTGACCCAGGTGGAAGTGGACGCCAAGGACCCGGCATTCCAGAACCCGACCAAGCCGATCGGCCCGGTCTACTCCAAGGCCGAAGCGGAAAAACTGGCGGCCGAAAAAGGCTGGGCGATTGCCCCCGATGGCGATAAATACCGCCGGGTGGTAGCCAGCCCACGCCCCAAACGCATCTTTGAGATTCGCCCGATCAAGTGGCTGCTGGAAAAAAGCAGCATCGTGATTTGCGCCGGCGGTGGCGGGATCCCGACCCTGTACGGCGAAGACGGCAAACTGCGCGGCATCGAAGCCGTCATCGACAAAGATCTGTGCTCGTCGCTATTGGCCTCGCAACTGGACGCCGATTTGCTGGTGATTGCCACCGATGTCAACGCCGCTTTTATCGACTTCGGCAAGCCGACCCAGAAAGCCATCGGCCAGGCGCACCCGGACGAAATGGAAAAACTCGGCTTCGCCGCCGGCTCCATGGGCCCCAAGGTCCAGGCCGCCTGTGAGTTCGCCCGCCAGACTGGCAAAACCGCAGTGATCGGTTCACTCTCGGACATCGAAGCCATCGTCCAGGGCAGCGCCGGCACGCGCATCAGCACGGCAACACCTGGCATCACCTATCTGTGAAGTAGAGGAGATACGCCTATGGCCACCTTTAAACCCGGTCACCTGCATATCGAACGTCACGCGCTCAACAATAACGATGTCAGCTACGACCTTTGCCTGGACTACGAAGTCGTCACACATGAGGCGGAAGGCAAAGGCATGCAATTCACCCTGCACGGCAACATCCAGGGCAAGGACATGAAGGAAACCTTTTTCCTCCCCAAGGACCAGGCTTACAACTTCGCCAGCAATGTGACCAAGATCGTCGAGAAATACGGCATTCCCAAGACCCACAGCAGCGTCGGCTCGCAACACAAGCATTACGACATGATGTTCGAAGATGTGCGGCATCAACTGGATATGAAATCCGGTGATCCGGTCAAACCCGAACACCTGGAGTAACGCGGAGCAAATGTGGGAGGGGGCTTGCCCCTCCCACATTTTTGGATCTGCATCGCCTGTCAGGCATACTTGCGGCCTCTCGCACCTCAGAATCGTCAGCCACTGCATGCGTATCCACGTCAGCTTCATCGACCGCGTCGGCATTACCCAGGAAGTCCTGGCCTTGCTCGGTGGGCGCAATCTCAACCTGGATGCGGTGGAAATGGTACCGCCCAACGTCTACATCGACGCCCCGACCCTCAGCGCCGAGGTGCTCGAAGAGCTGCGCGATGCACTGTTCAGCGTACACGGCGTGCGGGCGGTGAAGGTGGTGGACATCCTCCCCGGCCAACGCCGCCACCTGCAACTCGACGCCCTGCTGGCGGCCATGACCGACCCGGTGCTGGCCCTGGACAGCGCGGGCACGATCCTGCTGGCCAACCCGGCGCTGATTGCCCTGTACGGGCGTGAACCGGCCGGGGAAAGCATCGCAGAGCTGTTCAACGACCCGGCGCTGCTCGATACCTTGTTGGAAAACGGCTTTCGCCTGCCCCTGCGCGAGATCAGCGTCAACGGCCAGACCCTCCTGCTGGACGCTACACCGATCACCGATGCCGGCGCCCTGCTCACCCTTTACCAGCCAAACCGCATCGGTGAACAACTCTCGGCGCTGCACCATGACCATGCCGAAGGCTTTGACGCACTGCTGGGCGAGTCGCCGGCGATCCGTACCCTCAAGGCCCGCGCGCAACGGGTGGCCGCGCTGGATGCACCGCTGTTGATCCAGGGCGAAACCGGCACCGGCAAGGAGTTGGTGGCGCGGGCCTGCCATGCCATCAGTACGCGCCACAGTGCGCCGTTCCTGGCGTTGAACTGCGCCGCGCTGCCGGAGAACCTCGCCGAAAGCGAGTTGTTCGGCTACGCCCCCGGCGCCTTTACCGGCGCCCAGCGCGGCGGCAAGCCGGGGCTGATGGAGTTGGCCAACCAGGGCACGGTGTTCCTCGATGAAATCGGCGAAATGTCGCCGTATTTACAAGCCAAGCTGCTGCGTTTTCTCAACGACGGCAGTTTCCGCCGGGTGGGCGGCGACCGCGAAGTGAAGGTCAATGTGCGCATCCTCAGCGCCACCCACCGCAACCTGGAAAAAATGGTCAGCGAAGGCACCTTTCGTGAAGACCTGTTCTATCGCCTCAATGTGCTCAACGTCGAGGTGCCGCCCCTGCGCGAACGCGGCCAGGACATCCTGTTGCTGGCCCGCTACTTCATGCAGCAGGCCTGCGCTCAGATCCAGCGCCCGGTGTGCCGCCTGGCGCCCGGTACCTATCCGGCGCTGTTGGGCAACCGTTGGCCGGGCAATGTGCGCCAGTTGCAGAACGTCATCTTCCGCGCCGCCGCCATTTGCGAAAGCAGCCTGGTGGACATCGGCGACCTGGACATCGCCGGGACCTCGGTGGCCCGCCAAAGCGACGGTGAAATCGACAGCCTCGAACAGGCCGTCGAAGACTTCGAACGCAGCCTGCTGGAGAAGCTCTACACCAGCTATCCCTCCACACGACAGCTGGCCAGCCGCTTGCAGACCTCCCACACCGCCATCGCCCACCGCTTGCGCAAGTACGGCATTCCCGGCAAGCCCTGAACCCACTCATCACCAGAATGAGCGCCGCCCGCGGTGCTTGACCGAGCCCGTTGTGCTGAAGAACAACTGCGCGGCCTTAGGTGCACTGATGCGCGAATAGTAGATCTCGATAACATCCCTGTCGGTTTTGTCCGCGAGGCTGCGGAAACTCATGAAGCGCTGCTCCGGCCGTTTCAAATGGCCGGCGTTGTAGGCGGTGTCAGGTGCGGTGGGCGTCGAGTAATGAAAATGCGCATACGCCAGAACCTTGCCCTGCTTGTCCTTGACCACATACTCCTGCAAAAAATCATCGACACGCTTGAGTGCGATACGGCCCTCAATGCGCAGTATCTGCACCTGATCCTGGGCCTGGAGCCAGGCAATCCCGTCCTCATCGGGCGGCAGACGTTTGATCATGTCGATACGCATCCGACGTCCCGCCTCCAGATAACGGCGCGCAGCCTGCTCCAACTCATCGAGCAGCGCCTGGGACGCGGTATCGGGGGTTGAGGGCAACGCCTTGCGAATTTTCTCGGCAACCGCCTGGATAGTCGTGGATTGACGTATCAACCGCGTCTCGACACTGTCCGGCAGACTGGAGCCAAGAGCCTCGGCACGCGCCTGCTGCAACACGATGGGTTCCCTGTCCAACAACCGACGGGCGTCGCCCTTGAGGTTTTCCAGTGAGCGTGTCGGGCGTGGTACGGGCGCCGTCGCCTCGATAACCGGTTCAAAATCATTGGAGCTGGGGCTACGCCGAAAGCTGGTCTGTACGCGCTTATCGATGGGATTGAGGATATCCACGATCTCATCATCCGATTCGGGCGTGCGGGCCCTTACCTTCCCGAGCTGATAGCGATTTTTCCGGTCGCGAAACAAACGTTTGTCGGCACTGAGCACCGACACTGGTTGAGGCGCGCAATGTTCCTCCTGTTCGCGAAGCAGCCCCGACAAAGACTGCGCCGCTTGCTGCCCCAACTCTTCGAGCAAACGGCTCAGTTGTTCGATAACACGCTCGTCAACCACGTCAGCGGCCATATCACCGTACTCCCGCACCCCTGCCTGAGACCGGCGATACTCCCTGGCAATCGCTTCATACCCGTTGATTCGTTGCTGCATGCTCAGCAAACCGGGCTCTTGCAGGGTTTTTTGCGACTGAATCGATTGGATCGCCTCACCTAGCAACCCGTGAACCTGCTCGAAGGGCGCAGACTCTTCAGAGGACGGCAAACGGCGCAGCACTGCCCCATATAAAGCCTTTAATTGCATGGACTGCCAGTCCAGAGGCGTGCCCATATCCGAGGGGGCCTTTAAATGTGCATACGGCTCAAACCCAGGCACGCCCATCAATCGCTCACGGGCATTCTGCTCCAGCGTACTCAGTTCGATCAGTTGAACGTTGTACCCTGCGATCGTCCGCGAGGATTGAGCAAAGGTGCGATGTGCCGCTTGGGCAATAACCTCGTCGGCGCCATCCATTTGCGCGTCCAACTCAATCAAACGCTCATCGGGAAGAATTGCGTCTGCCCGCACGTTGATCACCACCGTCATCTGGTCGCGCAAGTTCTCGATCATGGCCTCCAGCTGCTTCATCTTCTCCCGCTCGAAAGCACTCACAGGTTTGTGGGTGTTCAGTGCATTCAACGCATTTATCCTGTCGCACTGCAGCCGGTATTCGTTTTCCAACTCGATCAAATACTCGGTGCTGATGTCGCGCCGTTGGTGATCAGTGAACGTAGTGGCGCCCGCAGCGTGAGCCTCTTTGTAACGCTTCTGGGCCTGCGCCACCCGAGACAGGACCTCAGCGAGCCTGGCTGACGCGCGGTCGTAGTCACCCTCCAGTCTGCGGTTTTCATTCTGAAGGTGCAGACGCCGCTCGGCGGCCGTGGTCTTTTTTGGCTGCCCGCCGAGCAATCGCAGGCCCAGGTCAATCTTCCAGATACCTTTTGAGTCTTGCCTGAGCCATGGGCCCAAGCGTTGGTTGTTTCTCAAGTCAGCGATCCGCCAGCGATCGCCATCGGGCTTGACGCCATATAGCTTGCTGTCTATCAGCGTGTAATCCTGATGACGGCCTTGGACCCTCACCCGACCGCGCACAGGACTGTCTGTCGAGATCACGCTGGGGTTTGCAGGCCACGTTTCCCCCGGTTCTGGCGACCATTGGAAGGTTTCGAGCTGTGCTCGCTGCGCCGTGTCAAGCTTGAGCCGAGAGTTGGCCCAGGCATAATCCATGGCCGTGATATCTGCGTGTGAACGCTGCCAGGCGAATTTCCACACGGGTTCAAGCGTGTGGCTGACCGGAATCACCTCCGAGCCTTGGGCCGCACCTGTCGTCACGGTTTTGATCGCGCCCAGGCGTAAACGCTGATCCAGCGTGACCACGGGGCTCATCAGCAGGCCGGCCACACTGCCCATCAGCTCGGCAAGGGCATTGGCAGTCTCTTCCCGACTGGCCTGTGTCGGTAACGCCAGCACTGTGCGAAAGGTCC
The DNA here is from genome assembly GCF_009764655.1 of Pseudomonas sp. PB105. Lineage (NCBI taxonomy): Bacteria > Pseudomonadati > Pseudomonadota > Gammaproteobacteria > Pseudomonadales > Pseudomonadaceae > Pseudomonas > Pseudomonas sp. PB105. Next base: position 66,787 of record NZ_RWIO01000039.1, read on the forward strand.
TGAAGGTTTGGAACAGCCAGCCCGCTACCGCCACAGGCCCTCTGATCATGGGCAACAGCGCATTGAACAACTGCCAGAGATCATTCTTGAACACGGTCCAGCGCAATGCCTCGTTGGAAGCAGATTGCTTCATGGCAAGCTGCCACAGGCTTTTGGCGTTTTCATTGAAGACGGTCGTCAGAAAATCGCCCTGCACCAATGCATCGCTGAGCAGCGCCGGGCTAGAGCCGGGCAGCGCGTCGTATTCATCGCCCTGAAAAAACCGCTGAACATGGGGGTTCAGAAAGCCGCCATTGCCAAACATGGCCCGGCTGTCATCCGGCAAACGCTGCAGCACCAGGCATTGCAGGTCGCTGCCCGCTCGCGCGATCTCGTCGAGCAACGCCTGGCGACTGGCAAACTGTTGTAAAACCGCTTCGGTGTGATCCGGGCGATAAAGAATGTGCGGCAACTGGCCGTTGTCACGCGGGCCGATGACATACAGGTTGTCCGTTTGATGGGCACGCCCCCCGGCGTGCACCAGGAACGCCAGGGGCCGAGCCACTATCACTTCACCGTCGATCACGCGCTTTTGCGGGTCGCCCTGCAACATCGCTTGCACCACCAAGGCGCCAGCGCGGGTAAAACCGTAGCGCTGGCGCAGGCTGTGTTCAAAGGCGAGCATCGGCAACTGGATCGCCATCTGATCAACGAACAATCGCCGCCGCCGTGCGGACTCCGCCGGGTCGGCGATCAACGCGTGCTCAAGCAGCGCGGGGTAGTGCTTACCCACATCCACGCTTTCGATCAGGTGCTTGAGGTATGCCGGGGTGACCCGGCCGGGCACCTGGCCCGGCATGGCCTGATTGCTGATCTGCACACGGGCATAGGCCGTGGCGAAGGGGTTTTCCAACGACCATTGGGTCAAGGTCCTGGAGGTGCGTTGCGTCCAGCCGACGGTGGCGCCCTGGGTGCGCTCGAAGGTCAGGAGGTAATCGTCCGGGTTAATGGGCGCTTGAGTGGGGTAGTCCAGGCGCATTTGCCGTTGCAGCGCTTTGCGTGCATACACATCGATAGGGTCGAGGCCCTCCAGGAACGACGCTCCACCGGTGGCTCGCTGCAGCTGCTCCAGGCGTTCGAGCCACTGGCCATAAACCAGGCGATCAGCACGGTTGGCCAGTTGCAGCCAGACAGGCAACTGTTCTTCATGAGGTTGCTGGAGGTAATCGGGATCGAACCAGGCCAACGGCGACGTGAGTTTGATGAACAGCTGTTCATAGCTGCTGATGTAGGGAAGTGCCGACCAGTCGAGACGATACACGTTGCGAAGCTGACGCTCGAGCAAGGTCTGGGCCAAGGCATCGAACACATTACCGTCGGGCTCACGAAGCACCCAGTTGATGGGCACGCCAGGCCGGTAGTGGTTCATATAGCGAGGCAACAGGTTACCCAACGCGTCCAGGGTATCGAGCCTCAGCAGGTTCATCGCCGGGACGTAAACCAGGCTGATCTGTTGCCCCAGAACCCGACGCTGCAGGACCAGCAGTGGCAACCATTCGCCCGCGCGCTCTGCCTGCACGGCATACACCTGATAGATATGCAGCGCATCGGGGCTGCCCACCACCTCTCGATCCGCCCGATATCCCCATAGCACGGTCTCCTCGACACCCAGCCCCAGCAACGACCGCGCGTGCTCGGGCAGCAGCGGTGGATTTTGCCGCGCCGTGAGCAGGCATGCTCGCAACTGGCTGCCAACCGCGTTCCAACGGCTGCGGGCCGGATCGTGAGGCACGCGGGCATTCCAATAGTCCACCAACCGCTGGCCAAACCCCACGAGCACGCCGGGGGCCAGGGTGTTGAGCATAAATTCGATGTCGTCCACGCTGATGGCTTGGGTCACCGGTTGGAACACCTCCTCTCCCAAGCGGATCAACAACTGATGATGGCCTGGCGTGTAGTTCAACGCTTCGCCGCTCATGCAGCGTTTGATCAGCGCATCGCTCAAGGTGATGAGCTGCGTGTAGCGACCGCCTGGCTGTATCACACCGATCCAGCTGTTGCTCGCCTGCAGACGGGATTCGGTAAACCACTCGCCTATCCACGCCTGGATCATTGATTGGGCCACCTGAGTCAGGCTCAGGCGGTGGGCAAACAGTTTGGATAAGTAATCGCGGGACTTCCGGGCCTGGGTGGCCTCCGGGGGATTTGCAGTTGAAGCACGCATGGATCGCATCCTGATAACGAGATGAGTGCACGTTAAAACGCGGGCAGGCGGGCATTACGGTAGATAGATCTCCTTGGCAGCGCCAAAAGCGACGCCGACCCGTACTGAAAGCGCTACAGCGTAACGATTTCGCTACAACCCTAGTTTTTGCACGCCATGCAACGCTTTGATCCACATAGGCTTTTTTTACCCGGCCCGACTGTAGCGAAATCGCTACAGCCAAAACGCATAGGCTTATAACCCTATTTGTTAACCTTTTGATTTATAACAACTTATTTGGATTGGCCGCGATCTTGCTAAGCAACTTCCCATTATTTCAACCCCGTCCACCAGACGAATCTGGCCCCGAGGAGTTTCCATGAGCGAGTTGCGTTTCACTGAAGATCACGAATGGCTGCGCGCCGAAGCTGACGGCAGCGTCACCGTGGGTATCACCGCTTTTGCGCAGAACGCGCTGGGTGATGTGGTTTTCGTGCAACTGCCGGAGTTGCAGGCCTACGCCAAGGGCGCTGAAGCGTCCACCGTGGAATCGGTAAAAGCCGCCAGCGGCGTGTACATGCCATTGGACGGTGAAGTGCTGGAAGTGAACGACAAACTCGACGGCAGCCCGGAGCTGGTCAACGAAGACCCGATGGGCGAAGGCTGGTTCTTCCGCTTTAAACCGGCCGACGCCGAGGCTGTAGCTAAACTGTTGGATCAGGATGCGTACGACCGCCTGATCAAAGCCAACGCTGAAGCCTGAGGAGCGCGCCATGACTGTTAATTTGAGCACCGCCAACGAATTCATCGCCCGCCACATCGGCCCGCGCCAGGAAGATGAGCAGCAAATGCTCGCCAGCCTGGGCTTTGACTCCCTGGAAGCCTTGAGCGCCAGCGTGATCCCGGAAAGCATCAAGGGCACCAGCGTGCTCGGCCTGGAAGACGGCCTGAGCGAAGCCGAGGCCCTGGCCAAGATCAAGGCCATTGCCAGCCAGAACCAACTGTTCAAGACCTACATCGGCCAGGGCTACTACAACTGCCACACGCCATCGCCGATCCTGCGCAACCTCCTGGAAAACCCGGCCTGGTACACCGCCTACACACCTTACCAGCCAGAAATTTCCCAAGGCCGCCTGGAAGCGCTGCTGAACTTCCAGACCCTGATCAGCGACCTCACCGGCCTGCCGATTGCCAACGCATCCTTGCTCGACGAAGCCACCGCCGCCGCCGAAGCCATGACCTTCTGCAAGCGCCTGAGCAAGAACAAAGGCAGCAACGCCTTCTTCGCCTCGGTGCACAGCCATCCGCAGACCCTCGACGTGCTGCGCACCCGCGCCGAGCCGCTGGGTATCGAGGTGGTAGTCGGCGACGAGCGTGAACTGACCGACGTGAGCCCGTTTTTCGGCGCCCTGCTGCAATACCCGGCGAGCAACGGTGACGTATTCGACTACCGCGCGCTGACCGAGCGCTTCCACACCGCCAACGCCCTGGTGGCCGTGGCTGCCGACCTGCTGGCTCTGACCCTGCTGACCCCGCCGGGTGAATTCGGCGCCGACGTGGCCATCGGCAGCGCGCAACGCTTCGGCGTGCCGCTGGGTTTTGGCGGCCCGCACGCGGCGTACTTCTCCACCAAGGATGCGTTCAAGCGCGATATGCCGGGCCGTTTGGTCGGTGTGTCCGTTGACCGTTTCGGCAAGCCGGCCCTGCGCCTGGCCATGCAGACCCGCGAGCAACATATCCGCCGTGAGAAAGCCACCAGCAACATCTGCACCGCCCAAGTGCTGCTGGCCAACATCGCCAGCATGTACGCCGTGTACCACGGGCCCAAAGGCCTGACTCAGATTGCCCAGCGCATTCACCAGTTGACCGCGATCCTGGCCAAGGGCCTGACCGCCCTGGGCTTGAAGGTCGAGCAGGAACACTTTTTCGACACCCTCACACTCAACACCGGCGCCAACACCGCCGCGCTGCACGACAAGGCCCGCGCCCAGCGCATCAACCTGCGTGTGGTGGATGCCGAGCGTGTCGGCCTGTCGGTGGATGAAACCACCACCCAAGCCGATATCGAAACCCTGTGGTCGATCTTTGCCGACGGCAAGGCCCTGCCCGCCTTCGCCGCCACTGAGAGCACCCTGCCAGCCGCGCTGCTGCGCCAGTCGCCGATCCTCAGCCACCCGGTGTTCAACCGCTACCACTCGGAAACCGAGCTGATGCGCTACCTGCGCAAGCTGGCGGATAAAGACCTGGCCCTGGACCGCACCATGATCCCGTTGGGCTCGTGCACCATGAAGCTCAACGCCGCCAGCGAAATGATCCCGGTGACCTGGGCCGAATTCGGTGCCCTGCACCCGTTCGCCCCAGCCGCACAAAGCGCCGGCTACCTGCAACTGACCTCCGACCTGGAAGCCATGCTCTGCGCGGCCACCGGTTATGACGCGATCTCGCTGCAGCCGAACGCCGGCTCCCAAGGTGAATACGCTGGCCTGCTGGCCATCCGTGCCTATCACCAGAGCCGTGGCGAAGAACGTCGCGACATCTGCCTGATCCCCTCGTCGGCCCACGGCACCAACCCGGCGACCGCCAACATGGCCGGCATGCGCGTCGTCGTCACCGCCTGCGACGCCCGTGGCAACGTGGACATCGAAGACCTGCGCGCCAAAGCCATCGAGCACCGCGAGCACCTCGCCGCGCTGATGATCACCTATCCGTCCACCCACGGCGTGTTCGAAGAAGGCATCCGCGAAATCTGCGGCGTCATCCACGACAACGGCGGCCAGGTCTACATCGACGGCGCCAACATGAACGCCATGGTTGGCCTGTGCGCACCGGGCAAGTTCGGTGGCGACGTGTCCCACCTGAACCTGCACAAGACATTCTGCATCCCCCACGGCGGTGGCGGCCCGGGCGTTGGCCCGATTGGTGTCAAATCCCACCTCACGCCATTCCTGCCGGGCCACGCGGCCATGGCACGCAAGGAAGGCGCGGTCTGCGCGGCACCGTTCGGCAGCGCGAGCATTCTGCCGATCACCTGGATGTACATCAGCATGATGGGCGGCGCGGGCCTCAAGCGCGCTTCGCAGTTGGCGATCCTGAATGCCAACTACATCTCCCGTCGCCTGGAAGAGCACTACCCCGTGCTCTACACCGGCAGCAACGGCCTGGTGGCGCACGAATGCATCCTCGACCTGCGCCCACTCAAAGACAGCAGCGGCATCAGTGTGGATGACGTGGCCAAGCGGCTGATCGACTTCGGCTTCCACGCACCGACCATGTCGTTCCCGGTGGCTGGCACCTTGATGATCGAGCCGACCGAAAGTGAATCCAAGGAAGAACTGGACCGCTTCTGCGACGCCATGATCGCCATCCGCGAAGAAATCCGCGCAGTGGAAAACGGCACGCTGGACAAGGACGATAACCCGCTGAAGAACGCACCGCACACGGCGGCGGAACTGGTGGGTGAATGGAGCCACCCCTACAGCCGTGAGCAAGCGGTGTACCCGGTTGCCTCGCTGATCGAAGGCAAGTACTGGCCGCCGGTTGGCCGGGTCGACAACGTGTTTGGGGATCGCAACCTGGTGTGTGCGTGCCCGTCAATCGAGAGCTACGCATAACCTGAGGACGCACTCAGTCAAAATGTGGGAGGGGGCTTGCCCCCTCCCACATTTGACCACCTCAATAATAAGAAACCGGAGAACAACTCATGTCTTTAAGCGTGTTCGACCTGTTCAAGATTGGCATCGGCCCCTCCAGTTCCCACACCGTCGGCCCGATGCGCGCCGCTGCCCGCTTCGTCGAAGGCCTCAAGCGCGACAACCTGCTGACCACCACCTGCGGCATCAAGGTGGAGCTTTATGGATCCCTCGGCGCCACCGGCAAAGGCCACGGCAGCGACAAAGCCGTGCTGCTGGGCCTCGAAGGCGAACACCCGGACACCGTAAACACTGAAACCGTGGCCGCCCGCCTGGCGCAGATGCGCAAGGACGGCCGCCTGAACCTGCTCGGCGAACACAGCATTGCGTTCAACGAGAAAGAACACCTGGCGATGATTCGCAAACCCCTCGCCTACCACCCCAACGGCATGATTTTCCGTGCCTTCGACGCCGCCAACATCCAGATCCGCAGCCGCGAGTACTACTCGGTGGGCGGCGGTTTTGTGGTGGATGAAGACGCCGCCGGCGCCGACCGGATTGTCGAAGATGCCACGCCGCTGACCTTCCCTTTCAAGCACGCCAAGGACTTGCTCGGTCATTGCGCCACCTACGGCCTGTCTATCAGCCAGGTGATGCTGACCAATGAAAGTGCCTGGCGCCCGGAAGCCGAAACCCGCGCCGGCTTGCTGAAGATCTGGCAGGTGATGCAGGACTGCGTCGACGCCGGATGCCGCAATGAAGGGATCCTGCCCGGCGGCTTGAAGGTAAAACGCCGCGCTGCCGCGTTGCATCGCCAACTGTGCAAGCACCCGGAATCGGCGCTGCGCGATCCGTTGTCGGTGCTCGATTGGGTCAACCTGTACGCGCTGGCGGTCAACGAGGAAAACGCCAATGGCGGGCGCGTGGTGACGGCGCCCACCAACGGTGCGGCCGGGATCATTCCGGCGGTGCTGCATTACTACATGCGCTTTATCCCGGGCGCGAACGAAGACGGCGTGGTGCGTTTCCTGCTCACCGCCGCCGCCATCGGGATTTTGTACAAGGAAAATGCGTCGATCTCCGGGGCTGAAGTCGGTTGCCAGGGCGAAGTCGGCGTAGCCTGCTCCATGGCCGCAGGCGCTTTGTGCGAAGTGCTGGGCGGCAGCGTGTCCCAAGTGGAAAACGCTGCCGAAATCGGCATGGAACACAACCTCGGCCTGACCTGCGACCCGATTGGCGGATTGGTGCAAGTGCCCTGCATCGAGCGCAATGCCATGGGCTCAGTCAAGGCCATCAACGCCGTGCGCATGGCCTTGCGCGGCGACGGGCAGCATTTCGTCTCGCTGGACAAGGTCATCCGCACCATGCGCCAGACCGGCGCCGATATGAAAAGCAAATACAAGGAAACCGCCCGTGGCGGTTTGGCGGTCAACATTATCGAGTGCTGACGCCCAAGGCGCGGCAGCACGTTTTTCAGGAGCTGAATATGTCCACCGAAACCCTGTTGAAAACCCCATTGCACGCCCAGCACATCGAATTGGGGGCGCGTATGGTGCCCTTCGCCGGCTATGACATGCCGGTACAGTACCCGTTGGGTGTGATGAAGGAACACCTGCACACCCGTGAACAGGCCGGGTTATTTGACGTGTCCCACATGGGCCAGATCCGCCTCACCGGCGCCAACGCGGCCAAGGCCCTGGAAACCCTGGTGCCGGTCGACATCATTGACCTGCCGGTGGGCATGCAGCGCTACGCGATGTTCACCAACGAGCAAGGCGGCATCCTCGACGACTTGATGGTCGCCAACCTGGGCAACGACGAACTGTTCCTGGTGGTCAACGCCGCCTGCAAGGACCAGGACCTGGCGCACCTGCGCAAATACATTGGCGATCACTGCACCATCGAGCCACTGTTCGAAGAACGCGCCCTGCTCGCCCTGCAAGGCCCGGCGGCAGTGAAGGTGCTGGCGCGCCTGGCGCCGGAAGTGACCAGGATGACCTTTATGCAGTTCGCCTCCCTGCGCCTGCTGGGCGTGGACTGCTACGTCAGCCGCTCCGGTTATACCGGTGAAGACGGCTTTGAAATCTCCGTGCCTGCCGCCAATGCCGAAAGCCTGGCGCGCAGCCTGCTGGCCGAAAGCGAAGTACAGGCCATCGGCCTGGGCGCCCGCGACTCCCTGCGCCTGGAAGCTGGTCTGTGCCTGTACGGCCATGACATGAACACCGAGACCACGCCGATTGAAGCCAGCCTGCTGTGGGCGATCTCCAAGGCCCGTCGCGCCGATGGCCCGCGTGCCGGCGGCTTCCCGGGTGCCGACCAGATCTTCACCCAGCAGCAGACCGGTGTGAGCCGCAAGCGCGTCGGCCTGCTACCGCAGGAACGCACCCCGGTACGCGAAGGCGCCGAGATTGTCGACGCGCAGGGCACGGTGATCGGTAGCGTCTGCAGCGGCGGCTTTGGCCCAAGCCTCGGCGGCCCGTTGGCCATGGGTTACCTAGACAGTGCGTTTATCGCACTGGATACCGAAGTCTCTGCGTTGGTGCGTGGGAAAAAGGTGCCACTTCGTGTAAGTAAAATGCCATTCGTGCCACAGCGTTACTACCGTGGTTGATTGACTGTTCCTATAAGTAACGCGGTTGCGTTAACGTGCACTAATCTGTAACGCAACCGCCATAAAACAGTGCAGCGACGATAGTCATTTTTATAGGAATCAACCTATAACGAGTGACACTTTCTATCGAATAAGCCGATTCCACATTACTCAGCGAAGTGTCATCAGGCCCAGCAAAACCTGGGCTTTTGGCAGGGGTTGTTTTTTCTCTATTAGTTGGCGTAGAGTTTGCCCACTGTGTTTGCATGGGTCGCTTGGAACCTGGACCTGGGCAGTAGCTGAAGTAGTTGTGCTACAACCCGTTCGACGTCTCTTACTTTCCTGCAACCCAGCCCAGTACTCTTTCATGTGAAAGGGGCTGTCATTAATTTTTAGCGTCAAGGAAATAAGAAAATGGCTGATCGTCAGAGCGGTACCGTCAAGTGGTTTAACGACGAAAAAGGGTTTGGTTTTATCACTCCAGAAAGCGGTCCGGATCTGTTCGTGCATTTCCGCGCTATTCAGGGCAACGGTTTCAAGAGCCTCAAAGAAGGCCAGAAAGTAACGTTCGTTGCAGTGCAGGGCCAAAAAGGCATGCAGGCTGACGAAGTTCAAGCAGAAGGTTGATCCTTCCTGCGACAAAAAGCCCCTGACATGACATCAGGGGCTTTTTTATGGGCGCGATTCCGTAAAATGCGTTTTTTCCTCAGAGAGTCCTGCCATGTCCAAACCCTTGCTGAGCCCCCAAGGCGAATTTCCCGCCGTTGGCCTGGGCCGTCGCCTGGCAGCGATGTTCTATGACTTCCTGTTGTGCACCGCCCTGCTGATCGTCACGGCGTTTATCTACAAGCTGGTGTGGGTGGCGTTTCTGGGCGAAGCCAGGATGCGCACCCTCACCGAGTCCGGCGCCCTGGATGGGGACCCGCTGCTGTCGACGATTCTGTTTTTTGTGCTGTTCGGCTTCTTCGCCAAGTTCTGGACCCATTCCGGGCAGACCCTGGGCATGCAGGTATGGGGCGTGCGCGTACAGAACGCCGACGGCTCGCGCATCAGCCTGTGGCAGGCGCTGTTGCGCTTTGTGGTGTCGATTGCGTCGTGGTTGTGCGTGGGGCTGGGGTTTATCTGGGCGTTGTTCGATAAGCAGAAACGCGGCTGGCATGACATCTATTCGAATACGCAGCTGGTGCGGATTCCAAAGCAGAAAAAGTAATCCCAGGAACACTGAAGATCCAAATGTGGCAGGGGGCTTGCCCCTCCCACATTTGGACTGTATTCACAGCTGGCTCAGGCGTTGCCGGCCAGCTTCAGGCGCGCGGCGTGGGTAAAGTCCAGCATGCGCTTGAGTGGCCGCACGGCATGAGGAATCACCGAAGGCTCGACGAAGATCTCGTTGCTCCCCTCTCGCAGGCACTGCAACGTGCGTTCCAGCGTGTTCATCGCCATCCACGGGCAGTGCGCGCAACTGCGGCACGCGGCGCCGTTACCGGCCGTAGGCGCTTCGACGAAGACCTTGTCCGGGCACAGCTGCTGCATCTTGTAGAAGATGCCGCGGTCGGTGGCGACGATAAAGGTCTTGTTGGGCAAGCGTTGCGCTGCAGCGATCAGTTGGCTGGTAGAGCCCACGGCATCCGCCAGTTCGATCACCGCTGTCGGCGATTCCGGGTGCACCAGGATCGCAGCATCCGGGTACAACGCCTTCATGTCTTCCAGTTGCTTGGACTTGAACTCTTCGTGGACGATGCACGCACCGTCCCACAGCAGCATGTCGGCACCGGTCTGGCGCTGGATGTAAGTGCCCAGATGCTTGTCCGGGCCCCAGATGATGGTCTCGCCGTTGTCCATCAGGCTTTCGACGATTTCCAGCGCGCAGCTGGAGGTCACCACCCAATCGGCCCGGGCTTTGACCGCCGCCGACGTGTTGGCGTACACCACCACGGTGCGTTCGGGATGCTGGTCGCAGAAGGCCGAAAACTCATCCACCGGGCAACCCAGGTCCAGGGAGCAGGTGGCTTCCAGGGTGGGCATGAGGATGCGTTTTTCGGGGGTGAGGATCTTGGCGGTCTCGCCCATGAAACGTACACCGGCGACCAGTACGGTCTTGGCCGGGTGGGCGGCGCCGAAGCGGGCCATTTCCAGGGAGTCGGAGACACAGCCACCGGTTTCTTCGGCCAGGGCCTGGATCACCGGATCGCAATAGAAGTGGGCAACCAGCACCGCGTCCTGAGCTTTCAGCTCGGCGGCGATGGCGGCACGCAGGCTCGCCTCTTCATCGGCGCTGAGGGCCTTGGGCTGCTTGGCGTCGAGGTGGGCTTGAACCAGTAGGCGTTCAGATATCTGCGTCATGTTCGCAAGACCTGCAGGCGCAGTAGCGCGAAAGTCGAGTGTACCACCGGCTCTGGAGCCCTTCGGGCGCCGCCGGACGAAGTGATTGTGTTCATCAAGCACGGGTAAAGGTGAAGCTGCGCAAGGCTACAGAATATCCAATGGTTTCAAAAGCCTAATCTGGCATTCGCGAGTGCGTCCGTCGGGCAAAAAAACGGGAAACCCCGACAGTGGGGTTTCCCGTTTTTTACGACGGCCGTCAGCGTATCAGTGCAGAGGGATCTTCTTGCAACATCACCGATTCATGCATGTTCGCCAGGGCGTCCTTCAAGGTCGACTCTTGCAGCGCGTCCTTGGACTTCTTGCTTTGCGTCGCCGCGTACTCCAGCAGCACCAAATAGTCGCGCTGGACCGAAGCTTGCTTGGGCACAAAGGTCTCGTCGACCAACTTGCCCAACACGTATTTCTGCGTGCGAGTGGACTGGCTGGCCTCTTGCGAAACAGAGGCGTTGGTCAGCAGGCCATCCTTATAGGCGAGGTTGGCCGAACTGCTCGCGTTGTCCTCAACCTGCACATAAAGGTAGTTTTGCGAGTTTTCATCGCGAGTCAGCCCCGGATTTTTACTGCCATCAAGGCCCTTGTGATAACTGGCCGAAAGGCTCGATTGCTGGTCCTGAGTCACGCTGCGGTCCAGTGCGCTGCTGCCGCTGACACGGGTCTTCTGCGACACGCTGTAGGCAAATCTGTCGATTTCAGAGGGGCGTATCGGGTTGGAGGATTCGCTGGCTTGCTTGAGAGAGGCCTTGAAGTCCGCCAGGCCGGTCAGCAGGCCTTGGTCAGTCGGGTTACGGGTCAGCGCGTCAGGAAGGCTTATACCTTGTGGGTAGTTGCTGTTCATGGCGCTGAACGCGTCCTTGAACATCGTCATCAGGTCCGCCTTGGCATTGCCACGCTCCTGCGCCCGGTCAAACTGGGCCAGGTAGCTTTTCAGGGCCTTGGCCTGCTGCTGGGTATTGCCCAGGATCGCAGCGTTTTTCAGGTCTACCGCCACGTTCACTTCGCCGTCCGGACCACTCATGCGCGTGGTGCGGCGCTGGGCGTCGGCGTGGAAGGCCAAGGTCTGGTTCTGACCGTCCAGCGTCTTCACTTTAGCGTTGAGATCAACCGAGGCCAGTACCCTGGGGTCAAACCTGGTCAGGTTACCCAGATCAATTTTAGGCGGCGTTGCGGTAAAGCCATCGATCGCTGATTGGAAGGCGCTGCCCAATTGGCCGACCGCCTTGAGTTCGTCGTCGGTCAGGCTGCCCCCTTCCACCGTTGCCTGCACGCCCAGGCCGTCGCTCTGGCTGAAGTAGGTGTCGGCAAGCATATCAGACGTCACATTGCCCAGGCTGACGACCGAAGAGGGTCGTACAACGGCGGTAGAGGTGGTCTGCGCAAGACCGACGGTGGAAGGTTCAGCAGGCCGGATAACCAATGTATTGACGGAGCTGATAGGCGAAAGCGTAGTCATGACGATCCCTGTCTTGAGTTGAACTGCCTTGATTAAATCCAACCAGCCCGGCACAGGGCAAGCGATAAAAACAGTAGTAGCACATTGACTCTCCCCCTGGCAGGAGGGTTTACGCTACCCGCCGTCAAAAATCACCTCAAGCAAATCCCCGTCAGGGCCAATGCTCATACCCTTCATTTATGCGTTATAGGGAAATAACCTTTGAACAATCCACTGGACTTGGACAGCGTCATCACCACCACCCGCGAAATCCTCGCGCAGCTATTGGTGATGGACCTCGCAGAGGTCGATGAGCACAGCAGCATCGTGGAGGATCTGAATGCCGACTCCCTGGATATCGTCGACCTGAGTTTTCAGCTTGGCCGTAACTATGGCTGCACGCTGCCTAAAACCAGCGTGCTGGACCATGCGGTAGCCGTGTTTGGCGACGTCAGCGAACTGGTCGAAAAAGGCCGTATCACCCAAGCTGGGGTAGCGCTCCTGGAGCAGAGCCTGAGCGCATTTGCACCCGGGCAACTGCGCGCCGGCATGCAGCCGGCGGACGTGTTCGCGGCCACGACGGTGCGTAACTGGGCCGTGCAATGCTACCGGATGTTCGACCACCTGCCCGCGACCTGCCCTGAATGCAATGCCGACCAGGCGCGTCTGAATGAGCGTCGCCAGGTGGTATGCGGCGGTTGCAGCGCGCGCTTGACGCCGATGGAAGGCGACGACATTTCTCGCCATCTGGTTGAGCAGTTTGCCGCGTCCCGCTTGCCGGAAGCGGTCTAGGAGTTTCTTCATGGGGCCGCGAGAGGTTTTAGTCACGGGCTATGGGTTGGTAGCGCCCACGGCACTGGACGCTGCAACGCTGTTTGCGCAGATCGGCGCAAAGCGTTCGTGCATTCGCCAACACCCGGTGTTTGCCGAGTTGGGTTTTGCGGCGAGCGCCGCGGGTTACATTGACCCCGTTCAATGGCAAGCCATCAGCGCACAAGTGGCGACGGGTGACACAACCCTGCCGCGCCAGAGCCTGCTCGCCGAGTTCGTGGCCAGGCAGGCGCTGCAGCAGGCAGGCCTGGTTCGCGCCGACTTCGCCCGCGTGCCCAGCGGCGTGTTCCTCGGCGCCAACAAGCATTGTGTAAGCCGTGACCTGCAAGAGGCCAGCCGTTATATGGACGACGTCGGCAGCGTCGACCTGGATCGCTACCTGGACAACCACACCCTGGTGGGCGGCCCATTCGCTCGTCGGATCGACCAGCAGACGGTGCACATCGCCCGCCTGCTCGGCATTCGCGACCATATCAGCACCCACTCCGATGCCTGCGCGGCCGGCACCATGGCAATCGGCGCCGCGTTTCGCGCCATTGAGCGCGGTGACATCGACCTGGCCCTATGTGGCGCCGTCGAGTTGATGGCCCATGAACTGTCGTATTACAGCTTCGACGGCCTGGGCGCTATTTGCCAACGTGCCGACCTCGCGCCCGAACAACAGAGCCGCCCGTTCATGAACGACCGTTGCGGGTTCGTCCTCAGCGAAGGTGCGGCGATGATCGTGCTGGAGTCCAGGGAACATGCCGAGCGCCGCAAGGCCACGCCAATCGGCCGTGTCCTGGGTTACGCCAACTATTGCGAAGCGCAGAAGATCACCTCCAGCAGCCGCGATGGCAGCCATTACGCCCATTGCATGAAGGCAGCACTCGCCCATGCAGGCCTGGGCTGCGACGCGGTCGATCACGTCAATACCCATGGCACGTCGACCCAGGCTAATGACCGCAGTGAAGCCCTGGCGATTGCGCAGGTATTCGGCACCGGCGTAAGCACGATGACCTTCACAGCCAACAAATCGGCGATCGGCCACTCCCTTGCGGCCAGCGGCGCGATCGAGACGGTGCTGTCACTGATGAGCCTGCAACAGGGCGTGCTGCTACCCACCCTTAACTATGACCCGGCAAACGCCGAGTTCCCTGAGTTGAATTTCCTGACCGAAACGCAGCGCCAGCCCATCGATGTGGTGCTGTCCAATTCGTTCGGTTTCGGTGGCGTCAACAGTTCGCTGGTTTTGGGAAAAGCATGAGATGAACAGCCTTCAAGCAAAACCCGTCTACCTGATCGCCGCTTCGGTGTTCAACCACGCCGGCACTGAGTGCACCGACTTGCACGGCCCGGTGCAGGCGGCACAACCGCTGGATTTTGCCCCGGACCAGCTGGCGTACCCCGTGAGCGTACCGCGCTTGCCGACCACGGTGTTCGACCGCAAGATTCAACGCAGTGTCGAACCTCAGGGCGCTCGGCTGCTGTACTGCGCCGGGCAGATTGCCGGCCCGTTGAAGGACTTGCAGCTGCCTGGCGAGCGGGTGGCGCTGATGGCTGCCATCCCGGAAGTGGACGGCCCCAGTTCCTGCTGGGAGGCCGTGCAGGCCATCGCCGAGCAACCGGATGCGCTGCTCACGCAACTGTTTGCCTATACCCCGCCGCTGCATGCATTGATGATGCTCAACAGCAGTGTCATGGCCTATGTCGCCGAAGCGTTGCACTGCCATGGTCCGATGGGCGGTTTCTGCTCACAGAGTAATGCCGGGGTCGACGCGCTGATCGAGGCCTTCGAACATATCGCCGAGGGGCGTGCCGATGCAGGGGTCGTGGTCAGCAGTAGCCCGAATCTCTCGCCGGCCCTGTACCTGCGCGACACCACCGAACGCCCTCCTCTCGCGACCCCGGACGTTTACGGCGAAGGCGCCGCAGCGCTGTTGCTGACCGCCTGCCCTCCTGCAAACGGTGCACGCGCCCTGCGCATCGCCGGCTTCGCCCGTGGCTACAGCGCCTCGCCCGAACGTTCCCACGCCGTGGCGAGCAAGGTCATCCAACAGACATTAAGCAGAGAAAAACTGGGTTTGCGCGACGTAGCCCATATTGTCGCCGCGCCTGACACCCCATCCCTGGCGCGTCTACTCACAGACACCCAGGCGATTCTCCACAGCTGCCAGCCCATGACCGGCAACCTGGGCGCCAGCGCCCTGCTGACTGAAATTGCCCTGGCCTTTCACGATCAACACGATGGCTACACGCTGCTGCTCAATCACAGCCGTACGGGCCATTGGGGCGCCGTATTACTGGTCAATGAAGCCATGGAGAAACAGGCATGAGTCCACCAAGGATTGTGATCACCGGCCTGGGTGCCGTGACCGGTTTCGGTTTCGAATGGCAAACCATGTGGGCGCAGATGCTGCTCGGTGAGCACTGCATCCGCCCCTGGCAGCCCGAAGGCGTGGCCGACGGCACCTTCCCGGTGCGCTACGCGGCGCCGGTGGACACCCGCCAACTACCGGACTACCTGCAAGGTCACCGCGCCTGGCAGACGCCCCTGGAAAAACGCAGCCAGTTGGGTTGGGTGGCGGCCAGCCAAGCCATCAGCGACAGCGGCCTGAGCCCCGCGCAGTTGCGGGATGCCGCCGTGCTGTGTGCTTCCGGCGCACCGGCGCACAAGATCCAGGACATGCTGCTGACCGTCGCCGATGAGCCGAATGCCCCTCCGGCCTGGCGCTACTTGATGGCCAAGGCTGAGCAGGTCGATGCCGCCCACTCGTTGTGCCAGAGCAACGACCGCCTGGCCCGGGTGATCGCCGACGACATCGGTTGCGAAGGCCCGGTGATCAACATCAGCAGCGCCTGTGCCGGGGCTTCCCAGGCCATCGGCAACGCATTCCAGATGATCCGCCGGGGAGAAGTCGACGTCGCTATCGCTGGCGGCGCCGATTCGGTGCTGAGCCTGGACACCATGACCGCGCTTTACCTATTGGGTGCGGCGAGCAGCGAGCAACGCTGGGGCACCGGGCTTTGCCGCCCGTTCGATCGCCATCGCAGCGGTCTGGTTGCCGGTGAGGGCGCAGGTTTTGTGGTGCTCGAAACCCTCGAGCGGGCACTTGCCCGTGGCGCCGTGCCCTATGCCGAAGTGCTGGGTTTCGGCAGCAGCCTGGACGGCTATAAGGTCACCGCGCCCGACCCGCAAGGGCGAGGCGCCGCCCTGGCGATGCAGACCGCCTTGCACGACGCCGGCATCCGCCCGCAACAGGTGGACCTGATCAACGCCCACGGCACCTCCACCCCGCTCAACGATGCCGCCGAAACCCTGGCGATCAAGTCGGTGTTCGCCCAGGACGAGCACTATCGACGGCTGGCGATCAGCGCCAATAAATCCCAATTCGGCCACTTGATCGCGGCCGCCGGCGCCCCCGAATTCATCGTCACCGCACTGGCCTGCCAACAGGACAGGATTACCCCGACCCTCAACCTGCACAGTGCCGCCGACGACTGTGACCTGGACTACTGCGCCCATCAGACCGTCAACCGCCGGGTCGATGTGGCACTCAGCAATTCATTCGGCTTCGGTGGGCTCAATACCTGCCTGGTGCTGGGCAAATACCAGGAGCACGCGCAATGAGCGGCGTACCGCCCCCCATCGCCATTGCCGGCAGCGGCTGTGTCCTGGCCAGCGGCTGGGGCGTGGACGCCTTCTGGTCGGCGGCCTGTGAGTCGCGCAGCGGGATCAAGCCCTTGCGCTCTTTGCAGTTTCACAGTGAACGGGTCACGGCTTTCGGGCAGATTCACTATGACGATCACCAGCGCAGTCGCCAGGACCTCGCCCAAAATCTGCAACGTTACTGCACGCCCGCCGTCATCTGGGGCGTCAGCGCCGTTCGACAGGCACTGGCCGAAGCCCACCTGACGCCGGGCGCCGACGGCCTGACCTACGGCCTCTATTGCTGCCAGGGTGGCTATACCCACCCGTCACTGGCGTCCTACGGCGAGTTGCTCCACGAATGCCGCCAGGGCGAAGGTGCCGACATGCAGCACCTGGCCCGGCGTATCTTGCACGAGCGGGCACAGGACCCGTTCCTGGTGCTCAAGGGCCTGAGCAATATCCTCCTGGGCGTGGTCAGCCTGGCGCTCAAGCTTGAGTGTGAATGCAACGCCTACATGCAAGGGGTCTCCGGCAACCTGGCGGCCTTGCGTGAAGCGTGCGCCGCGTTGCAGAGCGGACGAATTGACGTGGCGATCATCGTCGGTGCGGGCAGCGAACTCGATGCGCTGGCACTCAGCGCCCTGGTGCAGGCCGGCACGATCAGCGCCGACGGTTCGGACACCCTGCGCGCTTTCGATGCGCACGGCACCGGCGGTATCGCTGGCGAAGGCGCGGCGGCCCTGGTCCTGCGCCGTCGCGAGGATCTGGGCGATGAACCCCAGGTCTGCCTGCAGACAATGACCGCCGACGCCGCGATCGAGCACTTGAACCTGCCAGACCAGCAAGTCGACGTGCTGGTGTGCAGCGGCACCGGCACGCCCGACAAAGACCGACAGTTGAGCCACACACTGGCCCGAACCGGCGCCGCCCACATCACCAGTGGCGTACCGCTGACCGGCCTGCTGAGTGCGGCTCCCAGCCTGGCGGACCTGATCCTGGCCCGCTGCGCCCTGCTCGCCCAGCGTGTGCCACCGATTGCCGGATTAAGCCAACCCGTGGCCGCGCAGTTGCCGTTTGTGCTGGGGGCTCCCTGCTCGGCGCGGCTCGACGATGGCCTGGTGCTCAACCGCGACGACAACGGTTTCAGCGCTTGCTACCAATTGAAGTACAGCGAACAGGCCAACAGCGCCTGACGTGTGTGTACCCCCCTCCCTCTTTTAAAGGACATGGCTGTGATGGATTACCGTGATTTTGTTCGCCCCAAGTTTGTCGATCTGCTTCAGGCCCTGGGGCTTGAGTGTGAGTTCAAACGGGCACTGGGCAGCAAATTGTTCTACCGCAACCGCCAGGGTGACGAAGTGACCGTCACCGATTTCCTCGGGGGCTACGGCGCGGCCTTGTTTGGCCATAACGACCCGCAGTTTGTCGAACAGCTCTGCACACTGCTGCGCAATGACGTGCCTTTTAACGCCCAGATGTCGGTCCGAGCCACGGCCGGTACGCTGGGACGCGCGTTGAGCGAAGCCTTCAATCGTGAATTGAAGAACAACGAACCGTACATCTCGACCTTTTCCAACAGCGGTGCCGAAGCAGTAGAAATTGCCGTCAAGCACGCCGAGTTTCGCCGCCAGAAAAACCTGCAGCGCCAGTTCGACGAACTGGACTTTACCCTGGCCCAACTGACCTCCAGCGACCGCGCCTACCGCGAAGTGGATGTGACTGACCTCGACTTGCCGGCAGGCCTGCTGCCTGCCCACCTGACCACGGCCACGGTGCGCCAGGTGGTTGAGGCGGTGCGTCAGCACAACCTCGCCGAGCTGCACGTCGAGCCGGTGTTCGTCGCGTTGCGCGGCAGTTTTCACGGCAAGTTGGTCAACACGGTACAACTGACCTATGGCCGACAGTATCGCCAGCCGTTCGCGCGCTTCGGCCTGAACGTGGAGTTCATTGACCCCCAGCAACCCCATCAACTCCAGGAGCTGCCGGCGCGCCACACCCGCCATTGGCTGAACGTGCAATGGTGCGGCGATCAACTGCTGGTCAAGCGTGATGCGTTCAGCGCAATCACCGCCGTATTGATGGAGCCTATTCAGGGCGAAGGCGGCATCATCGAGTTCGCGGCCGATTTTTATAAAGCCCTGCGCCGCCTTTGCAATGAGCAGCAGTGCCCGCTGATCATCGACGAGGTGCAATCCGGTTTCGGTCGTACCGGCACCTTCCTGGCCAGCAGTCATTTCAATCTGCAAGGCGACTACTACTGCCTGTCCAAGGCTCTGGGTGGTGGCTTGATGAAGATTGCGGCCACCGTGATTCGCAGCAGCCACTATGAGAAAGACTTCAGCTATATCCACAGCTCGACCTTCGCCGAAGACGACGCCTCCTGCCATATCGCCCTGGCGGCGCTCAATCGTCTGTTCGCCGATGACCAGGCGATGCTCAAGGACGTGCACACCAAGGGCGAATACCTCAAGGCCTCGCTGCTTGAGTTGAAGGCGGCCTACCCCGGGGTGATCGCCGACGTGCGAGGTCGCGGGCTGTTGCTCGGCATTGAACTGCACGACCAGAGCACCAACAGCTCGCTGGTACAGGCGTCGGCCCAATACAACGATGCCTTGGGTTACCTGATTGCCGGCTACCTGCTGCAATTCGAAGCCCTGCGCGTGGCGCCGTCGGGCAGCAACTCCAATGTGATCCGCCTGGAACCGCCCGCCTGCATCAGCTTCGCCGAGATCGACGGGCTGATCAAAGCCTTGCAGAAGGTCTGTGACTTGTTGCAACGCGGGGATGCATTCCCGCTGGCCGCCACCATTTGTCATGACTTGATCCCCGCTGTGGCGCCCCGCGACACCGGCTTCCAGGTCACCGCCCATGCCAATGCCCCGCAGGACACCCCCATCGTCGCCCGCGTGGCCTTTATCAATCATTTGATCGATGCCGACATCCTCGGTGATGTCGACCCTTCCCTGGGCCAACTGAGCACCGAGCAAAAACGTGTGTTCATGCAACGCACTGCGCCGGAACGCCGGGCAGCCCCCGTGGGCCCGGTGGTGATCCGCTCGCAATTGGGCATGGCCGTGGAGTTCACGTTGTACCCGCTGTGCATGGACTCCAACGCCATGGCGGACTACATCATCAGTGGCGACCTCGACGTGATTCGCAAAGAAGTCGGCAATCGCATTCTGGATGCCCGCGCCGATGGCTACCGCGTCGCGGGCCTGGGTATGTATACCTCCATCGTGACCAACAACTGCCAGGCCCTGAAAATCCCGGACATGGCGCTGACCTCCGGCAACGCCTTGACCATCGGCATGGGCCTGGAAGCCATCGAGCAAGGCTGCAAGCAACAGGGGCTGGAGCTGCAGGCGCAGACGGCGGCCGTGGTCGGCGCGGCCGGCAACGTGGCGTCGACCTATGCGTCGCTGCTGTCAGCCACGGTCGACCACTTGATCCTGATCGGCAGCGGCCGCGATGGCTCGGTACGCCGCCTGGAAAAAACCGCTCAACTGATCTACGCCGACGCTGCCCGCTCGATTATCAAGGGCACGGCCACCGAGGATCTGCTGGCGCAGCGCCTGCTCAAAATCGACGGTATCCGTGCACTGCTGAGCGAATACGGCAACAGCACACAGCTGGGGTTGCAGGTCTCGCGCTTGGTGCAGGAGCGACTGGGTGCCAACGCGTTCATTACCGTCACCGATGACCTACATGCCCTCAAGCAGGCGCGCATCGTCCTGTGTGCGGCAAACGCGGCGCAGCCGTTTCTCGACGCCGGGCATTTTGCCGAACACAGCGTGATCTGTGACATCGCCGTGCCGTTGAACGTTGATCAGGCGATCAATAGCCAGCGCAGCGACGTGCTGTACATGCACGGCGGCATCGTGCAGACGCCATTCGACGATGGGTTGGCGCCGAATGTGCGGGCCTACCTGAAACAGGGCCAGTTGTATGCCTGCATGGCCGAGTCTGTGCTCATGGGCTTGGCGGGGATCACCCAGCATTACTCCTACGGCGACATCAGCCGCGAGCAAGTGCAGCAGATTCGTGCCTTGGCGGCGATCCATGGCTTTGGCCTGGCGCAGTTCAAGACCCACAACTCACTCTAAGGAACGGCCATGTCTTCTAAAACAGCGGTAGTCACCGGAGGCAGTCGCGGCATCGGCAAAGCGGTCGTCCTGGCACTGGTCGAGGCCGGCTACCAGGTCGCGTTCAACTACGTGCGTGACGAGGCGGCGGCCCTGGCGGTACGTGATGAAGTCGAAAAGCTCGGTGGCGAATGCTTCACGGCGCAGTGCGACATCAGTGACGCCCACAGCATCAAGGTGTTTTTCGAACAGGTTGAACAGCGCTTCGAGCGCATCGACCTGCTGGTCAATAACGCCGGCATCACGCGCGATGGATTGCTGGCGACACTCTCCACCGAGGCCATCTGCGCGGTGATCCAGACCAACCTGATCGGCACTCTGCTCTGCTGCCAGCAGGTGGTGCCCGGCATGATGCGCCAGCGTCAAGGCTGCATCATCAACCTCAGTTCAGTGGCTGCGCAAAAGCCTGGCAAAGGGCAAAGCAGCTACGCCGCCGCCAAGGGCGGTGTGGAGGCACTGACACGCGCCCTGGCGGTTGAGTTGGCACCGCGCAATATCCGCGTCAACGCGGTCGCACCGGGAATCGTCAGCACCGACATGACCGCCGCCTTGCTCGAAACCCACGAGCAGGAAGTGCAGTCGCGACTGTTGATCAAGCGTTTTGCCGTGCCGGGGGACATTGCCGAAGCCGTGCTGTACCTCGCCGAGCGCGCAACCTATGTGACCGGCGAAGTACTGTCGGTCAACGGCGGGCTGAAAATGCCATGAATACACCCAGAACGTTTTTGATTACCGGCGCCGCCAACGGTATCGGCCGGGCAGTGGCGGAACATTTCGCCAACGACCCGGCCCACCGCCTGATCCTGGTGGACCGTGACGTGGCATCGCTGCAGGACTGGGTCGGCGCCGCAACCTTTGCCGCGAGCGTCGAGACCCATGGCGTCGATATCGCTGACCTTGCCAGCGTGCAGGGGTTATTCAACGACCTGTCGGCGCGCCTCGGTTTTATCGATGTACTGGTCAACAGCGCCGGGGTCTGCAACGAGAATGAACCAGAGGACCTGGACAACTGGCACAAGGTGATTTCCGTCAATCTGAACGGCACCTTTTATGTCACCTCGCTGTGCCTGCCACTGCTGGCGGATCGCGGCCGCATCATCAACTTGTCGTCGATCCTTGGTCGCATCGGCAAGGTCCGCAACACCGCGTACTGTGCCTCCAAGCACGGCATTATCGGCATGACCAAGGCTCTGGCACTGGACCTGGCGCCGCGCCGAATTACCGTAAACGCGATTCTGCCAGCCTGGATCGATACGCCGATGCTGCAGGGCGAGCTGGCAACGCAAGCCAGTATTGCCGGGATCAGCCAGGAGCAGATCCTGCGCAATGCCAAGAAAAAGCTGCCCTTGCGCCGTTTTATCCAGGCCGATGAAGTCGCCGCCATGGTGCGTTACCTGGTCAGCCCTGAGGCCTCCGGGGTCACGGCCCAGAGCCTGATGATCGATGGCGGCGCCGGGTTGGGGATGTAGTCATGAGCACAGCATTGTTCACGCGCAGCCTGTTGCTCGGCCTGGTATCGCTGGCGCCGCGACTGGCCGGTGCAGACCTGTTGCCCGCCCATGCCGATGCGGAAGTAGGACTGGCCAGTGCCTTGCGCCTGCACGGCGACGATCCCGTCACCCAGAAGGCGGCGTATTTCAAGGCCAACCTGGAAGACAACTGGGACAGCGGCTACTACAAGGCCAAGGGCCGGGTGCGCTACGACGCGCGCTATGACGGGCATAACCCTTACAGCCAGGAGGCACGGGATGACTACCGCTTCAGTGCCGATTGGCGACACCTCTACTGGGGCCAGTACCTGGGCGACGGTGAAGTCACCGTAGGTTGGCAGCAAGTGGTCTGGGGCCGCGCCGACGAGCTGCGGGTGCTGGACCAGGTCAACCCCATCGACTATCGCGAAGGGGTCACGGCCTTGCTTGAAGACAGCCGCATCGCCGTGCCGATGGTGCGCCTGACCCAGCCCGTGGGCGAGTGGGAAGTGGAAGCCCTGTGGATCACCGACTTCCTGAAAAACCAGGCACCGGCCCAGGGCAGCGAGTTCGACGCACCGCTGTTCGCAGTCCCGGACCCGGACCTGTTCGTGATCGATTCGAAGCCGGACTACAGCGGGCAGAAAGGTTTTTCCTATGGCATGAGCGCCAACGGCAGGATCGGCTCGGTGGACGCCAGTTTTGTCGCCCTCAACGCCCGCCAGCAGGACCCGGTGTATGCGGTCGAAGGCATCGCCGACGATCAGCGCGTGCTCCTGGAGCGCCAGTTCCCACGTTACAGCATGGGCGGCGCAGGCCTGGCGATCGATGCCGGCCACAGCTTCGTGGTGCGCAGCGAGGTGGCCTACTTCGATCGCTGGCACGTCACCAACCCCTACCGCACCCACGGCAGCAGCCAGAGCCCGATGGTCAAGTCATTGCTGGGGGTCGACTACCTGCTGCGCAACTGGCTGATTTCCGTGCAATGGCAGGAGCAGCAGTTACTGGACTGGCAAATGGGCATGGTGCAGGACAAACGCCAGCCGTTGTTCACCCTGTCCGCCGAGGGCAATCACCTGCGTGACCGCCTCAAGTCCCGCCTGGTCCTGGCCATGTCACCGCCTGCCAAAGACGACGCTTTGCTGCAAGGCATCTTCACCTACACCCCAGTGGACTGGCTGAAGCTGGGCCTGGAGATGGATGTGTTTTTTGGCAAGGAAGACCGCACTTTTGGCCAGTACCGCCAACGCGATCAACTGCGCGTGTCCGCCGGCTATCTGTTCTGAGCCCTGAACTGATCTCAATAAAACCCTCTTCAAGAAAAGGAAATTCTATGTTGCCGCCCCTCAAGGTCTTGACCGCCAGCCTCCTGATGCTGACCAGCATGGGGGCATTGGCCGCCCCGAACGCCGACGACATCATTCGTCAGGCCCGTGACCGCAATGACGGCAAGAGTTTCATGTCGCAGGTGTCGTTGATCCTGCTCGACAAGCAAGGCAATAGCCGGGTGCGGGAGTTCAGCTACCTGCAAAAGGATTACCCGGACAGTGACAAGTTCACCATGTACTTCTCGGCGCCCAACGATGTGCGCAACGTCGCCTTCCACATCGAAAACCCCCACGAAGCACTGAATGCCGAGGACAGCCAGTGGATGTACCTGCCGGTCAGCCGACAGACCCGTCGGATCTCGACCACCGATAAGCGTGGCGCGTTTATGGGCAGCGATTACTCCTACGCGGACTTGGACAAGATCCGCGCCGAAGACTACCGCCAGACACTGGTGGGCGAGGAGACCATGGGCGGGCGCGAGTGCTACGTCATCGAGCGCACGCCGGTGTCTGCGCAGATTCTCGCCAAGACTGGCTACAACCAGCTCAAGGTGTGGATCGACAAGCAAAACAACCTGGTCATGCGCCAGGATTTCTTCGACGTCAAAGGCGTGATGTTCAAGCAGATGCGTACGCTGAAAGTCGAGACGGTCGATCAAATCGACAGCATCACCCTCAGCGAAACCGAAGACTTCATCGCCGGCACGCGCTCCCAACTGCGGTTCAACCAGTTGCAGTACAACGTCGAACTGGACGATTGGCTGTTCAACCAGACCGCAATCAAGCGCGGCCTGAAAACCGGCGACCTGCCTGAATTTGCCGTATCCGCCCGCTGAATACTGCGCCTGCCTTTCGTGGAACCGATTGAACTATGGAAAGATACCTGAACTTCGTTGAGCGCTATGCGCGCACGATTGTATTTGTGCTGGTGGCGATCACGGCCTACTTCACCTATACCCTCGGCTCGCTGATGTCGGACACCAACCCCTACTTGCTCAAGGAAAGCCACCCGGCGCGCAAAACCATTATCGACCTGCAGCACGAGTTCACCGGCACCTATGACTCGGTCATGGTGGCCCAGAGCAATGCGCACAGTGTATTTAACACGCAGTCGCTCAACGCGCAGTTCGAAATCTCCCAGGCCCTTCGACGGCTGATGCTGGCCAATGCCGACGATGAAGTCGAGTTGCGCCGTGTTGTCGGCCAGCACGAAAACGACAGCCGCGCCCAACTGTTGGCCAGCGATATCCTTGGCGGCGGGTTTAACCAAAACGACTATGCCCAAGCCAAAGCCCTGCGCGATCACGCCCGCAACCAGGGCTGGGCAGAACGAGACCAGCAGTTTCTGACGTTCCTGGCGGAGCGGATTAACCCCATCCAGGAAATGGCCTCGATGGCCGACCTGGAAAACATCAGCCTGAGCGCCGATGGCGAACTGTGGATTCACAAGACCCTGCACGGCCTGGACATGGACCCGCAGGTCGTCGAAGCGCAGATCATGGGCAACGAGCAAATGGTCGGCGGGGTGGTCTCCCCTGACAAGAAAGTCGCGGTGGTGGTGGCCGAGCTGGGCACCAAGCAGGACGACGCCCAGGCGCAACTGCGGGCGTACCAGCAGGTACGCCAGATCGTCGCGGACTATCAGAGCAAACATCCGCAATTCACCGATGAAGTGTTTATTGCCGGGACGCCGATCTTCATCGCAGCCCAACAAGAGATCATCGATCACGACCTGGCGCTGCTGTTTCCTATCGTGTTCCTGCTTGTGACTTCCATGCTGGTGTTTTTCTTTCGCAAGCCGCTGGGTGTGTTCCTGCCGCTGTTCAATATCCTCTTCTGCACGATCTGGACGCTGGGGCTGATGGCCTTGTTAAAAGTGCCCATCGACCTGCTCACCAGTGTGCTGCCAGTATTTTTGTTCACCATCTGCTGCGCCGACGCGATACATGTTATGGCTGAGTACTATGAGCAACTCAATGCCGGCAAGACGTACCGCGAGGCCAACCGCGAGACCATGCGCCGCATGGTCGTGCCGGTGGTGCTGACCACCGTGACCACCATCGCCACCTTTATGATCTCCACCACCAACAACATCGTCAGCATCCGAAACTTCGGGGTGTTCATGTCCATCGGGCTGACGGCCGCCCTGATCATCTCGCTGCTGTTGATTCCGGCGTGGATTTCCATCTGGGGCAAAGATCAGCCGCCGCGTAAAACCGTGCACAAAGAGTCGATCATCTCGCGCTACCTGGTAGCTTTCTGTGCCCGCCTGATCCGCTGGCGCAAACCGGTGCTGCTGGTCAGCTTGCCGTTGTTGGCACTGATGACGGTGTTTACCTTCATGGTCGATATCGAAGACTCGGGCATCGCATACTTCAAGAAAGACAGCCCGGTGCGCGTGTCCGATGAGTTCATCAACCGCTCCCGGATCGCGGGCACGTCCCCCGGCTGGATCGCGTTCGACACCAAGACCCCGCGTGGGGCGTTGACCACGGAGACCGTGCAGTTCCTCGACAAGCTCGATCATTTTCTCAAGTCTCAGCCAAACGTCAGTTACACCTATTCGGTGGCGGCTTACGTCAAACGCATGAACCTGGTGCTCAATGATATGAACCCCGAGTACCTGCGGGTCCCACAGCCCCTGGAGCAGGTGACATCGGTCAACGATGAGGGGCAGGCGGAAACCTTTGAGGTCGACGGTAACTCGCTTATCGAGCAACACATCATGATGTTCGAGAACGGCGGTGGTTCAGACTTGCAGAACGTACTGAATGCCGACTACTCCAAGGCCTTGACGCTCTACACCATGACCTCTTCGGTGGCCAGCGACTACAAGGCCATGCTCGATCGCCTGGACGCCTGGCTGCTGGTAAACAAGCCGGCCAATCTGCAGGTTACCCATGCCGGTACGCCAAAAATATGGACCGGCATATTGGCCGAGATCACCCAGGGCCAGGTCCTGAGCTTCTCGCTCGCGTTGCTGGTGGTCACGCTGATGATGATGTTCTGGCTGAAGTCCGTCCGGCTGGGCATTCTGGGCATGCTGACGCTGCTGACCACGTCGGTGACGGTATATGGCTTTATGTACCTGTTGGGCATCGAGCTGAATATCGGCACGACGCTGGTGACGTTCCTGGTCGTGGGTGTGGTGGATTACGCGGTGCACCTGCTGTCGCGCATCAAGCTGCTGGTTCAGCAAGGTATCCACGTGGACGAGGCGATCCTGACGGCGATGCACAGTGTCGGGCGTTCGACAGTGGTCAACGTGGTGATTTTCTCGGTGGGCTTCCTTGCCCTGCTGTTTTCCGCCTACAAGCCGGTCATTGACTTGGGAACACTGGTAGCGCTGGCCCTCTTCTCCAGCGGCGTCATGACCATCCTGTTAGTGACCTTGATATCTCCGTGGTTCTTTGCAGCCATTGTGCCCGAGCAGCGCACTGATGAACGCGAGCACCCAGGACGCGAGGGCGCCTTGAGCTAGAGGCTGGAACGGACGACGCCGGCCATAGCCATTGAGTAACCAGGGGTTGCCGGCGTTTCCGAACAGCACACAACGCTTCATGAGGTCATGCAGCACGTTCGTTCAGGCCGTTTTGGAAAGATGTTCAAACTGGCATTGATACTGGGCGTCCTTGAGGCTGCTCTCGAACTGTTCAAGGCCGTCGTAGATACTTTGCAAGCCTTCGATCTGGTTTTTCAGTTCCAGCTTTTTATCCGCAATCGCCTGGTTGGCCAAATCCCACGGCAGCTCCTGGCCCCGGTGATCCTGAAGGATCGCCTGCATTTCCTTGAGCTTGAAGCCCAACTGCTGAGCGCATTTGATAAACGTCAGCAGCTCAACGCTTTGCTGGCTATAGACCCGATACTTCCCTTCGCGCACCGGCGGCGGCAGCAAACCAATGTCTTCATAGTGGCGGATCGTCTTGACTGTCGTGCCCGACAACTGGGCAGCTTTGCCGATATACATGTAAAAGTCCTTTTTTATGGCGCAGAAGAGGCGCGTACTTTGGCGCGCCGCATCTTCACACATGTCTACGGGGTCGGAAACCCGAAGGTGGCAAAAGGCAGTGTAATTGGCAGGGATAAAGCCGGCATCGCCTGCTGCAAGGCGATGCTGTGCAACGGCTATGTCAGCGGCAAGCAATAGCCTGGGCTTGCTTGAGCCAGGCTTCGCGCTGGGAGTCGCCGGAACCGAGGATCGGCCCGAACGTGAGGGTCTTCAATGGTTTGATGCCGCAGAACTCCAGGGTAGTCTTGCGCATCTGATGCAGGCCCGGCATGCAGTAGACCCACTTGTAGTACCACGGCGGGGTATCCATCGTGACCAGCAGGTGGGCCGTGCGCCCCTTCAAAAGCTTGTCGGGAAAGGCTTTGCCTTCGCGATACTTGAAGGCAAATCCGGGAAGGAATATCCGATCGAAGAAGCCTTTCATCAGGGCCGGAATTCCGCCCCACCAGATGGGATAGACAAACGCCAGGTGCTCAGCCCACGTGATATCGGCCTGGGCCTTGAGCAGATCGGGCTCCAGCAACTGAACCTGTTTGTAGCCATCATGCAGCACTGGATCAAACCGCAGTGCATCCAGGCGTAACAGACGCACATCGTGCCCGGCCTCTGTGGCCGCCTTCACATAGGTGTCGGTCAATGCCCCACAGAAACTGTCGGTTGAGGGGTGCCCCAGAATCACCAGTACTCGCTTGCTCATCATCACTTCATCCTGAAAAGTCGAGCGGCCAGGATAGGGTGTGCCCGTAACAGGAGAGTCAACAGGGAGGTTTGCCAAATGCTGGTATAGCTTGGGTGCATTGCGCACCGGCAGGTAAGCCCCAAAACGCAGGCAAAAAAAAACCCGGAAATCCTCACTTGCGTGGGCCTTCCGGATTTTCTAAACCGCCAAAAATGGTGGGTCGTGTGGGATTCGAACCTACGACCAATTGGTTAAAAGCCAACTGCTCTACCAACTGAGCTAACGACCCGCTGTGTTGTGGC
This sequence comes from Pseudomonas sp. PB105, assembly GCF_009764655.1. Classification (NCBI taxonomy): domain Bacteria; kingdom Pseudomonadati; phylum Pseudomonadota; class Gammaproteobacteria; order Pseudomonadales; family Pseudomonadaceae; genus Pseudomonas; species Pseudomonas sp. PB105. Next base: position 95,393 of record NZ_RWIO01000039.1, read on the forward strand.
GCGTATAATACTGATTTCTAAGGATTATTCAACACCTTATTTGAAATAAATCAGAAATAACGCGTTGGGTCCGTAATTCCGGCCATTTGGAAGCCCTCTGCACGCAGTCGGCAGGCGTCGCATTTCCCACAAGCACGACCGCCTTCGTCTGCCTGATAGCAGGAAACAGTCAGCGCGTAATCGACGCCAAGTCCTACGCCAGCCTTCACGATATCGGCCTTGCTCATGTTTTGCAGCGGCGCCTGGATACGAAACCCCTGCCCTTCCACACCGGCCTTGGTCGCAAGGTTGGCCATGCGCTCGAACGATTCGACGTACTCCGGGCGGCAGTCCGGGTAACCGGAGTAATCCAGCGCATTGACACCGATAAAGATGTCGCGGGCGTTCAGCACTTCGGCCCAGCCGAGGGCCAGGGACAGAAACACTGTATTGCGTGCCGGTACGTAAGTGACGGGGATGCCTTCCGAGGGCGCCTCTGGCAGGCCGATGGTGCTGTCAGTCAAGGCCGAACCGCCCATGCCCCCCAGATTCAGGCCAACCACCTTGTGCTCAACCACACCGAGGTCGCGGGCGACACGCGCAGCCGCGTTCAACTCAGCGCGGTGACGCTGCCCGTAGTCGAAACTCATGGAATAGCACCTGTAGCCTTGTGCTCGGACCATGGCCACTAACGTGGCGGAGTCGAGACCACCGGACAGCAGAATGACTGCACGCTTTTGATCCGTCATCTCAGCGCCCTGGCTCGTCGTTCCACAGGTATTTATGCAGCTGCAATTGCAGGCGTACGGGCAAGTTATCGGCAACTACCCAGTCGGCCAGATCGCGTGCGTTCAAGTCATGGTGGCTGGGGGAGAACAGCACTTCACCGGCACGGCGGTCGAGGCCGTACTGGATCAGCTTGGAGTTGGCCCAGTCATAATCCTCACGGGAACAGATAACGAACTTGACCTGATCGTTGGGCGTCAGCAGTTCGATGTTCTCGTAAAGGTTGCGGTGCGCTTCTTTGGAACCAGGGGTCTTGAGGTCGACCACTCGGCTCACACGCGGATCTACCGCGGAAATATCCAGGGCGCCACTGGTTTCCAGGGACACCTCGTAACCGGCGTCACACAACTGCTTGAGCAAAGGAATGGCGTTGGGCTGGGCCAGGGGCTCGCCGCCGGTCACACAGACGTAGCGCGGCCGGTAGCTGGCAACTTGCTCAAGAATGTCGTCAAGAGTGCGCACGGTGCCGCCACTGAAGGCGTAGGCGCTGTCACAGTATTGGCAACGCAACGGGCAGCCGGTCAGGCGCACAAATACTGTGGGCAGGCCGGCGGTGCGCGTTTCACCCTGCAACGAGTAAAAAACTTCGGTGATGCGTAATGTGTCTTGCATAGTCGCCACGGGCGTAACAGCTAAACAGGCTGTCCGCCTCCGTCAGGCACTTCAAGAAACCCCGCCAACGCGTAGGCCCCAGGAAGCGGGTGTCATAAAAGGGCGTGGATTCTAACGAAAAAACCCGCGCCAGGCGCGGGTTTCTTCTAAACGGGCGGCATCGCTTACAAGCGTTGCAGATCCCGTTGGGCCAACTGTGCGGCAGAGGTGCCCGGGTATTGGGCAACAACCTGCTGCAGAATGCCTTTAACCTTGTCGGCATGACCGAGGCGGCGTTCTACGTCAGCGAGTTTGTACAGCGAGTCCGGCACCTTGGCGTGCTTGGGGTACAGTTGGCTGACCTTGGCAAATGCCTGGCCCGCCCCTTGCAAATCACCTTTTGCCAGGTTCACCTCACCCAACCAGTACTGGGCGTTGCCCGCGTACTGGCTGTTTGGGTAACGGCCCAGGAATGCGGTGAAGGCCTTGCTGGCCTTGTCGAAATCCTTGGCTTTGATCAGGTCGAAGGCTGCATCGTAATACAGCTTTTCCTTCGCCGGATCACCCGGTTCGCTGCTGGCCGCAGGGGCTTGGCTCGCGGCTGCGGCCCCTGCTGCTGCACCACCGGCAGCGGCGCTTGGCGCACCACCGGCAGAAGAATTATCAGAAGTAGCGGCAGGTGTAACACCGGCTCCTATACGTCGATCAAGATCCTGGTAACGCTCCAGGCCTTCTTGCTTCAGCTGACGCACTTCATTCTGCAGAACTTCAATGGTGCCTTGTTGCTGCGCCAATTGATCCTGCATGCGTTGCAGCTGGTTGAACAGTTCGCCCTGTGCCGAGGGGGCGGACGTAGCCGCCCCCCCAGCATAGGCGCCGTTCGTGCCATAACCTGCTGGCGGATAGCTGCTCCCGCTATTGTTATAGCCAGAGTTGCTATCTTCCACAGGAACCGCAGCCCACACCGCAAGCGGTGCAAAGCTGAGAGCCAATACAGTTAGAGCACGACGGCACGTTCGCATGACGAATTACTTACGCAGTTCGACGCGACGGTTTTGAGCCCAGGACTGCTCGTCGTGGCCAGTAGCAACTGGACGCTCTTTACCGTAGGAAACCAGTTCCAGTTGGCCTGGAGCAACACCTTGCAGTACCAGGTAGCGCTGAACGGCTTTCGCACGACGCTCGCCCAGTGCCATGTTGTACTCACGAGTACCACGTTCGTCGGTGTTACCTTCCAGAACAACGCGAGCGCCGTTAGCTTTCAGGTCCTTCGCGTGAACGTCCAGAGCGCGCATGGCTTCTGGTTTCAGGTCCGAACTGTCGTATTCGAAGTAGAAAGTGGTGATAGCGCGCAGAGCAGCTTCTTCGCTCAGGGAGCCGTCAACTGCACCAGTGTTAGCGCCGTAACCAGCGTTTGGATCAACAGCTGCGCCTTCACCGGCATTGTCGCCGCCTTTAGACGAGCAACCAACGGCTACGGACAGAGCCAGAGCCAGAGCAGCAAACTTACCAAACTTCAGCATTTCCATCGTGAAACTCCTAATGAACCCCAGTGTGTTAAGTACTTCTTTTTGTAGCGCCGCGTCAGTTCAGGTAAGGGGACCAGGACGGTTCTCTGACTTCGCCTTGAGCGGTAGGAAGCGGGAGCCTTACGCGTCCATTAATGGACACGAGCATCAAGACTCCCCGGCCCTGCTGGCGGGTGGCGTAGATTACCATGGTGCCGTTGGGCGCAACAGTAGCTGACTCATCAAGGTTGGTATCTGTGAGGATTTTTACGGTTCCGCGCTGCAAATCCTGGGCCGCAACCCGGAAATTAGTGAAACCATCCTGACGGTGAATCATCACCAACGTCTTTTCATCAGCCGAAAGCTTAGGGTTGGCGTTGTAGTTACCAATAAAGGTCACTCGTTCTGCACCGCCGCCACTCACGCTCGATTTGTAGATTTGTGGCTTGCCGCCCCGGTCAGAGGTGAAATAGATGGTCGAACCATCCTTGCCCCAGAACGGTTCAGTGTTGATACCCGGGCCGCTGGTCACACGATTGATCTGGCGCGAAGCCATGTTCATCACGTAGATATCCGGGTTGCCGTCCTTGGACAGCACGAACGCCAGGCGCGAACCGTCCGGCGACCAGGCTGGCGCACCGTTGAGGCCTTCGAAGTTGGTGATCTGCTCACGACGGCCAGTATCGATATGCTGGACGAAGATGCGCGGACGCTTCTGTTCGAAAGACACGTAGGCGATACGCTTGCCGTCCGGCGCGAAGCGCGGCGACAGGATTGGCTCACGCGATTGCAGCAGGGTCACGGCACGTGCGCCGTCGTAGTCCGAGCGCTGCAGGGTGTAGCGAGTGTTATCTACAGAGAAACGCTCAGCCGTTACGTAAAGCAGGCGTGTCGAGAACGCACCTTTGATACCGGTGAGTTTTTCAAACGACTGGTCCGAGATGTAGTGGGCCATGTCGCGCAGTTGCTCGGTGGTGCCCGAAACGCTGCCGGTCAGGACCTGCTGCTCGGTGGCCACGTTGAACAAGGTGTACTGGATTTGCAGGCGACCGCCGGCCGGCACGATGTTGCCGACCATCAGGTACTGGGCACCAACGGCTTTCCAGTCACGGAACACAACTTCGCTGGCCTGGTTCGGCTGGCTGATCATGTTGCCTTTCGGAATCGGCGCGTAGTAACCGGAGTTACGCAGGTCGTCGCTGACGATCTGGGCCATGTCATCCGGCAGCACGCTACCGCCCTGCCAACCGAAAGGAACTACAGCAATCGGGGTGGCCCGGTCGCTACCGCTGGTTACCAGGATGTTTTTTTCATCCGCCGCCGCTATCCCTGCCATACAGCAAATAACGACAAGCATTCCTCGAAGAAGGTTTCTCACAAGGCTAGATCCTCAGGTGTGAATGTCATCTTGAATGAACGATAGGGAGCGAAGTCGCTTGGTTTCATTCCCTGCATCTCGGTCAACCGGCCAATGTTCTTGACCGCGGCAACCGCCGAACTGTCGAACGAACCGTCACCACTGGACTTGGCCACGCTGACCGAAGTCACCGTACCGTCCGGCAACATGCCGATCTGCAGCACTACTGTCATGCCTTTGCGTGCCGAAGGTGGACGTGTCCAGCCTTCTGCTGCCCGTGCCCGAATCAGGTCGTCGAAACTGCCCGCGACTTCATCACCACGTTCATCGGCCAAGGCTTGCTGACGCTGCGGCGTGTCGGAGAGCAAATCTGCCAAGGCCTGGGCCTTTTTCTCTTCGGCGGATTTACGCGCTGCTTCCTGGGCCTTTTTCTTGGTGGCATCGGCGGCAGCTTTCTTCTTCGCGTCGTCGGCGATCTTCTTCTTCGCCTCGTCTGCTTCAGCTTTTTTCTTGGCGTCTTCGGCGGCTTTCTTCTTCGCGTCTTCGACTATCTTCTTCTTGGCTTCTTCAGCGGCCTTTTTCTTGGCCTCTTCTTCGGCAGCTTTTTTCGCTTCTTCTTCAGATTTCTTCTTGGCTATATCAGCCAATTGTTTCTCTTCAGCTTTTTTAGCTTCGGCAGCTTTCTCGGACTTCTTGGCTTCATCAGCCTTTTTCGCCTCGTCGGCCTTCTTCGCTTCGTCAGCCTTTTTCGATTCCTCGGCCTTTTGAGCCGCCTCTTCTTTCTTTTGTTCCGCAGCAGCCTTCACCGCTTCCTGCTCGACCTTCTTCTGTTCCATCTGTTCGACTTCAGTCTGGCGCGCAGCCGACTTCTGGGCCTCACCCGCAATCTTCTGATTGGTCTGGGTGGTGGCCTGACTCTTCGATTTCAGCTGATACAGGGTCGCCTGCACGATCGGCTTGGCTGGCGGCAGGTCCGGGGTCATGGCAAAGCTGACGAACAGCATGCCAAACACCAGGACGTGCAGGGCAATTGCCCAGACGCTAGGCCAGAAGTAGCTTTCCGAGGCGGACGGCTCTCGCTGTTGCTGCATCAGGGCGCCTCGGTAATCAAGCCAACGTTACCGACGCCGGCCTTCTGCAGCCCGCCCATGGCGCCCATGACGGAGCCATAGTCGACCGACTTGTCGCCGCGAATGAACACCTGCGTGTGCTTGCCGCCTTCGTTGCCGGAGCGAATGATCTTGGTCACCGCATCGGTCATTGCCGGCAGGGTCAGGGCCTTGTCCTGCTGCTTCTGAGTGTCGACTTCGCTGCCAAGGTTCCAGTAATAGGTCTTGTCAGCCTTGATCGAAATGGTCAGTACCTGGGTGTTGTTGTCCTGGGGCAAGGCTTCGCTGGAAACCTTGGGCAGATCAACCTTCACGCCCTGGTTGAGCATCGGCGCGGTCACCATGAAGATCACCAGCAGCACCAGCATCACGTCGATGTAAGGCACTACGTTCATCTCGGCGACCGGCTTGCGCTTGGTTCGAGCTCGAGTGATTAAAGCCATCGGGGAGTACCTGCTTATTCTTCGCTGGTGTGCACTTTACGGTGCAGGATCGCCTGGAATTCATCGGCGAAGGTGTAGTAACGGCCAATCAGGTTCTCGCCGCGTGCGGCAAAACGGTTGTAAGCGATAACGGCCGGGATAGCGGCGAACAGACCGATCGCGGTGGCGATCAGGGCTTCGGCGATGCCGGGGGCCACAGTGGCCAGGGTCGCTTGCTGGGCCTGGGCCAGGCCACGGAAGGAGTTCATGATCCCCCACACGGTACCGAACAGACCGATGTAGGGGCTGACCGAACCGACGGTGGCAAGGAACGGCAAGCTTTGCTCAAGCTTCTCTTCCTCGCGGGAGATGGCGACGCGCATGGCACGGGCCACGCCTTCCATCACCGCTTCCGGGTCAACACCCGGCTGCTGGCGCAGGCGCGAAAATTCCTTGAAGCCGGCACGGAAGATCTGCTCCACGCCTGAATCCGGGTCCGGGTTGCTGCCGGCCTGGCGGTAGAGCTTGGACAGGTCGATACCCGACCAGAAGCGCTCTTCAAAGCTCTCCAGGGCACGTCGACCGGCACGCAGCAGGTTGCTGCGCTGAAAAATCATGACCCAAGAGGTAACCGATGCGGCTACCAGGATCAGCATCACCAGTTGAACCACAACACTGGCATTGCTGACCAGGCTCCACATGGAGGAATGGTCGACGACGGTAGGTTCCACGCTAAATCTCCTGCTTTGATTGTTTACCCGCGCCGCTCACGGCGGCAAAGGCCGCACGTAGAGTTTCGGGAATGGCCCGAGGTTTCAAACTGTTGGTGCGCACACACGCCACCAGGAACTGCCCCTCACAGAGCAGCGTTGCATCCGTGGCCCGCCTGACCTGCTGCTTGAAACGCAGGCTGGCACGGTTCAATTCGATTACTTCAGCGCTGACCAGCAGCTCGTCGTCCAGTCGCGCCGGCGCGTGGTAACGCGCCTCGCTGGAATGCACGACGAATAACAGGTCCTCCCCTGCCAGCTGGGATTGGGCAAAGCCCAGCTCCCGTAGCCGCTCGGTTCGAGCCCGCTCCATGAACTTGAGGTAATTGACGTAATAAACGATGCCGCCAGCATCAGTGTCCTCGTAATAAACGCGACAGCGATGTGCGAACGACTGATCCCCGTTTTGCGCGCGCATACTCTAGTGCTTACTCCTGAGGTTGCCAATCCGGCTGGGCAACTGTTTTTGCATTCTCGCGAACATTTCCAATGACTGAATGACGACGCCAGACACTGGGACAGCACAAACCTCGAATAAATCGACTCAACTGATGCTTTTAATCGTCCACTGCATCGAGGAATTCGTCTACCACGGGCATCTCACCCAATCGTGACGGAATGTTTAACCCAAAGTGCAGATAAGCGTGACGCGTCACCACCCGCCCCCTTGGCGTGCGCATGATGTAGCCCTGTTGGATCAGGTAAGGCTCCAGCACGTCCTCAATGGTATGACGCTCTTCACTGATGGCCGCAGCCAGGCTGTCGACGCCCACCGGCCCACCGTCGAACTTCTCGATCATGGTCAAGAGTAGACGTCGATCCTGGTGATCGAAACCATGTTCGTCCACGTCCAGCAGGTTGAGCGCCAGGTCAGCCACGGCTTTGGTGATATGCCCTTTGGCCCGCACTTCGGCAAAATCGCGCACCCGGCGCAGCAAACGGTTGGCGATCCGTGGCGTGCCACGGGCCCGGCGCGCAATCTCGAACGCACCTTCCGGGTCCAGCGGCAAGCCAAGGATGCTCGCCGAACGGCTGACGATGGTTGCCAGGTCCGTCGTGCTATAGAACTCAAGACGTTGAACAATGCCGAAACGGTCTCGCAACGGGTTGGTCAGCATGCCCGCACGGGTGGTCGCGCCCACCAGGGTGAACGGCGGCAGGTCGAGCTTGATCGAGCGCGCCGCGGGGCCTTCGCCGATCATGATGTCGAGCTGGAAATCTTCCATCGCCGGGTACAGCACTTCCTCGACAATGGGCGACAGTCGGTGAATCTCGTCGATAAACAGCACATCGTGGGGTTCAAGGTTGGTCAGCAGCGCCGCCAGGTCACCCGGCCGCTCCAGCACCGGGCCGGAGGTGGACTTGATCGACACGCCCATCTCATTGGCAATAATCATCGCCAGGGTGGTTTTACCCAGCCCCGGCGGACCGAAAATAAGCGTGTGATCCAGGGACTCACTGCGCCCGCGCGCAGCCTGGATAAACAACTCCATCTGTTCGCGCACGGTGGGCTGGCCGATGTAGTCGGCCAGGCTCAGGGGGCGGATGGCCCGATCCTGGACTTCTTCACGGTCGCGCGGGCCAGTGGCCGCGATCAGACGATCAGCTTCAATCACTTAAATCATTCCCTTCAGGGCGCGGCGAATCATGTCTTCAGCACTCAGGTTCTTGTCCTTGATGGCCGACACCGCCTTGCTGGCTTCCTGAGGCTTGTAGCCGAGGGAGATCAGCGCATTGACGGCATCACTTTCAGCGCTGGCGACTTGCGCAGCAGGCATGTCCGGCTGGTTCGGCACCAGGGCAAACATGCTCGGCACGACCTCCCAGGCCTTGAAGCGGTCTTTGAGTTCTACCAGCAGGCGCTCGGCGGTTTTCTTTCCGACGCCAGGCACCTTGGTCAACGCCGAGGTGTCCTGGGCTGAAACGGCACGTACCAATTCGTCTACTTCCAGGCTCGACATCAAGGCCAGCGCGAGTTTCGGCCCTACGCCATTAAGGCGAATCAGCTCACGGAAGAAGTCCCGGTCACGCTTGCCGATGAAACCATAGAGTAGTTGCGCGTCTTCGCGCACCACCAAATGGGTGTGCAGCGTTATCGACTCACCGACCGACGGTAGGCGATACAGGGTGGTCATGGGCACTTCAAGCTCATACCCCAACCCGTTTACATCCAGAATCAGGTGCGGCGGCTGTTTCTCAGCCAGGGTGCCGCGCAAACGTCCAATCACGGTTCAGATCCTTAAAGCGTGGGGGTCAGATCAAGGCCTGACCGCACATTTCGATTGCGCCGATGCTATCAGAGACGCAGCCGGCCGCCACGACTGCGTGCAGTGCCCAAGCCGTGCGGCAGCAGGCTGGAACGGGTGTGCGCATGGCAAATGGCGATGGCCAGGGCGTCGGAGGCGTCGATCTGCGGCTTCGACGTCAGCTTGAGCATGTGCATGACCATCATCTGCACCTGTTCTTTATTGGCCGCGCCGGTGCCGACCACGGCCTGCTTGACCTGGGTCGCGGTGTACTCGGCGATTTCCAGGCCCTCTTCGGCGCCGGCGACGATGGCGGCGCCACGGGCCTGGCCGAGTTTCAACGCCGAATCGGCGTTCTTTGCCATGAACACCTTTTCGATGCCCATGGTCACCGGCCCGTAGGTCTGGATCACTTCCCGCACACCGCGATAGACAATCTGCAGGCGCTCGGCCAACTCGCCCGCGCCGGTGCGAATGCAACCCGACGCGACATAGACGCAGCCGCGCGGGGTGTGTTGCACCACACCAAAACCGGTGATGCGCGAACCGGGGTCGATACCTAGGATTAAAGTCATAACGCCTGCGGGTTGGATGAAAACTATTTTGATACAGAGAAAATCCAATGTGGGAGGGTGCTTGCCCCTCCCACATCTGGATCTACATCGTCCGTCAGACCAACTGTTCGGCTACGGACTCGGGGATGTCAGCGTTGGAATAGACGTTCTGCACATCATCCAGGTCTTCCAGCATATCCAGCAGCTTCAGTACCTTCTGTGCACCGTCCAGGTCCAATTCGGCGCTGGTAGTCGGCAGCATCACAATTTCCGCGTCAGTACCTTTGAAACCGGCAGCTTCGAGCGCATTACGCACGGCGTAGAAGCTGGCAAACGAGGTAAACACGTCGATGGAGCCGTCGTCATTGGTGACAACGTCGTCGGCATCAGCCTCCATCGCCGCTTCCATCAGCGCATCCTCATCCACGCCCGGCGCGAAGGAAATCTGGCCCTTGCGTTCAAACAGGTAGGCCACCGAACCGTCAGTGCCGAGGTTGCCACCGCACTTGCTGAACGCATGACGCACCGCAGCGGCCGTGCGGTTGCGGTTATCGGTCATGCACTCGACCATTACCGCCACACCGCCCGGGCCGTAGCCTTCGTAGGTCAGCTCGACCATGTCGTCGGTGTCGGCCGCACCGGCACCACGGGCCACGGCGCGGTCGATGATGTCGCGGCTCATGTTGGCGCCCAGAGCCTTGTCCAGCGCCAGGCGCAGGCGCGGGTTGGAGCCTGGATCACCGCCGCCCTGACGGGCAGCGACGGTCAGCTCGCGGATCCACTTGGTAAAAATCTTGCCTTTCTTGGCATCCTGACGCTCTTTGCGGTGCTTGATGTTCGCCCACTTGGAATGGCCAGCCATAACACAACTCCGAAATTCTCTAGAAACCTTGATCAATCCCGCCCCAGGCGAGATACAGCTCTTTAACGCAAAGGCGCATCCGAAGATGCGCCTTTTTGACTGTGTAAAACCCTATAGCGCTTTCGCGCAGCAGCCTTACTCAGCCTTTGGCGTCTCGCGCAGACGGATATGCAGTTCGCGCAACGCCTTGGCATCCACCACGCCCGGTGCCTGGGTCATGACGTCCGCAGCACTCTGGGTTTTCGGGAAGGCGATCACTTCACGGATCGACTGGGCGCCGGTCATCAGCATCACCAGGCGGTCAAGGCCGAAGGCCAGGCCACCGTGAGGCGGCGCGCCATATTTCAGGGCGTCGAGCAGGAAGCCGAATTTCTCTTCCTGTTCCGCTTCGTTGATGCCCAACAGGCGGAAGACCGCTTGTTGCATCTCTTTGCGGTGGATACGGATCGAACCGCCACCCAGCTCGGTACCGTTGAGCACCATGTCGTACGCACGGGACAGCGCGCCGGCCGGGTTGGCTTCCAACTCCTCGGGCGAGCACTTCGGTGCAGTGAACGGGTGGTGCAAGGCACTGAAGCTGCCGTCGTCGTTCTCTTCGAACATCGGGAAGTCGACCACCCACATCGGTGCCCACTTGCAGGTCAGCAGGTCCAGGTCGTGGCCCAGCTTGATGCGCAGCGCGCCCAGGGCTTCGCTGACGATCTTGGCTTTATCGGCACCGAAGAACACGATGTCGCCGTCGACTGCGCCGACGCGATCCAGGATCGCGTTGAGGTTGTCCAGCGGAATGTTTTTCACGATCGGCGATTGCAGGCCGTCAACACCGTTGGCGCGCTCGTTGACCTTGATGTACGCCAGGCCCTTGGCACCGTAGATGCCGACGAACTTGGTGTAGTCGTCGATCTGCTTGCGCGGCATGCTCGCGCCGCCAGGCACGCGCAGGGCGGCGATGCGGCATTTCGGGTCGTTGGCCGGGCCGCTGAAGACTTTGAAATCAACTTCTTTGAGTTGGTCGGCAACGTCCACCAGTTCCAGCGGGTTACGCAGGTCTGGCTTGTCGGAACCGTAGCGGCGCATGGCTTCTTCGAAAGTCATGTGCGGGAATTCGCCGAATTCCAGGTCCAGCACTTCCTTGAACAGGTTGCGGATCATCTGCTCGGTCAGGCCCATGATCTCTTTTTCATCGAGGAAGCTGGTCTCGATGTCGATCTGGGTGAATTCCGGCTGACGGTCGGCGCGCAGGTCTTCATCGCGAAAGCACTTGGCGATCTGGTAGTAACGGTCGAAGCCGGCCACCATCAGCAGTTGCTTGAACAACTGCGGCGATTGCGGCAGGGCGAAGAACGAACCGGCGTGAGTACGGCTAGGCACCAGGTAGTCGCGTGCGCCTTCCGGGGTGGCCCGGGTCAGGATCGGCGTTTCAACGTCCAGGAAGCCGTTTTCGTCGAGGAAGCGGCGGATGCTGGTGGTCATGCGCGAACGCAGGCGCAGCTTCTCGGCCATTTCCGGACGACGCAGGTCCAGGAAACGATAGCGCAGGCGGGTTTCTTCGCCGACGTCGGAGTATTCGTTGAGCGGGAACGGCGGGGTTTCCGACTCGTTCAGCACTTCCAGCTCATAACCCAGCACTTCGATGCCACCGGACGCCATGTTCGCGTTCACGGCACCGGCCGGACGCAGGCGGACCTTGCCGGTGATCTTCACGACGTACTCGCTGCGCACGCGGTCAGCGGCGGCGAAGCTCTCGGCGCGGTCCGGGTCGAATACCACTTGGGCCAGACCATCACGATCACGGATATCGAGGAAGATCACCCCGCCGTGGTCGCGGCGACGGTGAACCCATCCGCAAAGGGTAATTTCCTGACCATCCAGGGTCTCGTTCAGTTGGCCGCAATAGTGGCTGCGCATCATGGTCGTGGTTTCACTTCTCGTAATTCGAAATTCGGTGGAGGCTTGCCTCGTCACCGCACAGTTAAGCAGGGGACGGATAATGCAGGAGCCTGCGCATGGAGTTCAACTCAGTCGGCTTTGTCGCCGCCGGCCAGATTCTTCTTCGAGCCGGTCTTGAAATCGGTCTCGTACCAGCCGCTGCCGCTCAGGCGGAAGCCTGGCATGGACAACATCTTCTTGAGCTCGGGTGCCTGGCAGGCCGGGCAATCGACCAGCGGCGCGGCGCTGATCTTCTGGATGGCTTCCAACTGGTGACCACAGGAAGCACATTGATAGTCGTACATGGGCATGGCGATGTCTCGGCGATCAAATCGTTACTGCGCCACGCCTGCCCAAAAGATAAAGCCTCGGCACGCGCAGCAAAGCGCGGGATTATATCTGGTAAATCGAGGCAGCGCAGCCGGCTTTCTGCCCGGAGCCTGGTCCACCTCGACGGCGGACCGGCCCCAAAGCCTACCGATCACTCCGGGGTTGGCGACGTAGCACGACCTTTTAACAGATGAACCACGCACACCACCCTGACCAAGCCACTGAAGTTCTTCACGCCTCCATAGCGCAAGTGCACTTCCCGATCGACATAAGACAGCAATGCACTGACAGAGCAGGCATTGATCCTGGCGATTTCCGTGAGGATATTCCAATAGATCTGCTCAAGCCGCAGACAAGTGGAAAACCCATTGAGTCGCACCGATCGGGACAATGGCTTGGCCAGCCCCATATCGAACCCCTTGGCGAAGGGGTCGACGTTTATCTTATGAAAACCACCGGTTTCCATCACTCCAGTATCCACTCCACGTGACATACACCTGACACTCCATTGCCAAACAGCAGCCCACGGGGTCTCCCATGGGGCAGTGGCCCTATAAAACAGCAGGACGAGACAGGCAGCCAGAAGACGGGACGTTGATAAGCGTAGGACAACGCCAGGAAATGCGTGGAAACCAGCAAGTGGCGCCCGATCGGCGCCACTCCGGTTCGAGGTTTACTGGTTTTCGAGCAGCGAGCGCAGCATCCACGCGGTTTTTTCGTGAACCTGCATGCGCTGGGTCAACAGGTCCGCCGTCGGCTCATCGCTGACTTTGTCGAGCAACGGGAAAATACCGCGCGCGGTACGGGTGACCGCTTCCTGGCCCGCCACCAACTGTTTGATCATTTCTTCTGCGTTGGGTACGCCCTCCTCTTCCTTGATGGAAGACAGACGGGCATAGATCGAATAGGCACCCGGCGCCGGGAAACCCAGGGCACGGATACGCTCGGCAATGGAGTCCACTGCCAGCGCCAGTTCGTTGTACTGCTCTTCGAACATCAAGTGCAGCGTCCGAAACATCGGGCCCGTGACGTTCCAATGGAAGTTGTGGGTCTTCAGGTACAGTACATAGGTATCGGAAAGCAGGCGTGAAAGCCCATCGACGATGGATTTACGATCTTCTTCGCTGATACCGATATCGATTGCCATGTTTATCCCCTTCAATTGACTAGCATTCATTGATCAGGTGCAGGACCACTGTAGCAAGAGTGCTGCTGACGCGCAGCCCGCCGAGGACAAGGTGCGGCAAATGGTCCTGCGCTTCACGCGCTTTTCGCCGGCAGGCACGTCTTTGAGCACGGCCGGAGTTTCACCGCCGTCCTTTAAAAACACCTGCACCCGTCTAGGACCAACGTTTGACGCGCAAATGCCCAGCTCCCTGCACACCGTGCAAATGCTGGATTTGAGTAGGCACAGCCTTTGCTGTTAAATAGGCAGCGTGTCGCCGTCGTTTTTTCCCACGGCAAGCGGCATAGGCTGATACCCGTGCACGTGCCCAACGCCTCCCATTGTTCAGAAGCGAACCGTGCCAGTCAGCTCTTCCTTGCGATCCGTCTTAACGTGAGTTAATCAAAATGTTGAAAATCGTCCACCTGCTAACGGGCGTTGCAGCGTTGCTGCTGTCCTTTATCCCGAGCCTGCAGCCTGAAAGCCTGCCCTACCTGCAACAACATGATGCTTTGTACCTGGCCTTGTTCGGCCTTCTTAACCTGACGCTCGCCCCAGTAATCCCTTACTGGAACAAAGGCACACGTCATCAACTGCAAAATCTGGTCAGCGCGCTGCTGGTACTGACCGTTGTCGTACAAACCCTCACCCTCCTGGCACCTATGCCTGAAGTCGGCGGCCATCCGGCCATCCTGCTCAGCCTGGTGATTGCTGTGGTCGCCATTGCTCTTCACCTGGCCATCAGCTTCTACCGTTCGTCCCCAGCGGCCGCGTCGCAGAACTACGACATGACCAATCGGGATACCGGTACCGTCAAGTGGTTCAACACGTCCAAAGGCTTCGGCTTTATTTCCCGTGATTCGGGCGACGATATCTTCGTCCACTTCCGGGCTATTCGCGGCGAAGGCCATCGTGTTCTGGTTGAAGGCCAGCGCGTGGAGTTCTCCGTGATGAATCGCGACAAAGGCCTGCAAGCCGAAGACGTGATCGCAGCATTGCCGCGTCGCTGATTCCAGCGATCGCAGCAACAAAAAACCGCGATCCAGCCTGGCTGGATCGCGGTTTTTTTATAGCCAGCCGATCAATAGTGAGGCGGCGGCGCTTCTTCTTCGGACGACTCGAATTGCCCACCCATTTCTTCCTGGCGCTTGAGCAGCGCGGTCATCTGCAACTGCAGGCGTTCGACGGCCCGCTGCTGGGTGACCAGAATGTCATTGAGGGTCTCGATGGTGTCGTCCTGGAATGCCAGGCGGCTTTCCAGGTCGGTGACGCGGTCTTGCAGATCCATGGTTCAGCCCTGGGTAAAGATAAAGTCGGCAGGTAGCCGTTCACGCAGACGTGCACGAACGGCCGCCACTTGCTCCTCCGTGTACGGCCGGGCCGGATGCTTGCCCCACACGGGGGCGGGCCAGGCGGCGTCGTCACGTTTGCGTACGATCACATGCACATGTAACTGGCTGACCACGTTGCCCAGTGCACCAATGTTCATCTTGTCAGCGCCAAACCCCTCGTTCAGCCACTGCGCCAGGGCCGTGGTCTCTTGCCACAGCGCGTGTTGATTGGCGACATCCAGTTGAAATACTTCGCTGATATCCTTGATACGCGGCACCAGGATGAACCAGGGATAGTTAGCGTCATTGGACAGCAGCAGGCGGCACAGCGGGAAGTCCCCGATGACCAGTGTGTCTTGTTGCAGGCGTTGATCTAAGGCGAACACCACGGGCACTCCGTTCGGCAGGTCAGGTTCAGGGCACCAGCATACCGTTGAACGCACCCGGCTTCACGGCGAATGGCGGCAACGTAACGCAAACCGATAAAAACCTGCACCCTTTAGAGGCAGGCAACTATTTGAGCTACGCTAATCCGGGCCTCCCAAAGGCGCACCAAAATGACCCACTTGTGCATCAAAGGGATCCGCGGACTACCCACTTGTAGGGTGGACCGGTAACGTTTTTCCCTGGCACAGCTTTTCAGTACCACTGAGCGGACGTAACACATGCACGTCAAGGCCAAACAAAACGGCGTAAAAAGCCCGTACTTATGAGGTTTTTACGCGCCCGTCACGTTTTTCACGAAAAAATGACATTCGGTTACCGGTTTGGGCGCGCTTGTTGCATTCACACTCACATCGTCGGCAACGACACCCGTTTGGAAGCAGGTGTTTCGCGATAGAAGAACACCAGCGTTTCAATGCATCCCAAGGAAGATTCCAAACTTCGAAAGCGGTTTGGAAACAGCATTGAAGTTGTCAGTCCCGTTGCATTCAGGGCTGTGAATTTGCGACATGGAGCTAGCAATTTACGACAGCCTCGTAAAGAAGCTGAAAGGAAAGTTTGGTAAGTATCGTCAATAGAGTCTGCGTGATATAACTTTGCGCCGACACAAAAAAGAAAGAGCCGCCCAGATAAAAATACAGGTGGGACGGCAGTACTCTTCCGAAAACCAAAGGAGCAAATCACGATGCGCGTGATGAAGTGGAGCATGATCGCCCTGGCTGTTTCTGCAGGCACCTCGCAGTTCGCAATCGCGTCCTCCCAGGACGACGCAAAGGGTTTTATCGAAGATAGCACCCTGACCGCGAAAACCCGTGCAATGTACATGAACCGTGACTACAAGGACGGCGTGGGCAACGTACGTCGTGGTAACGGTACCTACACCACCGGTACCGACGACAAAGTCAGCGGCTACCGCCAGGACACCGGCATCAGCGAGCTGGTCACCTACCAATCCGGCTTCACCCAAGGCACCGTCGGCTTCGGCATCGATGCCATGGCAATGGGCAGCTTCAGACTCGACGGTACTTCGGACCGCGCCGGTAACGGCCTGTTCGCAACCAATGGCGCCGGCGAGCCAGAAACCACCCAGTCCAAAGTGGCTGGTGCGGCGAAACTGCGCATCTCCGACACCGTACTGAAATATGGCAACCAATTCGTTTCCAGCCCGGTTTTCACCACCGACGACGGCCGTCTGCTGCCTGAAGTCGCCACCGGCACCTTGATCACCAGCAACGAGATCAAAGGTCTGGAATTGACCGCCGGCCGCTTCAGCGCATTGAGCGCGCAAACCGGTATGGGCCGCGACACCATCAACGGTCGCAGCCGTGTTACCGGCAAGCAAAACCCAGGTCTGACCGCAGCAAACATCGCGGGCTTCACCTACTCGGGTCTTGAGAACTTCATTTTCGCGTTCCACGCGTCCGATGTTGAAGACTACTGGAAGAAGCAGTACGTCAACGTCTTCTACACCCTGCCGCTGAGCGACAAGCAATCGTTGAGTTTCGACTTCAACGGCTACCGCAGCAATGACGACGGCAAGAAACTGGCCGGCGAACTGGACAACCGCGTCTGGAGCCTGGCAGCTGCCTATAGCATCGACGCCCACAAGTTCACCCTGGCTTACCAGCAGTCCTCGGGTAAAACCGGTTACAACTACGGCGTCGACGGTGGCGGTACCGTTTACCTGGCCAACTCCGTGCAGATCTCCGACTTCGTTGGCGAAGACGAGAAGTCCTGGCAAGCTCGCTACGACCTGAACATGGCCTCCTTCGGCGTGCCAGGCCTGAGCTTCATGACCCGCTACACTCGCGGTAGCAACGTTACCGTTGCCGATTCCAGCGATGGCAAAGAGCACGAGTGGGACGTGGAAGCCAAGTACGTGCTGCAAGAAGGCCCGGCCAAAGGCCTGTCCTTCCGCGTACGTAACGCGATCTACAGCGGCACCAACAGCGACTACCGTGCGACCAACTACGACAACCTGATCGACACTCGTGTGATCGTGGAATACCCACTGAGCATTTTGTAATTTCAGTGGTCAGCTGATTGCGCTAACGCGTAACGCTAATAAAAAACCGGCGCCCTGATCAGGTCGCCGGTTTTTTTATGCCCAATAAAAAGTGTGTTGATGGGATCGAGTACTTAAATAGCAAGCTAACTAAGCAAGTCACTTTCGCTAATTATGCCACTCAACACAATTAGGACTTGATAGTTACCAAATAGAGACTGACAACAAACAAGGGGCCTGAAGCCCCTTGTTTTTAACCGCTATAATTGACCGAGTGGCCAAGTTAACAATGCGACTGATTACACAGCGGCTTCCTGAACCACGCGAATCACACGTTGCGGAAACGGAATATCAATCCCAGCGGCCTTCAAGCGATCACGTGCCAGTTCATTCAACATGAACACTACGTCCCAATAATCCGGCGTATTAGTCCAGCAGCGCAGGGAAACCGTGATCGAGCTATCGCCCAGGGTCGAAACCACCGCCACCGCAGCCGGATCGGTCAGCACGCGTGGATCTTTTGCCAGCTCCAGCAGCACTTCACGGGCTTTTTGCAAATCAGCGTCGTAATCCACACCCACGTCAAACACCACCTTGCGGGTCGGCTGACGGTTGGTGTTGGTGATGAGGCCGTTGGACAGGCTGCCGTTAGGAATAATCACCGTCTTGTTGTCACCGGTGCGCAGCACGGTGTGGAAAATCTGGATGCTGTCGACAGTGCCCGAGGTGCCCTGTGCTTCGATCCAGTCACCAATGCGGAACGGGCGGAACAACAGAATCAGCACGCCACCGGCGAAATTCGCCAGGCTGCCTTGCAGCGCTAGGCCGATAGCCAGGGTCGCGGCACCAATCGCGGCGACGAACGAGGTGGTTGCCACACCGATCATCGACGCCACGTTGACCACCAGCATGACTTTGAGCGCGATATTCGCAAGGCTGGTGATGAAGTGTTGCAACGCAAGATCGGCATTGCGCATGGCCAGCAGACGCCCCACGCGATTGGTCAATACGTTGATCAGCCACCAGCCAATGGCCAGCGTGAGCACCGCCAGCAATACCCGGCTGCCGTATTCCATGATCATCGGGATCCACGACTGTGAGGTCTTGATCAAGTGATCCATTTCAGCGTTCAAATCCATGTAGCTTCTCCTGTTTGGCGGATGTGCGGCTTTATTGACTGCCTAAAAACGCAAATGAGCCCCGTAGGGCTCAAGTGTAGGCACTGGTTATGGGGCGTGGGACGTCAAAATCGCCCACGGGTTCCCCAAGGTGCCATCAGTCGCGGAAGTTATTGAACTGCAGCGGCATGTCGAAGGTTTTGGCGCGCAGGGCCGCGATGGCCTCTTGCAGGTCGTCACGTTTCTTGCCGGTGATACGAACCTGCTCGCCCTGGATGGCGGCCTGGACTTTGAGCTTGGCGTCCTTGACATGAGCGACGATCTTCTTCGCCAGCTCCTTGTCGATGCCTTCCTTGAGCACGGCTTCCTGCTTCATCAGTTTGCCGGAGGCGTAGGCGTCCTTGATTTCAAGGCACTGCGCGTCGATCTTGCGCTTGACCAGCGACAGCTTGAGGATCTCGATCATCGCTTCCAGCTGGAAATCGGCTTCAGCGGTCAGGTTGACGGTCAGTTCCTTTTCCTTGAACTCGAAGCTGCCCTTGCCCTTCAGGTCATAGCGACGGTCCAGTTCCTTGACGGCGTTCTCGACGGCGTTGGTGACTTCGTGTTTGTCCAGTTCAGATACCACGTCGAACGAAGGCATGTGATTTCTCCAATATAAGGGGCGGGTTCAGTAGAGATGGAGCGCGCCCGAGCTAAAATGCCGGGGCATTATAGCGGTTCTTTCGCGCCGTTCACCGCTGGCGAGCTTATGGAGTACACACTGATGGCGACCCCCTGGCATATTCTTGGCGCCGGCAGCCTGGGCACCCTATGGGCCGCACGGCTGGCGCGCGCAGGCGTGCCCGTCAGGCTGATCCTGCGCAATGAGGCGCGCCTGACCGACTATCGAGCCGGCCAGGGCCTGACCCTAGTCGAGCAGGGTGTGGAACAGACTTACCCGGTAGTCGGCGAAACGCCTGACAGCCCAGAGCCGATTCATCGCTTGCTGGTGGCGTGCAAAGCCTACGACGCCCAAAGCGCCATTGCCCAGCTGCAACCTCGACTGGCGCCCGACGCCGAACTGATCCTGCTGCAAAACGGCCTCGGCAGCCAGGACGCAGTAGCTGCACAGGTACCGTCGGCCCGTTGCATCTATGCCTCAAGTACCGAAGGCGCGTTTCGCGAAGGCGACTGGCGGGTGGTATTTGCCGGCCATGGCTACACCTGGCTGGGGGATGCGAGCCACCCCACGCCACCGCTGTGGCTGGACGACCTGCAAGCGGCCGGCATTCCCCACGATTGGGCCAGCGATATCCTCACGCGCCTGTGGCGCAAGCTGGCGCTCAATTGCGCCATCAATCCCCTGACCGTGCTTTACCAGTGCCGCAACGGCGGCTTGCAAGCCCACGCGTGTGAAGTGGCGACCTTGTGCGCTGAACTGGCCGAGCTGCTCGAATGCTGCGGCCAGCCCGCCGCCGCACAGGACCTGCACAGCGAAGTGCTGCGGGTGATCCAGGCCACGGCGGCCAATTACTCGTCCATGCACCAGGACGTGGCCAACGCACGGCGTACCGAGATCAGCTACCTGCTGGGCTACGCCTGCCAGGCAGCGGCCCGCCATCAATTGGTGTTGCCGCACCTGCAACAGTTGCAAGCGCGCCTGGTCGAGCATTTGCGCGCACACGGATTGGCCAGCGACTGAGGCACGCGCTACCCTGCCTACCTGTCTATCACCTGGGAAAACCCTGATGCCACTGCGCCAGCGTCTTGAAAATCTACCGGTAGGGCAGAAACTGCTGGCGGCCCTGCTGGTGTTGTTGACCACCGTATTGCTGGTGGCCAACCTGACGTTTATCAGCGCCGCCTACTGGATCTCCCAGGAAAGCATGGCGCCCCAGGCCCTGCAGGCCATCGGTCGCCTGGTCTCCAACCCCGCCCTTGCCGCCGAAGCCCTCGAATCCCCCGCCAACGCCGACGCCTTGCTCAGTGAGCTGACCAGCTATTCGCCACTGCGCGCCGCCGCGCTGTATGACGGCGAAGGCAACCGCCTGGCGCAGATGCAACACGGTGACCGCCTGCACCTGCCAGACAACTATCGGCATATCGAGGCGTGGCGCGTGACGGAGTTTCGCAGCAACCAGATCATCACCCTGCCCCGCGCTGGCCAGCCTTCCGGGCACTTGCTGCTGGTGGCCAGCAGTGAGCTGCCGGTGGCCTTCTACACCGGTACGCTGACGGCGAGCCTGGGGATCCTGATTTTCAGTGTGTTGCTGTGGCTGATCATCGCCCGGCAGATCAAACGCCTGATCACCCGGCCGATCCACGAACTGGAAGAACTGTCCCGCCAGGTCACCCGCGAAGAGAACTACGCCCTGCGCGCCGGCCGTGGCAACCACGATGAAATCGGCAGCCTGGCCGAAGCCTTCAACACCATGCTGTCGCGCATCGAAGCCCGCGAACAACAACTCAAGCGCGCACGGGACGACTCTCAAGCGGCTTACGACCAAGCCCAAGGCCTGGCCGAAGAGACCCGCCACACCAACCGGAAACTGGAGCTGGAAGTCCAGGTTCGCAGCAAGATCGAGAAAAAACTCACCGGTTTTCAGAATTACCTGAACAGCATCATCGACTCGATGCCGTCGGCACTGATCGCCCTGGACGAGCAGCTCTATGTCACCCAGTGGAACCAGGAAGCCAGCGCGCTTTCCGGTACACGTCTGGACGAGGCCTTGAATCAGCCGATCTACCTCGCGTTCCAACCGCTCAAACCCTACCTGCCGCAGATCAAGGCCACGGTGGAGCAACACACGGTAGAGCGCATCGAGCGCGTCACCTGGATCAAGGACGACGAGCCCAAGCATTACGCCCTGACCTTCTACCCACTGATGGGCGGCGCCGGACGTGGCGTGGTAATCCGCATCGACGACATCACCCAGCGCCTGTCCCTGGAAGAAATGATGGTGCAGTCGGAAAAAATGCTCTCGGTCGGCGGGCTTGCCGCCGGCATGGCCCACGAGATCAACAACCCGCTGGGGGCGATCCTGCACAACGTGCAGAACATCCGACGCCGGTTGTCGTCCGACCTGCCCAAGAACCTGGAATACGCCGAGCAGGCAGGTATCGAGCTGGACATCGTCAACCGCTACCTTGAAGGCCGCGAGGTGCCGCAACTGCTCGACGGCATCCAGCAGGCTGGAGCGCGGGCGGCCAAGATCGTTACCCATATGCTCAGCTTCAGCCGCCGCAGCAACCGGCAGATGGCGCCTTGCGACCTGCCAGCGCTGATCGACCAGGCCGTGGAAATTGCCGGCAACGACTTCGACCTGGCCATCGGCTTCGACTTCAAGGGCCAGGCGATCACCCGCCAGTTCGACCCACAGTTGGGTCCGGTGCCGGGCACCGCCAACGAACTGGAACAAGTGCTGCTCAACCTGCTGAAAAACGCGGCCCAGGCCATTCACTTACGTGAAGACGATCGCGAACCGGGGCGCATCATCCTGCGCACACGTCTCAACCCGCCGTGGGCAGAGATCCAGGTGGAAGACAACGGCATTGGCATGAGTGAAAACGTGCGCAAACGCACCTTCGAACCGTTCTTCACCACCAAGGAAATCGGCCAGGGCACCGGGCTGGGGCTCTCAGTGTCGTACTTCATCATCACCAACAATCACAAAGGCCAGATGGAGGTGCACTCCACTCTCGGCCAGGGCACCTGCTTTACCCTGCGCTTACCCTTGGCCGGCAGCCAACTGCCGCCCTACGAACTGACCCAACTGGAGCACTGACCATGGGCTTTCGCCTGTCGAAGATTTACACCCGCACCGGAGACAAGGGCGAAACCGGCCTCGGCGACGGCCGCCGTGTGCCCAAGGACCACCCGCGCGTGGAGGCCATCGGCGAAGTCGATACGTTGAACAGCCAGCTGGGACTATTGCTGGCGGGGCTGGAAGAACAGAGCGGCAAGCATCCAGAACTGAAAGATGTGATCGAGGTGCTGGCACCCTGCCAACATCGACTGTTCGACCTCGGCGGTGAGCTGGCGATGCCGGTGTACAAGGCGTTGAACGCAGCGGAAGTGGATCGGCTGGAGGCCGCGATTGATCGCTGGAATGACGAGGTCGGGCCGCTGGAGAACTTCATCCTGCCCGGTGGCTCGGCGCTGATCGCCCAGGCCCATGTATGTCGCAGCCTGGCGCGCACTGCAGAACGACGTTGTCAGCACCTCAATGCAGTGGAGCCGTTGGAGGGCGTGGGGCTGGCGTATATCAATCGGCTGTCGGACTTGCTGTTTGTGGCGGCGCGAGTGATCGCCAGGCGCCAGGGTGTGGCTGAAGTGCTGTGGCAAGCTGCCGCCAAGCCACACTGATGTTTTTTGGGTGACCTTTAGGGCCCTATCGGGGGCAAGCCCCCTCCCACCCTTGATTTGTGAATGCATTCAAAGGTGGGAGGGGGCTTGCCCCCGATGAGGCCAGTCAGGACAACATCACCCCTCAGGCCAGAACGCCCGAATCCCAGCAACACCTTGAGCCCCGGCTTCCCAAGCCTGTTCCCGCTCAGCCGGTCCAACCCCGCCCAACAGAAACACCGGCTTGCTGAACCCACGAATCAACTCCGCCGCCTGCTCCCAACCCAAAGGCTGGGCATCTGGATGGCTCTGGGTCGGCTGCACCGGCGACAGCGTGACAAAATCCACGTCCATCATTTCTGCCAGCGCCAGTTCCTCTGCGTTGTGGCAGGACGCCGCCAACCAACGGTCTTTCGGCAACGGCCGGCCCTTGCTCGCGTATTTGCGTAGTTGGGCCGAGGTCATGTGCCAACCGGCCGCAGGGAAATCCCCCAACCATTCAAACGGTCCCTTGAGCATCAACTGTGCCTTGCCCGCACACAGCCCCACCGCATCCACCGCCAAGTCGCGATATTTAGGGTCGTAACCGTTGGGCGCACGCAGTTGGACCAGCTTGATGCCACCAGCGATAGCCTTCTGAATCCCGCGCAACAGGGTCGGGGTTTCCAGCTCGCCGGGGGTAATCAGGTAATCGGCGGGCAAGCGCGCGGCGGCAACGATTGGAGCGTTAGCGGCCGGGAACTCGTAATTGATCAGATCCCGAGGTGCCACCCACTCCAGGGGTTGCCCTTCGGCACCGTGGGGCTCGCCGGTAAAGGCCGAGACTTCCCAGACATCCAGCAACACCTGCTTGTCCGGGTAGTCATGCTGCACCTTGATCAACGGCCGCGCCGTGGTCACCTGGATGCCCAGTTCTTCCTGCAATTCGCGGGACAAGGCCGTAGCGACGGACTCGCCCGCCTCGACCTTGCCGCCGGGAAACTCCCAGAGACCGCCCTGATGCTGAGTATCGGCGCGGCGCGCCAGCAGGATCCTGCCATCGACACCGCGGATCACCGCTGCTGCTACATGCACTCGTTTCACCGCGCTTATCCTCCAGGCTCAGGTACGGTATTCCGCGTTGATCTTCACGTATTCGTGGGACAGGTCGGTGGTCCAGATGGTTTCGCTGCAGTCGCCGCGACCCAACTCAATGCGGATGGTGATTTCTTCCTGCTGCATCACCGCCGAACCCTGGGCTTCGGTGTAGCTCTCGGCGCGGGCGCCACGGCTGGCAATGCACACGTCACCGAGGAAAACGTCGATCTTGCTCACGTCCAGGTCCGGCACACCGGCACGGCCGACGGCGGCGAGGATGCGACCCCAGTTCGGATCGGAGGCGAACAGTGCAGTCTTGATCAGCGGCGAGTGGGCCACGGTGTAGCCGACATCCAGGCATTCCTGGTGATTGCCGCCGCCGTTGACTTCAACCGTCACGAACTTGGTGGCGCCTTCGCCGTCACGCACGATGGCCTGGGCCACGTCCATGCAGACTTCAAACACCGCCTGCTTCAATGCTGCGAACAACGGGCCGCTGGCCTCGGTGATTTGCGGCAGGTTGGCCTGGCCGGTGGCGATCAGCATGCAGCAGTCGTTGGTCGAGGTATCGCCATCGATGGTGATGCGGTTGAACGATTTGTTGGCGCCATCCAGGATCAGGCTGTGCAGTACGTCGCGGGAGACTTTGGCGTCGGTGGCGATGTAGCCGAGCATGGTGGCCATGTTCGGGCGAATCATGCCCGCGCCCTTGCTGATACCCGTGACGGTAACAGTCACACCGTCGTGCACGAACTGACGGCTCGCGCCTTTGGGCAGGGTATCGGTGGTCATGATGCCAGTGGCGGCAGCCGCCCAGTTATCCACAGACAGGTCGTCCAACGCGGCTTGCAAGGCGCCTTCGATTTTCTCCACCGGCAGCGGCTCGCCGATGACACCGGTGGAGTACGGCAGCACTTGGCTGGCATCCACGCCGGTCAACTCGGCCAGCTTGGCGCAGGTACGCGCTGCTGCAACCAAACCCGGCTCACCGGTGCCAGCGTTGGCATTGCCGGTGTTGGTCAGCAGGTAACGGATGGTGCCGGCAACGCGCTGCTTGGCCAGGATCACCGGAGCGGCGCAGAAGGCGTTGAGGGTGAACACACCGGCGACGGTCGAACCTTCGGCACAGCGCATCACCACCACATCCTTGCGCCCCGGGCGTTTGATGCCGGCCGACGCGATACCGAGCTCAAAACCGGCAACCGGGTGCAATGTGGGCAAAGGACCAAGACCAACAGCCATGAACGCGCTCCTTATAAATAGATGATGTCTGTGCCGTCGTAATCGACGGTGAAATTAATGGCAAAACGCCGCGACGGCAGAGGCCGGTCGCGGCGCGGGGTATTGCAGCGTCAGGCGAAAATCTTATTCGATCTGGCCATGGCAGTGTTTGAATTTCTTGCCCGAACCGCAGTAGCACAGTTCGTTGCGGCCCAGCTTCTGATCATTGCGAACCGGAGCCTGAGCCAAGGCCACATCGACCTCCTCACCCAACACTTCAGGTGCCTCCAGACCCGGCGCTTCGTCATGCTGGAACTGCATGCGCGCCGCCAGTGCTTCGGCTTCCTGACGCAGGCGGGCTTCTTCCTCGATCGGGTCTTCGCGACGCACCTGAACGTGGGACAGCACACGAATCGAATCGCGCTTGATCGAATCCAGCAACTCGGAGAACAGCGTGAACGACTCGCGCTTGTACTCCTGCTTCGGGTTCTTCTGGGCGTAGCCACGCAGGTGGATGCCGTGACGCAGGTGGTCCATGGTCGACAAGTGGTCTTTCCACAGGTCGTCCAGCACGCGCAGCACGATTTGTTTCTCGAAGGTGCGCAGTGCTTCGGCACTCGCTTGCTCTTCTTTCTCGTTGTACGCGGCCAGCAGCTCGGTCATCAGCTTCTCGCGCAGCGTCTCTTCGTACAGGTGATCGTCTTCGTCGAGCCATTGCTGGACCGGCAGGTCGACACCGAAGTCGCTCTTCAACGCGGCTTCCAGACCGGCAACATCCCACTGTTCTGGCAGGGATTGTGGCGGGATATGTGCGCTGACGGTGGCGTTGAGCACGTCCTGGCGGAAATCGGCGATGGTCTCGCCAATGTTGTCGGCGGCCAGCAACGTGTTACGCATGTGATAGATCACTTTACGCTGTTCGTTGTTGACGTCATCGAACTCAAGCAGTTGCTTGCGAATGTCGAAGTTACGGCCTTCAACCTTGCGCTGCGCCTTCTCGATGGCGTTGGTCACCATGCGGTGCTCGATCGCTTCACCGGACTGCATGCCCAGGGCTTTCATGAAGTTCTTCACCCGATCCGAGGCGAAGATGCGCATCAGGCTGTCTTCCAGGGACAGGTAGAAGCGGCTGGAACCGGCGTCACCCTGACGGCCGGCACGACCACGCAGCTGGTTGTCGATACGGCGCGATTCGTGACGCTCGGACGCAATCACCTGCAGGCCACCGGACTCCAGCACGGCCTGGTGGCGCTTCTGCCAGTCAGCCTTGATCTGGGCGATCTGCTCAGGAGTCGGGTTGTCCAGGGACGCCACTTCCACTTCCCAGTTACCGCCCAACAGGATGTCGGTACCACGACCGGCCATGTTGGTGGCGATGGTCAGCGCGCCTGGGCGACCGGCCTGGGCAATGATCTCTGCTTCTTTTTCGTGGAACTTGGCGTTGAGGACCTTGTGCTCGATGCCTTCCTTGTTGAGCAGGTTGGACACGTGCTCGGAAGTCTCGATGGTTGCGGTACCCACCAGGATCGGGCGGCCCTGGGCCAGGCCGTCCTTGATGTCGTTGATGATCGCCGCGTACTTCTCTTCGGCGGTCAGGAACACCAGGTCGTTGAAGTCTTTACGTGCCAGCGGCTTGTTCGGTGGAATCACCATCACGGCCAGGCTGTAGATCTGGTGGAATTCGAACGCTTCGGTGTCCGCTGTACCGGTCATGCCGGACAGTTTGTTGTACAGACGGAAGTAGTTCTGGAAGGTGGTAGAGGCCAACGTCTGGCTTTCGGCCTGGATGTTGAGCACTTCCTTGGCTTCGATAGCCTGGTGCAGGCCTTCGGACAGACGACGACCCGGCATCGTACGACCGGTGTGTTCGTCGACCAGTACCACCTGGCCATCCTGCACGATGTATTCAACGTTGCGATGGAACAGCTTGTGGGCGCGCAGGCCGGCGTACACGTGGGTCAGCAGGCCCAGGTTATGCGCCGAGTACAGGCTTTCGCCTTCAGCCAGCAGGCCGATCTGGGTCAGCATGTCTTCGACGAACTGGTGACCCGCCTCGTTGAGTTCGACCTGACGGGTCTTCTCGTCGATGGAGAAGTGACCTTCTTTGGTCACCACGCCTTCCACTTCCTCGATGTGCTGCTCCAGACGCGGGATCAACTTGTTGATCTCGGTGTAGAGGCGCGAGCTGTCTTCGGCCTGGCCGGAGATGATCAGTGGGGTACGAGCTTCGTCGATGAGGATGGAGTCGACTTCGTCGATCACGGCAAAGTTGAGTTCGCGCTGGAATTTTTCATCCATGCTGAACGCCATGTTGTCGCGCAGGTAGTCGAAACCGAATTCGTTGTTGGTGCCGTAGGTAATGTCGCACGCGTAGGCAGCGCGCTTCTCTTCCGGCGGCTGGAACGGTGTGACCACACCAACGGTCAGGCCGAGGTATTCATACAGCGGGCGCATCCAGTTGGCGTCCCGGCGAGCCAGGTAGTCGTTCACCGTCACAACGTGCACGCCCTTGCCGGACAGTGCGTTGAGGTAAACACCCAGGGTCGCTACCAGGGTCTTGCCTTCACCGGTACGCATTTCGGCAATCATGCC
The DNA here is from genome assembly GCF_009764655.1 of Pseudomonas sp. PB105. Classification (NCBI taxonomy): domain Bacteria; kingdom Pseudomonadati; phylum Pseudomonadota; class Gammaproteobacteria; order Pseudomonadales; family Pseudomonadaceae; genus Pseudomonas; species Pseudomonas sp. PB105. The sequence goes on from NZ_RWIO01000039.1 coordinate 123,116, forward strand.
TTCATGCAAGGTCATGCCGCCGATCAACTGGACGTCGAAGTGGCGCATGCCCATGACACGCTTACCGGCTTCACGGGCGACCGCAAAGGCTTCGGGAAGCAGCTTGTCGAGGGTTTCACCTTTAGCTATGCGGGCCTTGAACTCTTGGGTCTTGGCGCGCAATTGCTCGTCCGACAGGGCAACCATCTGCTCTTCGAAGGCATTGACCAGCTGCACCGTCTTGAGCATGCGTTTGACTTCGCGCTCATTCTTGCTTCCAAAAAGTTTCTTTAACAAAGGCGCAAACATATCGGCAGGTTCTTCCACACATAGGGATGGAGGGCGCACCGTGAGTGGCCCGAGCAGCCCTCACGGCCGCATGCGAACGCGCATTCTACCCGGAATCGTGGGTGAGGAAAGTGGCGTTGTTCCCCGACGCTGGCATGGTGCTGTGAGAGGGCTTGTTTAAAATAAGGGCTTTTGCGCGAACTTCAACCCATGGAGCCGATTGATTTCATGGGAAACCCCCCGGCAATGCATTGTCCGGGGCCGCGCAGACGCATTCTGCTAAGATGGCCGCTCTGTTACTTAAGGTGTCCAATCATGGCATTTCGCCCTCTTACAGCCCGCGCACCCAGCGTGTTGCTTCGCGAAGCCAAGCCGTTGAAAGCCATCTTTGGCCATGCGCAACGCTTGGGCCACCTGCAACGCCTGCTCGAAAGCCAACTGCAACCCGCCGCCCGCGAGCACTGCCATGTAGCGTCGTGGCGTGAGGGTAATTTGCTGTTAATTGTCACCGACGGTCATTGGGCCACCCGGTTGCGCTATCAGCAAAAACGTCTGCAGCGTCAATTGATGGCATTCGATGAGTTCGCCAGCCTGACCCGCATCCAGTTCAAGGTGCAACCACCGACCGTGCAGCAAGGGGCAGCCGGCCATACTATGGACCTGTCGGAAAATGCGGCCGAGACTATTCAGGCCACGGCCGACGGCATCAGCGATCCAGGCTTGCGCGCCGCGCTTGAGCGCCTGGCCGCCCATGGCAAGCCCAAGGCCTGAAGCGCTATTTGCGCTTGCTGCCGCCCAGCAAAGATCCCAACAAACCCCGTACCAATTGGCGCCCCATCTGATTGGCTGCCTGCTGCATGGCTGATTTCAGCGCCTTGCCTGCGGCGGTTCCGAGGAACGCACCCGCCTTGTCCGTGAAGCTGGGCTCCTCGGCAGGCTGACTGGCCTCTTCCGTGGGACCCAGTTCCTTACGCGCCATCAGCACTTCATAGGCAGACTCCCGATCAATCGGCTTGTCATAGCGGCCCTGCAACGGCGAACTCGCCACCAGTGCGGCGCGCTCCGCCGTGCTGAGCGGCCCGATCCGCGATTGCGGTGGCGCGACCAGTACGCGCTGGACGACTTCCGGCGTGCCTTTTTCCTGCAACGTACCCACCAACGCCTCACCCGTGCCCAGCTCGGTCAACACTGACAAGGCATCGAATGTCGGGTTGGGCCGGAAACCGTCCGCTACCGCCCTGAGGGATTTCTGCTCTTTCGTGGTGAACGCCCGCAGGCCGTGCTGCACCCGTAAACCAAGTTGCGCCAGCACAGTGTCCGGCAGGTCGCCCGGCGATTGAGTGACGAAATACACACCCACGCCTTTGGAACGAATCAGCCGCACCACTTGCTCCAGGCGCTCTTGCAATGCCTTGGGCGTGTCGGCAAACAATAAATGTGCCTCGTCGAAGAACAGCGCCAGCAGTGGTTTATCCGCGTCGCCGCGCTCCGGCAACTGCTCGAACAACTCCGCCAACAGCCACAGCAGGAAGGTCGCATACACCTTCGGCGCCTCATGCACCAGGCGGCTGGCGTCCAGCAAGTGGATGCGCCCACGCCCGTCAGCCGTGGGCTGCAAGATGTCTTCAAGCTGCAGGGCCGGCTCGCCAAACAGCGCCTCCGCCCCCTGCTGTTCCAAGACAGCCAGGCGCCGCAACAGCGCCTGGCTGGAACCGGTGGTCATCAGCGCCGCGTCTTCACCGAGCAGTTCCGGGTGATAGCGTAGATGGTTGAGCAGTGCCTTGAGGTCCTTGAGGTCCAGCAGCAACAGGCCTTCGCGATCCGCCACCTTGAACGCTGCGTACAAGGCCGACTGCTGGCTGTCAGTCAGTTCCAGCAGACTGCCCAGCAACAACGGCCCCATTTCACTGATGGTAGTGCGCAACGGATGACCGGACTGCCCGTGGATATCCCACAACGTAACGGGATACGCCTTGGCCGTGTAATTAAGGAAAGGCATTCCGGCAATACGCTCGGCCACCTTGCCCTGTGGATTGGCAGCGGCACCCAGGCCACAGAGGTCACCTTTGATGTCCGCCGCAAATACCGCCACGCCCGCATCACTGAAGGCTTCAGCCAGGCGTTGCAACGTGACGGTCTTGCCGGTGCCCGTGGCGCCGGCGATCAGCCCGTGGCGGTTGGCCAGGCGCATGGCCTGGGCAATGGGCTGGCCATCAAGACCGGCACCGATTAGGAGTTGCGTGGAATCAGGCATTTCGTCACCCATGGTTAAGCTTTAGTGTCGCCAGGTCGATAAGAAAGATGTGAGACCCATAAAGTCTAAAAATCGCTCAGATAGTTCCTACAGGGACCAACGGAAATATCAAACTTTTTTTACGCCACCCTTTCGCGTGTTCCACAAGGACGCGCTTCGGATATTAAGACCTTAGCGGACCCTTCAAGCTATGAATAAAAATCTGCGCTTCAGCCACAAGATCCTGCTTGCAGCCTCCCTTATCGTCATCGCGGCCTTTGCCCTGTTCACCCTCTACAACGACTACCTGCAACGTAACGCTATCCGTGACGACCTCAACAATTACCTTCACGAAATGGGCGATGTCACCGCCAGCAACATTCAGACCTGGCTGACCGGGCGCATTGCGCTGGTGGAAAACGCCGCACAAAACATCGCCATCAACCCTGAGCCTTCGACCGTTGCCAGCCTGCTGGAACAGAAAAGCCTGACATCCTCCTTCATGGCGACCTACGTGGGTGACAGCAAAGGGGCTTTCACCATTCGCCCCGACACCAAGATGCCGGACGGCTTCGACCCACGGGTTCGCCCCTGGTACAAGGGCGCCCAGAACAGCAACGGCTCGACCCTGACCGAGCCGTACATTGATGCCGCTACCGGGCAATTGATCATTTCCATCGCCACCCCCAGCGCCAAAGGCGGCCAGAGCATTGGCGTGGTGGGCGGTGACCTGAGCCTGCAAACCTTGGTGGATAACATTGGCGCGCTGAACTTCGGCGGCATGGGCTATGCGTTCCTGGTCAGCGCCGACGGCAAAGTGCTGGTACACCCGGACAAAAACCTGGTGATGAAAACCCTGGCCGATGTGTATCCAAAACATACGCCGAAGATCAGTGGCGACTTCAGTGAAGTCGAAGCCAACGGCAAGGACAACATCGTGACCTTCACACCGATCAAAGGCCTGCCGTCGGTGAACTGGTACTTGGGTATTTCGGTGGATAAAGATAAATCCTACGCCATGCTCAGCGAATTCCGCACCTCGGCGGTGATCGCCACGATCATTGCCGTGGTGATCATCATTGCCTTGCTGGGCATGCTGATTCGTGTCTTGTTGCAACCACTGCATGTGATGACCCGTGCCATGCAGGACATCGCCGACGGCGAAGGTGACCTGACGCGCCGCCTGACCATCCAGAACCACGATGAATTCGGCATCCTGGGTAATGCCTTCAACCGCTTCGTAGAGCGGATTCACACATCTATTCGCGAAGTTTCCTCGGCCACCGAGCACGTGAATGAAGTGGCACTGCGGGTGGTCAGCGCGTCCAACTCGTCGATGGTCAACTCTGACGAACAGGCCAACCGCACCAACAGTGTGGCTGCCGCCATCAACGAGCTGGGCGCCGCCGCCCAGGAAATCGCACGCAACGCCGCGCAGGCCTCCAACCAGGCCAGCGATGCACGGCACTTGGCCGAAGACGGTCAACAGGTGGTTGAGCGCAATATCAAGGCGATGACTCAGTTGTCTGCAATGATCAGCGCCTCCAGCAGCAATATCGAAGCGCTTAACAGCAAGACCGTGAACATCGGCCAGATTCTCGAAGTGATCACCAGCATTTCCCAGCAAACCAACCTGCTGGCGTTGAACGCTGCCATCGAAGCGGCCCGTGCCGGTGAAGCCGGACGCGGGTTTGCGGTCGTCGCCGACGAAGTGCGCAACCTGGCGCACCGAACCCAGGAATCGGCGCAACAAGTACAAAAGATGATCGAGGAACTGCAAGTCGGCGCGCGGGAGTCGGTCAGCACCATGAGCGACAGCCAGCGCCACAGCCATGACAGCGTAGAGATTGCCAACCTGGCGGGTGAGCGCCTCAACAGCGTGACTCAACGCATTGGCGAGATCGACGGCATGAACCAGTCGGTGGCGACTGCCACGGAGGAACAGACCTCGGTGGTGGAGTCAATCAACATGGACATCACCGAGATCAACACCCTCAATCAGGAAGGCGTGGAAAACCTGCACTCCACCCTGCGCGCGTGCACCGACCTGGAACAGCAGGCGGCACGGTTGAAACAATTGGTGGGCAGCTTCCGGATCTGATCTGCTTTATTCAGCAGCGGGATCCGGTTTGGCCTGCTCACGCTCCCACAGCTCGGCGGCACCCGGAAATTCGGTGCCGTCTTCACTGTCCAGGTCATCCGGATCGTACCGGCTCAAGCACCCTTCACCCAATGTCGCAGGTGCTTTGGAGGTGGCTTTGTCCAGTGGGTCACTCATCGGTCAATCCTCAATGGCACACAAAGAAAAAGGGCCTGCAGCGATTTAACGCCCAGGCCCTTCATTCTTCAATCAGAACGCCTTGATCAGAACACGACAGTCTTGTTGCCGTGTACCAGCACGCGGTCTTCCAGGTGGTAACGCAGGCCACGGGCCAGCACCATTTTCTCGACATCGCGGCCGAAGCGCACCATGTCCTCAATGCTGTCGCTATGGCTGACGCGCACTACGTCCTGCTCGATGATCGGACCGGCGTCCAGCTCTTCGGTGACGTAATGGCAGGTTGCGCCAATCAACTTCACGCCACGCAGGGACGCCTGGTGGTATGGCTTGGCCCCCACAAATGACGGCAGGAAGCTGTGGTGAATGTTGATCACCTTGCCGGCGTATTCGCGGCACAGTTCCGGCGGCAGGATCTGCATGTAGCGCGCCAGCACCACAACATCAGCCTCATGCTGCTTGACCAGGCGAGAAACCTCGGCGAACGCCGGCTCCTTGTCCTGTGGGTTGACCGGCACGTGGTAGTACGGGATCCCGTGCCACTCGACCATGCTGCGCAGGTCGTCATGGTTGGAGATTACACACGCGATCTCGCAGTCCAGCTCATCACTGTGCCAGCGGTGCAGCAAGTCGGCCAGGCAGTGAGATTCGCGACTGGCCATCAACACCACGCGCTTCTTCTGCTCGGTGTCGGTGATATGCCAGGTCATCGAAAACTCTTCGGCGATTGGCGCAAAGGCCTCGCGAAAAGCTTCAAGGCCAAAGGGCAGCGTGTCGGCACGGATTTCATGACGCATGAAGAACCAACCGCTGAGATTGTCCGAGTGATGGCTCGCCTCGGTGATCCAACCGTTGTGGGAGGCCAGAAAATTACTGACTTTGGCAACGATGCCGACCCGGTCCGGGCAAGCAATCACCAGCCGAAAAGTGCGCATTAGGGGGAAACTCCAGAACTTCGCAAAGGCCGCCATTCTAGCGATTACGCAGGAAAACTGCAGTATTCGTTAGCGCTTATTCTGTTCACCTGCCCGTGACCTCCCCCTCGCCAACCCAAGGATTACCACCGCTACTATGAATTTACTGTGCCCCCAAGGCTGTTCCCTGATGTCAGCAATATTATCTTTAGGTTTACACCGTGATAATTAACTCGATTGCATTAGGTGTGCTAAAAACATTCAAAGTAATTCACATAAATGCGACCTAAATGTTTACTTGGGGAAACTGCCTGACTATTATTGGGCCACTGTCCCTGTCAATCAGCGTTCTACATAAGGTAGTCCACATGTCTCTGATCAACGAATACCGTGCCACCGAAGAAGCTATCAAAGAGCTGCAAGCCCGTTTGAAGAACCTGTCCCAAGACGACAAGCTGAAAACCGAGCTGGAATTCGAAGGCAAACTGCGCACCCTCATGGGTGAATACTCCAAATCCCTGCGTGACATCATCGCGCTGCTGGATCCAGAGTCGAAAGTTAAAGCACCTCGTGGCGCCGTGAAAACTACCGGTACCAAGCGTGCTCGCAAGGTCAAACAATACAAAAACCCGCACAACGGCGAAGTGATTGAAACCAAAGGTGGCAACCACAAAACGCTGAAAGAGTGGAAAGCCAAGTGGGGCGGTGACGTGGTTGAAGGCTGGGCTACCCTGCTGGGCTAAGCTTTGCCAGGCCTGCGCCTGATACGCAACACATTAAAAACGCCAGCTTGCTGGCGTTTTTTATTGGCCGTCAATTCTGCACAACCTAATTACAGATTCACACGGGCCGCTAAAGCATCGGCATATTCCTGCCACTGCACCAGCACCTGCTGCTGCAACGGCGTCGCACTAACAGCCAACTCCTGCCGCGCCTGATTAAATGCCTCAAGGGTATTGGGTGCGCCAAATTCAGGGCTGGACAAACGTTGCTGACAGAAAAGTTTCCAGCGTTGTAGCTCCTCGCTGTTCAGCGTATCGGGGAAGTTACGCGCTCGGTAGCGAAATAATAATTCCGGCAATCGATGATCATCAAAAGGCCACTGCTGTCTTGCTAATTGCTCGGGCTCTGCCATCCGGACTTGTTCACATAAGCGTCGATCACGATCGCCAATAAAGCCGTCGTAAAGCTGCTGTTCCGGGTCGGTATTCCCTGAAAAATCTTCGTCGGCATAAATGACCGCCAACTTATCGCGCCACAGTTCCTGTGCGTCAGTTAGCCGCAGCGCCCGCGCCTGATAAATGTCCATATCCAATTGCAGGCGTTCACGATCTTCGACCCGCAATACGTTCAAGGGCGCGACAACTGGGCAGCGATTGATATGCACCAGCTTCAGCGGCACCGGCAACTCACCTTCGGCAAGGTCATCACGACGGGTGTAAAGGCGTTGGCGCAAGGTGGCGGCGTCAGCGTCAAGCAGCCCCTGAGGGTCCAGGCCAAGGTCGCAGACAATCAACGCGTTGCGGTTGCGCGGATGCCAAGCCAAGGGCAGGACAACGCCAAGGTAATGACGCTCGGCGGAAAACCGCCCTGATATGTGCACCATTGGTTGCAACAGGCGCACCTGGTCCATCACTCGCTGTTTACTGCGTAATTGAAACAGCCAGTCGTACAGTTTTGGCTGCTTCTCGCGCACCAATCTAGCCAGGGCGATCGTGGCGCGCACGTCGGATAACGCATCGTGGGCCTGCCCATGATCGATGCCGTTGGCAGCCGTCAAACGTTCAAGCTTGAGGGTCACACGCCCGTCCTGCTGCGGCCAGTCGATGCCTTCCGGACGCAGGGCGTAGGCGGTGCGAACCACATCGATCAAGTCCCAACGACTGTTACCGCCCTGCCATTCGCGCGCGTAAGGGTCGAAGAAGTTGCGATACAGGCTGTAGCGCGTCATTTCATCGTCAAACCGCAATGTGTTATAGCCGGCACCACATGTTCCCGGAGTTGCCAGTTCGGCATGTACGCGGGTCATGAAATCAGCCTCGGCCAGGCCCTTTTCGGCCAGTATGGCGGGGGTGATCCCTGTAATCGCGCACGCGGCGGGATGGGGCAGGATATCGTCGCCGGGCTGACAGTAGATGTTGACCGGCGGGCCGACCTCGTTGAGTTCGAGATCCGTACGAATCCCCGCTACCTGGAGCGGTCGATCACTGCGCGGGTTGATGCCGGTGGTTTCATAGTCGTACCAGAAAATGGTGGTCACGGGCTATTCCTGTGCTGAAGATCGATAAAGTCTAGGCGCTGGGCCTGGTTCGGGGCCAGCACCAAATCAACTGTACAAACATCCAGCAAAACCTTGAGTGGTTGCTTCCATCGCCGACGCTGTTAGCATCCGTGTCACCCAGCCGCTCTGCACTGCCAAGGATCGCGATGCCATCAGCCCCATTGGATACCCGCTACCAGATCGAAACCCCAGAGGGCATCGACCTGCCACTGCGCCCCGCCGGCCTGGTGCCACGGGTGCTGGCATTTGCCTTCGACCTCGGCGCACGCGCAGTGATCATGGGCGTATTTATGGTGCCATTAGCCCTGCTCGGCAATATTGGGATCGGCCTGGGCTCGCTGCTGCTGTTCCTGGTCAGTTGGTGGTACATGGTGCTGTTCGAGGTCCTCAACCAGGGCTGTTCACCGGGCAAACAGGTCATGGGCCTGCGGGTAGTGCAGGACGATGGCACGCCCATAGGCTGGTCAGCGTCACTGATCCGCAACCTGCTGCGGTTCGTCGACATGCTTCCGTTCGGCTACTTCCTCGGCGCCATCAGTTGCCTGCAGCACCCCCATTTCAAACGCCTTGGCGACCTGGCCGCCGGCACCTTGGTGGTCTATCGCGAGCAGCCCCTGGCACGCCCCCAGATACCTCAAGCTGCAGCACTGCGCCTACCGTTTGCCCTGGACCTGAGTGAGCAGCGGGCGATCCTGGGTTTCGCCGAACGCCAGGCTGAGCTGTCCCCCGAGCGGGTACACGAACTCGCCTCCATCCTCGCGACACCGCTGCAAGTATCCCCAGCACGTGCCGTGGAGCAACTCAATGGCGTGGCCCGTGGCCTGCTGGGGCCAACATGAAACAGAGCCTCTTCGAAAGCCGTTACCAGCCCCAATGGCAAGCCTTTGCCGAACAACTTAAGCAGTTGGAACAAGGCAAGGCCAAGGCCGGTGACCTCGCCGACTTTCCTCATCAATACCGCCGTCTATGCCAGCACTTGGCCCTGGCCCAGGAGCGTGGTTACAGCAGTTACCTGGTGGACCCGCTGCAACAATTGGCATTGCGCGGCCATCAACAACTCTATCGCCACCGCAGCCAATTGGCGGCGAATGTACTGAGTTTCCTACTGGCCGACTTTCCGCGACAAGTAAGGGAACAATGGTGCTTCGTGTTGATTGCCAGCCTGCTGTTCTTTGGCAGCCTGCTGGGCATTGCCCTGCTGGTCTACCTGTTTCCCGACCTGATCTACAGCATTGTCAGCCCACAGCAGGTAGCCGAAATGCAGGGCATGTATGACCCCGATGCCAGCCGCCTGGGTCGCGCCGCCGAACGGGCGTCAAGCGAAGACTGGATGATGTTTGGCTACTACGTGATGCACAACGTCGGCATCGCCTTCCAGACATTCGCCGCGGGGTTGCTGTTCGGCTTGGGCAGTGTGTTTTTCCTGATATTCAACGGGCTGATCATCGGCGCGATTTCCGGGCACCTGACCGAAATCGGCTATGGGCAGACCTTTTGGTCATTTGTCATCGGCCATGGTGCCTTTGAACTGACGGCTATCGCCCTCGCTGGCGCCGCAGGCTTGCAACTGGGCTGGGCGCTGATTGCGCCTGGGCAACTGACACGCAGCGAATCCTTGCGACTTGCCGCTCGCAAGAGCGTGCAACTGCTGTGCGGTGTCATGGTGTTCCTGCTGATCGCAGCCTTTATCGAAGCCTATTGGTCTTCCACCACCCAAATCGACCCTTGGATAAAATACCTTGTGGGCACTGCACTTTGGCTGTTGGTGGCTGCTTACCTGACCTTTGCCGGACGGACTCGCCATGCGCCTGAGTGATGCCAGCGTGGCGATTCGCCCGCGAACCGCATGGGAGGCCATGGACCTTGGCGTATCAATGGCCCGGGAGCATCGCCTGCTGTTGATGGGGAGCTGGGCGCTGGTGACCCTGCCGGTGTTTGCCGTGCTCACCGCGTTGCTATGGAACTACCCATCCACGGCCATGTTCCTGTTCTGGTGGTTCAAACCGGCGTTCGACCGCTTGCCTTTATTCATTCTCTCCAAAGCCCTGTTCGGTGAAACGCCTAGCCTCAAGCAGGCTGTGCGCCAATGGCCAAAACTGCTTAACAGCCAACTGCTGGCCAGCCTGACCTGGCGCAGGCTAAGCCTCAGCCGCAGTTTTGTGATGCCGGTCAGTCAGCTCGAAGGCCTCGACGGCCAGGCGCGTCAACAACGCCTGGGCGTGCTGCTGCAACGTAACGCCGGTGCCGCGCGCTGGTTGACCACTGTCGGGGTGCACCTGGAAATCGGGCTGTGGTTTGGCTGCATGGCGCTGTTCTACCTACTCATTCCGCAGCAACTTGAACTGGATTGGGACTGGCAACGGTTGGCGCTGGCTACGGGTTCCGAAGCCTTGTGGCTGGAGCATCTGGGCAACGCGTTCTATGCCTTGATACTGGTGTTTTGGGAGCCCATTTATGTCGCCTGTGGTTTCAGCCTTTATCTCAATCGCCGCACCGTGCTGGAAGCGTGGGACCTGGAGCTTGTATTCCGCCGCCTGCGCCAGCGCCTGAGCAACGTAGCGTCGCTTTTACTGCTGGCGCTCGGGCTGACATTCCTGCCATACAGCCCGCACGCCATGGCAGAGGAAGGCAAACCACTGAGCCATGAAAGCGCAAGCCAATCCATCAAGTCGCTTCTGGACCAGCCCCCCTTCAAAAACCCGGAGACCGTCACTCGCTATCGCTTTGGCGAAGAAAAGCCCGTCGTTAAAAACCAGACACACAGTGACGGCAAACTTCCGGCGTGGCTGCAGGCACTGCTGGACAACTTCAACGGCAATACTTTCAAGCATGTCGCCCAGGGCCTGGAAGTGCTGTTGTGGAGCGTACTGATCGGCGGCCTGGTCCTATTGATATGGCGTTATCGAGAATGGCTGCGTACTTTTGTCAGCCGGCGCGGGCCAGGGAAACCCAAAGCCGCCAAAGCAGTACCCGCCCAGTTGTTCGGTCTGGAGCTGGGCACAGAGAGCCTGCCCAGGGACATCGCCAGCACTGCCGAGCAACTCTGGTCGAGCCAACCCCGGGAAGCCCTTGGCCTGTTATATCGTGGCCTGCTGAGCCGCTTGCTGCATGACTTCAACCTGCCCCTTAAAAGCGCGGACACTGAAGGCCAGGTGCTGGAACGCGTTCACCTGTTACAGCAACCACAACTGATGGCGTTCAGCGATGAGTTGACCCGACACTGGCAAAACCTGGCCTACGGTCATCAACTCCCACCCGCCTCGGCCCAGCAAAAACTATGCAACGATTGGCGTGCCCTGTTCAGTTCGGAGGGCGCCCAATGAACCGATGCTTACTAGGGATAGGACTGCTGCTGGCATGCCTGATCACTGCGGGCGGCTTTTATGCCTGGAGCAAGGCGATCCCCTATGAAGAGGTGGTGGACCGCGGGCCCGCTCCGCAAGCCCTGGCCAATCCCTACCTGGCTGCCGAACACTTTCTGCGCCAGCAAGGCTTGCCCGTGGAACATGCCAATAGCCTCGAACGCCTGGCCACCCTGCCGGCCGCAGGCAACAGTCTGTTGCTGCTGGAAGAACGCAGCAACATGTCGCCACGCCAGGTCGAACAGTTGCTGAATTGGGCCAAGTCCGGTGGACATCTGTTGTTAGTGGCCGAAGCACTCTGGGATGAAGAGACCGGCAAAAGCGGCGACCTGTTGCTCGATCGCCTGCATATCCACCAAGTGCTGAGTGACGAACCCGAAGAGCCCGCACCCGCCAGTAAAAAGAAAGCGCCGGACCTGACGAAACTCTATATCGACAATGACACCGCCCCGGCCTACTTCAGCTTCGATACCGACTTCAACCTTATCGACCCCAGGCACCTCGCACAATTTTCAGCCAATAGCGCCAGGTCGAGTCACCTTATGCAACTTGACCTCGGGCAAGGCCGCGTTACGGTAATCACCGACAGCGAACTGTGGAAAACACCCGAGATCGGCAAACACGATAATGCCTGGCTGTTGTGGTATCTGAACCAGGGCACTGCCGTCACCTTGCTGTCCAACAGCAACGTGGATGATCTGTTCACCCTGTTGTTGCGTTACTTCCCCCAGGCAGTGGTTGCGCTCATTGCACTGATAGCCCTGGGACTCTGGCAGGCCTGGATGCGCCAGGGCCCGATCCAGGCCCCAGCCTCCAAGGCGCGCCGGCAATTGCAGGAGCACTTGAAAGCCAGCGCCGACTTTCTGCTGCGCCGCAGCGGTCAAGGCACGCTATTGCAGGCTTTGCAGCACGATATTCTGCGTGCGGCCCGACGTCGCCATCCAGGCTTCGAACATCTCGACAAAGCAGAACAATGGCGGGTACTGGAACACCTGACGCGCCAACCCTCTCACGTCATCAGCCAGGCCCTTGGCCCACTCCCGGCAAAACGGCTTTCCAGCGCCGATTTCAGCCGGCAGGTGGCATGCCTGCAAACCCTCAGGAATGCCCTATGAGCGATTTCCCCAGCACCACAGCCTCGACCGGCGAACCCCTGCAACGCGCCAGCAAGCAAGCCCAAGCTCTGCGTATTGAACTGCGCAAGGCGGTGATCGGGCAGGATCAGGTGATCGATGACGTACTGACCGCACTGATCGCCGGCGGCCACGTCTTGCTCGAAGGCGTACCCGGGCTGGGCAAGACCTTGCTGGTGCGCGCCCTGGCCCGTTGCTTTGGCGGGGACTTCGCGAGGATCCAGTTCACTCCGGACCTGATGCCCAGCGATGTCACCGGCCATGCCGTGTACGACCTGCATACCGAGCAATTCAAACTGCGCAAGGGTCCCGTGTTCACCCACCTCTTGTTGGCCGACGAAATCAACCGGGCCCCAGCCAAGACCCAGGCGGCCCTGCTCGAAGCCATGCAGGAGCGGCAAGTCACCCTCGAAGGTGAAGCCCTGCCCATCGGCCAGCCGTTCATGGTGCTGGCCACGCAGAACCCAATCGAGCAGGAAGGCACCTACCCCCTGCCGGAAGCCGAGCTGGACCGGTTCATGCTCAAGGTACGCATGGACTATCCCGACGCGCAGCAGGAACTGGATATGGTGCGAGAAGTGACGCGCTCGTCACGGGCCGACATGCTGGATGTGCAACCTTTGCGTACAGTGCTGCAGGCCGAAGACGTGTTGCAACTGCAACAGATCGCCAGTGAACTGGCCCTGGATGAACACGTACTCGACTATGCCGTGCGCCTGGCGCGAGCCACACGCAGTTGGCCAGGCCTGGCCATCGGCGCCGGCCCACGAGCGTCAATCGCACTGGTACGCGGCGCCCGCGCCCGTGCACTGCTACGTGGGGGCGAGTTCGTCACGCCGGATGACATCAAAAGCTGCGCCCTTGCGGTACTGCGTCATCGGGTACGCCTTGCACCAGAACTGGACATCGACGGATTGGAGGTCGACCAGGTGCTCAAGCAATTGCTCGACCAGATTCCGGCACCCCGGCAATGAAGCGCCCATGAAACCGACCCGTCTGTTATTAGTCTGGCTTGGCGTGCTGCTGGGCTTGAACATCCTGCTGGGCACTGCGGCAGCCTTGCAGTTCAAGGTGCCCGACACCCTGCACTCGGTGGCGTGGGGTCTGCTCCTGGCGCTGTTCCTCTTGGCGTTGCTGGACGCGCTGCGACTGCGCCGCAGACCATCACCGAACGTGCATCGGCATATGCCCGGCAGTCTGGCGCTGGGACGCTGGGGCGAAGTACGCCTGGTCCTGGAACATGGCTCTCCACAAGCGTTGACGGTGCAGGTGTTCGACCACGCTCCCGACGGGCTGAGCCTGGAAAACCTGCCCCAGTCCATCGAGTTACGCCCCGGTGAACGCAGCGAGCTGGGCTATCGGCTACGGCCTTTACGGCGCGGGCATTTCACGTTCAGTCGATGCGAAGTCCACCTGCCCAGCCCATTGGGTCTCTGGTCCGCCAGGCGCTTTATCGAAGTCGAGGATGCCACCCGCGTCTATCCGGATTTTGCCCGACTGTACGGGGCACAGCTGCTGGGGGTGGATAACTGGCTGAGCCAACTGGGGGTGCGTCAACGCCAACGACGGGGCTTGGGACTGGAGTTTCATCAACTGCGCGAATTTCGTGAGGGTGACAGCCTGCGGCAGATCGACTGGAAAGCCACTGCGCGGCAACGTACTCCCATCGCACGAGAGTATCAGGACGAGCGCGACCAGCAGATCGTGTTCATGCTCGATTGCGGCCGACGCATGCGCAGCCAGGATGATGAACTGTCACACTTCGACCACGCCCTCAATGCCTGCCTGTTGCTCAGTTATGTAGCCTTGCGCCAGGGCGATGCGGTGGGATTGTGCACCTTTGCTTGCGACCACCCACGCTACCTGGCGCCGGTCAAGGGCAGTAGTCAGTTGAATCTGTTGCTCAATGCGGTCTATGACCTGGACACCACCCGCCGAACTGCCGACTACGAGGCGGCGGCCAGCCAACTGCTGGCCCGGCAAAAGCGGCGGGCATTGGTGATCGTGGTCAGCAACCTGCGGGATGAGGACGATGAAGCACTACTCAGCGCCGTCAAACGCATCAGCCGTCAACATCGGGTGCTGGTGGCGAGTATGCGGGAGGAAGTCCTTGATCTACTGCGCCAGTCTCCCGTACAGACGTTACCCGAGGCTTTGGCCTACAGCGGCACTGTCGACTACCTCAACATGCGGGACGAATTGCATGACCGTTTGAACGCACACGGTCTGTCGGTGCTGGATACGCTGCCATCAGCCATGGGCGCAGCCCTGGTAACACGCTACCTGGGCTGGAAAAAAGCTGGAGTTTTCTGAAAAAAGCGCACGACTGCTGGGGGACAGCACCATTCCCCCGGACATGTCGACTGCATGCTGCTTCTAGGCCGAGGCCTCCAAGGGATCGAAGCTGAAGTAATGCAACAGCGCCTTGATGAGCTGCCCATATTCCTCGGGCGCCTGAAGCACGCTGAACCCGGAATCGTAATGCTGCGGGTTGATATCTTCATGACTCCACAGGCAGGTCGCCGTGAGGTCAATGGCATGGAAGGTGTCGTCAGCCCCAGGAATTTTCAAGCGCAACTCGAACTCCGCGTCGACCATCATGGGTAACTGGCTGATCAACATCAGCCCGTCGTCAGAGAGGTTACCCAAATATCCGATGGGCTTGTCGGTGACGCGGTTAAACACCTGCAGGAAATAAGGAAGTTGATGCCGCTCGATCCGTCGGTCGGTAAACATGGTGAGATCGCCATCCAGTGGCCATGACTCTGGCCGTGCCAGTGATTCGGAACGAGCGCAATTGCTCGCTCTCCCTGGATCTCGGTGTGACGAAAGACAACGCCTTGTCACTAGACAGCTGCCGAATCCGGGCCCCGCATTCGTTCGAATAGAAAACCTATACAAACGCCCATTCAAAGGATAGCCCAAGACTGGCAAGGGGCCAGTTATTAAATGACGAACGCCATTACAACGAGGCCGGACGCGGCTTTGCAACGCTTGCACCGGGGTAATGCCCCAGTTGTTGCAAGGTGTCCAACCTTGCGCGTGCACGGTAGGCGTATTCGCTCGACGGGTACTGATTAATGATGAATTGGTAGGTTTGCACCGCATCGACGAACAGCTTCTGTCGTTCAAGGCATTGCCCGCGCAACATCGAGACCTCCGGCTGCACGTAGCGCCGGGTACGACTCTCGCGGTCGACCTGGGACAATTCCAGAGTGACACGCTCGCAGTCACCGACCTTGTACGCACGGTAAGCGTTGTTCAAATGATGGTCCATCGACCAGCGGGTGCAGCCGACAACACTGACGGCCAGGGCAGCAATGAGCAAAATTCGCATGAGGGTTCTCCTGTCTTGTGCAGTGTATCGACCCCTCGTCGAAAATCTTCAAGGATGTTGGTCTATTCAATCGGAGCGAAAACAAGCGAATCGTCGATAAGTAGTGCAAACGAACAATGACTACAACCAAAGAGCATAGTAGCCTTCCTCAGCGCTTGAACTCAGGAGTCTGTGCATGTCCGTCCGTCGTACCAAAATCGTCGCCACCCTTGGCCCGGCCAGCAACTCGCCGGAAGTCCTCGAACAGCTGATTCTGGCTGGTTTGGACGTTGCCCGTCTGAACTTCTCCCACGGCACCCCGGACGAGCACAAGGCTCGCGCCAAGCTGGTGCGTGACCTGGCCGCCAAGCACGGTCGCTTCGTCGCATTGCTGGGTGACCTGCAAGGCCCGAAAATCCGTATCGCCAAATTCACCAACAAGCGTATCGAGCTGAAGATCGGTGACAAGTTCACCTTCTCCACCAGCCATCCGCTGACCGAAGGTAACCAGGACGTCGTGGGTATCGACTATCCGGACCTGGTCAAGGACTGTGGCGTCGGTGACGAGTTGCTGCTGGATGACGGCCGCGTAGTCATGCGTGTCGACACCGCCACCCCGACCGAACTGAACTGTACCGTGATCATCGGCGGCCCGCTGTCCGATCACAAAGGCATCAACCGTCGCGGCGGTGGCCTGACTGCTCCAGCCCTGACTGAAAAAGACAAGGCCGACATCAAGCTCGCCGCTGAAATGGAAGTGGACTACCTCGCCGTGTCCTTCCCGCGTGACGCCGCTGACATGGAATACGCCCGTAAACTGCGCGACGAAGCCGGCGGTACCGCCTGGCTGGTGGCGAAGATCGAACGCGCCGAAGCCGTGGCCGATGACGAAACCCTCGACGGCCTGATCAAGGCATCCGACGCCGTGATGGTTGCCCGTGGTGACCTGGGTGTGGAAATCGGCGACGCCGAGCTGATCGGTATCCAGAAGAAGATCATCCTGCACGCACGCCGCCACAACAAAGCGGTGATCGTCGCGACCCAGATGATGGAGTCGATGATCCAGAACCCGATGCCGACCCGCGCCGAAGTGTCCGACGTGGCCAACGCCGTGCTCGACTACACCGACGCCGTGATGCTCTCGGCTGAAAGCGCCGCTGGCCCGTACCCGCTGGAAGCCGTGCAGGCCATGGCGCGCATCTGCGTCGGCGCCGAAAAGCACCCGACCAGCAAGACCTCCAGCCACCGTATCGGCAAGGTCTTTGAAAGCTGCGACCAGAGCATCGCCCTGGCCGCCATGTACACCGCCAACCACTTCCCGGGCGTTAAAGCGATCATCGCCTTGACCGAAAGTGGCTACACGCCGTTGATCATGTCGCGCATCCGTTCCTCGGTGCCGATCTATGCGTTCTCCCCACACCGCGAAACCCAGGCCCGCGCGGCGATGTTCCGTGGCGTGTACACCGTACCGTTCGATCCGGCTTCGTTGCCGCCCCATGAAGTCAGCCAGGCGGCCATCGACGAGTTGATCAAGCGTGGCGTCGTGGAGAAAGGCGACTGGGTCATCCTGACCAAGGGCGACAGCTACCACACCATCGGCGGCACCAACGGCATGAAAATCCTGCACGTTGGCGATCCAATGGTCTGAGTCAAACGCTGAAAAACAAAAGCCCTGCCATGTGAATGGCAGGGCTTTTTGTTTTTGATGTGGCTCAGCGTTTGGTGATAAACCCCGATAACGCCGCAATCGCCTCCGGTGACTTCAAACGCTGGACGAACAACGCGCCCTCCTCCTCAATCACCTGCCGCAACTGCTCACGATCCACACTCTTCATCAATTGCTTGGTCACCTGCACCGCCCCCGGCGCCAGGGTTTCAAAGCGCTCGGCGATTTCCCGCGCCTTGGCCAACGCCGCTTCGCCACTGCCCAACGCCTCGGTGGCGATCCCCCATGCAGCAGCCTGCTCCCCGGTAAACCCCTCGCCCAGCAACAACAATTCAGCCGCCTTCGCATGCCCCAGCAAACGCGGCAGGATCAGGCTCGAACCAAACTCAGGACACAGCCCCAGGTTGACGAACGGCATACGCAAGCGCGCATCACGGCTGATATACACGAGGTCACAGTGCAGCAGCAGGGTTGTGCCAATCCCCACCGCCGCTCCTGCCACCGCAGCGATCACCGGCTTGCGACAGTTGAGCAGACTTTTCATAAAGTGAAACGGTGGGCTGTCGAGGTCGCTGGGCGGCTGTTCAAGAAAATCGCCGATGTCATTACCGGCGGTAAAACACTCGCTGCTGCCCTGGATCAGTACGGCGCTGATCGCTGAATCGGCATCCGCCAACTCCAGCGCCTCGGCGAGTTGGGTGTACATGGCGCGGGTCAGGGCGTTTTTCTTGTCCGGGCGGTTGAGCTGCAGGGTCAGCAACCCGCGCTCGCGGTGCAGCAGGATGGCGTCGGTCATGGTGCGTCTCGCGGCTGTAGGGTTCAGCGCTCAACCACGGGGCAGGAACACATCGGCCAGCAGTTGATTGCGCGGCAGTCCCGCCAGGAACAAGCGCTTGGAAAACGCCTCGACACTCGCGGGGTGTCCGCAGAGTAAGGCCAGCGTTTGCCGGGAAACAAGCCGCAGTTGCGCCAATGCCTGGTTCGACTCAGCCGCCGTCCACAACTCCACCGACAGGTTTGAATGCTGCGCGGCCAGCGCGGCCAGGGGTTCGGCCAGGTAATGACCGTCGGCATCATGGGCCAGGTGAATCACACGGATGGCGCCTTGATGATTCTGGCGCAAGGCCTCGCGCAACACGCCCCACAACGGACCAAGGCCAGTGCCGGAGGCCAGCAGCCACAGCGGGCGGGATTGCCAGTCTGGATCGTATTGCAAAGCGCCGCCGCGCAACTCGCCCAGGCGCAATGGATCGCCGACCTGCAGCTGCCGAGCGAGATCACTGAATTGACCGGGCTGCCGGCAATCGATATGAAACTCCAGAAATGCATCTTCCTGAGGCAAGCTGGCCAAGGAATACGGCCGCGCCACGTGCCCGGCCCACAGCACCAGATGCTGCCCGGCCCGATATCGCAGGCCGCGCTCGGGTTGCAGGCGCACGCGCACAACATTCGAGTTCAGCCAGTCGGCGCCCACCACCCGAGCCGCCAGACCATCGCGTTGCGGATCAAACGCTTCGACCTGCAGATCACCCGTCACATGGCACTGGCAGGCCAACCGCCAACCGTCCTGGCGTTGCGCAGGGCTCAGGGCATCGGGCTGTCTGTCCTCGACCTCGCCCCGGCAACGTACCAGGCACGCATGGCAACTGCCGGCGCGGCAACTGTAGGGCACGGCCACTCCCGCCTGGTTCAAGGCATCCAGGAGGTTGCTGCCGGCAGTTACCGACCAATGGCGTTCGCCGACGTACAGTTCAGGCATATAAGGGCTCAATCACAGGGGAGGCGCACAGGGAATCATGCCTGCGACAGTTTGACCATAGTCGGGTGTATCGGCCACCGCGTCGGGTTATACTGCCGCGCCTTTTTAGCGTCGCGCCTGCACCACTTGGCGTGCCTTGGAAAGGTGGCTTCAGCCGACCGATACACCCCACTGAAGCCACCTTTATTGAATGTTCCCTTATAGAGGAGCGCGACTCATGACCGTGATCAAGCAAGACGACCTGATTCAGAGCGTTGCCGACGCCCTGCAATTCATTTCCTACTACCACCCCGTTGACTTCATCCAGGCGATGCACGAGGCCTACCTGCGCGAAGAATCGCCAGCAGCCCGTGACTCCATGGCGCAGATCCTGATCAACTCGCGCATGTGCGCCACCGGCCATCGCCCGATCTGCCAGGACACTGGTATCGTCACCGTGTTTGTGCGCGTGGGCATGGACGTACGTTGGGATGGCGCCACCATGGGCCTGGACGACATGATCAACGAAGGCGTGCGTCGCGCCTACAACCTGCCGGAAAACGTCCTGCGAGCGTCTATCCTCGCCGACCCGGCTGGTGCGCGTAAGAACACCAAGGACAACACCCCAGCGGTGATCCACTATTCCATCGTCCCGGGTAACACCGTGGAAGTGGACGTGGCTGCCAAAGGCGGTGGTTCCGAGAACAAGTCGAAAATGGCCATGCTCAACCCGTCCGACTCGATCGTCGACTGGGTGCTCAAGACCGTTCCGACCATGGGCGCCGGTTGGTGCCCGCCGGGCATGCTCGGCATCGGCATCGGCGGCACCGCCGAGAAGGCCGCAGTGATGGCCAAGGAAGTGCTGATGGAATCCATCGACATCCACGAGCTGATCAAGCGCGGCCCGTCCAACCGTATCGAAGAGATGCGCCTGGAGCTGTTCGAGAAGGTCAACCAACTGGGCATCGGCGCCCAGGGCCTGGGTGGCCTGACCACCGTGCTCGACGTGAAGATCATGGACTACCCGACTCACGCCGCTTCGCTGCCGGTGTGCATGATCCCCAACTGCGCCGCCACCCGTCACGCGCATTTCGTGCTCGATGGTTCCGGCCCGGCGTCGCTCGAAGCACCACCGCTGGACGCCTACCCGGAAATCGTCTGGGAAGCCGGCCCGTCGGCCCGTCGCGTCAACCTCGACACCCTGACCCCGGAAGACGTGCAGAGCTGGAAGCCGGGCGAAACCGTGTTGCTCAACGGCAAGATGCTTACCGGCCGCGACGCCGCGCACAAGCGCATGGTCGAGATGCTGAACAAGGGCGAAAGCCTGCCGGTGGACCTCAAGGGTCGCTTCATCTACTACGTCGGCCCGGTAGATCCAGTGCGCGAAGAAGTGGTTGGCCCAGCTGGCCCGACCACCGCCACGCGGATGGACAAGTTCACCCGCCAGATCCTTGAGCAAACCGGCCTGCTGGGCATGATCGGCAAGTCCGAGCGCGGCCCGACTGCGATCGAAGCGATCAAGGACAACAAGGCCGTGTACCTGATGGCCGTGGGCGGCGCTGCTTACCTGGTGGCGCAAGCCATCAAGAAGTCGCGGGTTGTCGCGTTCGCCGAACTGGGTATGGAAGCGATCTACGAGTTCGACGTCAAAGACATGCCGGTCACCGTTGCCGTTGATAGCAAAGGCGAATCCGTGCACATCACCGGTCCTGCCATCTGGCAGAAAAAGATCAGTGAAAGCCTGGCGGTAGAAGTGCAGTAAGCACTTTACTGCAAGGATAAAGGCGACTGCGGCCCCATGGCCCAGTCGCCTTTTTTATGGCTCATGGTATGGTGCTCGCCCCTTATTGCAGCTGTTCATATCCGTATGATCGCGATCCCTCGCCCCCTGCGCCTGACCTTCTACTCGTTATTGATCATCGCCGGAGCGGTGCTGGCCGCTGCCTTGGCCACGCGTCATGCCGAGCGCCAGGCCCTGGCAGACGATGCCGCACGCGCCAATCAACAGCTCGCGCTGTACGCCAACTCGCTGCACACCCTGATCGAACGCTACCGCGCCCTGCCCGCCGTGCTGGCGCTGGACTCGGAAATGATCAGCGCGCTCAAAGGCCCGTTGGATGCCGCTACCCAGGACGTGCTTAATCGCAAACTGGAACGTATCAATGGTGCCGCGCAATCGTCCACCCTGGAATTGATGGACCGCAGCGGCCTCGCCGTGGCCGCCAGCAACTGGGCGCTGCCGAGCAGTTATGTGGGCCACAACTATGCATTCCGGCCGTATTTCAGCCAGA
This sequence comes from Pseudomonas sp. PB105, assembly GCF_009764655.1. Taxonomy (NCBI): domain Bacteria; kingdom Pseudomonadati; phylum Pseudomonadota; class Gammaproteobacteria; order Pseudomonadales; family Pseudomonadaceae; genus Pseudomonas; species Pseudomonas sp. PB105. The sequence goes on from NZ_RWIO01000039.1 coordinate 144,595, forward strand.
CCAAGAGCCAGGGCACCGGGCGCTTTTATGCGGTGGGGGTGACCACCGGGATTCCGGGTTACTTCCTCTCCAGCGCAGTACTGGATGAAAACGAGCAGTTCCTGGGCGCCATGGTGGTGAAACTGGAGTTCCCCGAGCTGGAGCGCGAATGGGCCCAGGGCGATGACTTGCTGCTGGTCAGTGATGCACGTGGCATCGTGTTTATTGCCAACCAGCCGGGCTGGCGTTATCGCAATCTGAGGCCGCTATCGGCCAATGACCTCGCCGAGCTCAAGGCCACTCGCCAATACGACAAGAAACAACTGCAGCCGCTGGAAACCGAGACCCTGCAGCGCTTTGACGAAAACAGCCACCTGATGCGCGTCAACGGCCCCGACGGCAGTGCCCGGTACATCTGGGAATCGCTGCCGCTGAAGGCAGAAGGCTGGACCCTGCACCTGCTGCGCAAACCACAATTGGCGTTTGAAGACCAACGCAACGCGGGCCTGGCCGCCGCGGGCTCCTGGCTGGCGCTGGTGTTCCTCGTGCTGTTCCTGAGCCAACGCTGGCGCCTGGCCCGCTTGCGCCAGCGCAGCCGCGAAGAGCTGGAGCAACTGGTGGAAGAACGCACCCAGGCCCTGCGCACCGCACAGGACGGCTTGGTGCAATCGGCCAAGCTGGCGGCGCTGGGGCAAATGTCCGCCGCCCTCGCCCACGAAATCAACCAGCCACTGACTGCCCAGCGCATGCAGCTTGCCACCCTGCGCCTGTTGCTGGATCACGGCCGCGTGGAGGACGCCTACAAGGCGCTCACGCCGCTGGACGACATGCTCACGCGCATGGCCGCGCTCACCGGCCACCTCAAGACCTTCGCACGCAAAAGCCCCAGCGGCCTGCGCGAACGCCTGGACCTGGCCACGGTGGTCGACCAATCCCTGCACCTGCTCGACGCACGCCTGCGCGATGAAGGCATCGGCGTGGTGATGGACCTGACCCGCCCGGCCTGGGTGCGCGGCGACGCGATTCGTCTGGAGCAGGTGCTGATCAACCTGCTGCGCAACGCCCTGGACGCCATGGCCGACAAGCCGCGCAAGCGCCTGGAAATCCGCCTGCACGCAGACCAGCAGCTTTGGCTTTTGACCGTCAGCGACAGCGGCGGCGGGATTGCCGAGGAACACCTGAACAACGTGTTTGACCCGTTCTTTACCACCAAGCCGGTGGGCGATGGTCTCGGTTTGGGACTGGCGGTGTCTTACGCTATCGTGCATGAACTCGGTGGACGCCTGATCGCCGGCAACCACGGCGACGGCGCGATATTCACCCTGACCCTGCCCATCGCGCTGGAGACGCCGGACCTATGCTGAATGCGGTGATTGTGGTCGATGACGAAGCCAGCATTCGCACGGCCGTAGAGCAGTGGTTGAGCCTCTCCGGGTTTGAGGTGCAGCTGTTCAGCCGCGCCGAAGAATGCCTGGCACACCTGCCCAAGGACTTTCCCGGCGTGATCTTGAGCGACGTGCGCATGCCAGGGCTCAGCGGCCTGGAGTTGCTGGCCGAGGTGCAGCGTCGCGACGCCGACTTGCCGGTGATATTGCTGACCGGCCATGGCGATGTGCCGATGGCTGTCGAAGCCATGCGCGACGGCGCCTACGATTTTCTGGAAAAACCCTTCAGCCCTGAAGCCCTGCTCAACAGCCTGCGCCGGGCGTTGGACAAACGTGGGCTGATCCTGGAAAACCGTCGCCTGCACCAACAGGCCGACCACCGTTCGAAGCTCGAATCCAGCCTGCTCGGCGTGTCCCGCGGCTTGCAAAACCTGCGCCGCCAGGTGCTCGACCTGGCGAGCTTGCCGGTCAACGTGCTGATCCGTGGCGAGACCGGCAGCGGCAAAGAGCTGGTTGCCCGCTGCCTGCATGATTTCGGCCCTCGGGCCAAGAAGCCGTTTGTGGCGCTCAACTGCGCGGCTATTCCCGAGCAGTTGTTTGAAGCCGAGTTGTTCGGCCACGAAAGCGGCGCGTTCACCGGCGCCCAGGGCAAGCGCATCGGCAAGCTGGAATACGCCCACGGCGGCACGCTGTTCCTCGATGAAATCGAAAGCATGCCCCTGGCCCAGCAAGTGAAGTTGTTGCGGGTGCTGCAAGAACAGAAGCTGGAGCGACTGGGCTCCAACCAGAGCATCCACGTGGACTTGCGCATCATCGCCGCGACCAAGCCGGACCTGCTGGAAGAGGCACGAGCGGGGCGGTTTCGCGAAGACCTGGCTTATCGCCTCAACGTCGCACAATTGCGCCTGCCGCCGTTGCGCGAGCGCCGTGAAGATATTCCGCTGCTGTACGAGCACTTTGCCCAGAGCGCTGCTGAACGTTTGGGGCGTACGGCCGAGCCATTGAGCGGGCCGGCGCTGGGGCGCCTGCTCAGCCATGACTGGCCCGGCAATGTGCGTGAACTGGCCAACGTCGCCGAGCGCCAGGTGTTGGGCCTTGGCGACCCGGAACCGGAAGGCATCGAGGCCGGGCAATCCCTCGCGGCACAGCAAGAAGCCTTCGAAGCCCATTGCCTGAAGGCAGCGCTGACCCGGCACAAAGGCGACATCAAGGCCGTACTGGCGGAATTGCAACTGCCCCGCCGTACCTTCAATGAAAAAATGCAACGCCATGGCCTGGCACGCGACATGTTCATCAAGGATGAATGAGCGGATTTCCGCTCATCACTCCAGAATAACCAGCGATATTCCGCTCAAAAAAAACCACAAACCCTTCTAGACCGGGCCTTCATCTAACTGGCACAGCTCCTGCTATAGCCCCAGCCAGGCAGCGCTCGCGCCGCTCCATAAAAACAACTAGATGAAGGATCCTTCAATGGATAACTCCAACACCTTGCCTCTGGGGTCGGCGGCCGCGCCGGCACAACCACGCACCACTTCCAGCCGCATCAAGTCGATCTTCAGCGGATCAGTCGGCAACATGGTCGAGTGGTACGACTGGTACGTCTACGCCGCTTTTTCACTGTACTTCGCCAAAGCCTTTTTCCCGAAAGGCGACACTACCGCCCAACTCCTCAACACCGCCGCGATCTTCGCCGTGGGCTTCCTGATGCGTCCGATCGGCGGCTGGCTGATGGGCCTGTACGCCGACAAGGTCGGGCGTAAAAAAGCCCTGATGGCCTCGGTCTACCTGATGTGCTTCGGCTCGTTGCTGATTGCCCTGAGCCCAGGCTATGAAGTCATTGGTATCGGTGCGCCCATCCTGCTGGTGTTTGCCCGTTTGCTGCAGGGGCTGTCAGTCGGCGGCGAATACGGCACCTCCGCCACCTACCTCAGCGAGATGGCGACCAAGGAACGCCGTGGTTTCTACTCCAGCTTCCAGTACGTGACCCTGATCTCCGGCCAGCTCATCGCTTTGGCGGTGCTGATCGTGCTGCAACAGGTGCTCACCACCGAGCAACTGTATGCCTGGGGCTGGCGTATCCCGTTCGCCATCGGCGCCCTGTGCGCAGTGGTCGCGCTGTACCTGCGTCGTGGCATGGAAGAAACCGAGTCGTTCACCAAGAAAGAAAAAGCCAAGGAAAGCGCCATGCGCACCTTGATGCGTCACCCCAAGGAACTGATGACCGTGGTCGGCCTGACCATGGGCGGCACCCTGGCCTTCTACACCTACACCACCTACATGCAGAAGTACTTGGTGAACACGGTCGGCATGAGCATCTCCGACTCCACCACCATCTCGGCAGCTACGCTGTTTCTGTTCATGTGCCTGCAACCGATTGTCGGCGGGCTGTCGGATAAAGTCGGCCGTCGTCCAATCCTGATCGCCTTCGGCATCCTCGGCACGCTGTTCACTGTGCCGATCCTCACCACCCTGCACACCATCCAATCCTGGTGGGGCGCGTTCTTCCTGATCATGGCGGCGCTGATCATCGTCAGCGGTTACACCTCGATCAACGCAGTGGTGAAGGCCGAACTGTTCCCAACCGAAATCCGTGCCTTGGGCGTGGGTCTGCCGTATGCACTGACCGTATCGATCTTCGGCGGCACCGCTGAATACATCGCGCTGTGGTTCAAGAGCATCGGCATGGAAACCGGTTACTACTGGTATGTGACTGCGTGTATCGCAGTGTCGCTGGTGGTCTACGTGACCATGAAGGACACCCGCAAGCATTCGCGCATTACCACGGACTAAAAAATGTGGGAGGGGGCTTACCCCCTCCCACATTGGCTTTACATCGCTTAGTTAATCAGCGCAGTTCCGCCACCTCACTACGCCCATACCGCCGCTGCGCATACGACGCCCCTGCAATCATCATCACCAATATTCCCGCCAACACCGCCGATGAACCAATGGTGCCAAAATCCAGGCCACCCTGCTCATGGGGCTTGGTCAGGAAATCCCCCAACGTCGCGCCAAACGGCCGGGTCAGCACAAACGCTACCCAGAACAACAGCACCGACGAAATCTGCGTGAAGTATTTGAGCGCCACCACTGCGGCGATGGTCGAGCCGATCAACAGTGCCCCGCCAGCAAACCCCAACCCCGAATCGTCCGCCAGGAAATCGCCCAACGCCGTGCCGAGGGTGTTGGAAAACAGAATTGCCATCCAATAGAACAACTCACCCCGGAAGGTCTGCACCTTGTTCACGTTCAGCGAGTCACCGCTGAGGTGCCACAGTGCGAAAATGATCATCAGGATCACGATCAGGATCATCGACCCCGTGGCGTAACCCAAGCCCAGGGTGCGGTCCATAAAGTCGGACATGGTGGTGCCGGCCGTGCTGGTGGATAAAATCACGATCCAGTACAGCACCGGGTTGTAGGTTTTCGACCAGAGTTGCGTCACCAGAGTGACCAGGAACACGCTGATCAAAATCATCGAACTGATCGCATAACCGACATTCAGGGTCATCGACAACAAGTCCCCGGCGGTTTCGCCCAAGGTGGTTGCGCAGATTTTCATGACCCAGAACGCCAGGGTGATCTGAGGAAGTTTATTCATGGGGTAGAAGGCTCCGAGATTCAGTCTTTCGATGGCCGACTTATGGGGGTGTCGACCTTGGGCGCAGACTGAACGGGGCGCTGTGAAAAATAGGTGGGCGATGAATGAAAATTCCATGGGCCAATGGAAATTCGCTGCCACGGGTTGCACTATGACCGCCTCCCAGAATTGCGTAGCAGGAACCCGGCCCATGTCTGACGATATCCATTTCTACGAACCCGCCAACGGCCACGGCCTGCCCCATGATCCGTTCAACGCCATCGTCGGCCCACGGCCTATCGGCTGGATTTCGTCCCACGACAGCGCAGGCCGCCTGAACCTGGCGCCCTACAGTTTTTTCAATGCGTTCAACTACATTCCGCCAATCATTGGGTTTTCCAGTGTCGGGCGCAAAGACAGCCTGAACAACATCGAACAGACCGGCGAGTTCGTGTGGAACCTCGCTACCCGCCCGCTGGCCGAGCAGATGAACCAGAGTTGCGCAGCGGTCGCGCCAGACGTGAATGAGTTCGAGTTGTCAGGCCTGACGCCGGTGGCCTCGAAAATCGTCGCTGTGCCACGGGTGGGCGAAAGCCCGGTGTCATTCGAATGCAAGGTGACGCAGATCATCCAGCTGCAACGCGCCGACAAAGGGTTGGTACCGAGTTGGCTGGTGCTGGGCGAGGTGGTTGCGGTGCATATTGCCAAGTGGCTGCTCAAGGACGGCGTCTACGACACCGCCGCCGCCGAGCCGATTTTGCGCGGAGGTGGCCCGGCGGATTACTTCCAGCTAGGGCCAGAGGCACTGTTCAAGATGCACCGCCCAGGCGCCACCCAACGCTGATTGGAATGCGATCAATTGTGGGAGCGGGCTTGCCCCCTCCCACATTTAGTCAGCGGCAGGCGCCCAAATCAGTTGACCCTCTGCATCCACGTCGACCAAGCCTGCAAGCTGCAGCGTCGCCGCATCATCGGCATCCGAAGCGGTCTTGAACGTCTGCCCATCGAGGATCTTGTGAAACTGCGGTGCGCCCATGCCATCCAGTGCCTTGACGGCGACGGCGGCGCTGTAGCCTCCTTCACCCGGTACTACGGCGGAAACGGCTTCGTGGTGGGCAAATTGTTTACGTGCCATGTTGCAGGTCCTGGCCAATGGAAAGGCGGCCATTCTAAACCGGTTCAACCGGCGAGTTGCAGGTACTCGCCATAGGCGTGGGCGGCGGATGCATCGGTGAAGGTCTGAAAGTCCATGCTGCGCACCACCATGTCGTTCAACAACTCGGTGAAGAGCATCAGCGCCGGCGAGCTGAAGTAGGCGCTCATCGCCTGCTCGCTGCTCCAGAAACCCGAGACCAGCCACACATCGGGGTCGACCTGGGAATGCTGCAACGAGAATTGCAGACAACCCTGAGCCTGACGCCCTGGTTCGATCAAACTGCTCAAACGTGCACCGAGTTCGGTGCTGCACCCGGTGCGGGCACGGATAAAGGCCATATGGCTCGCGGGAATGGGGGTGGACATATTCGACTCTCCCGTTGAGAAGTGATGCTCGGCAAGCACTGTGAGGGTGTGTTGCCACAGGATCAACGATAACGGCGCGGGGGTGGACGCGGTTAGTCGATTCCTGCCGGCTTATTGCACAATCCTGCGAGAAGCGTAAACCGGGTGTTCGGCCCAGCGGTTTTACGCAGGGGCGAACGCCGTGTTTCAGGGAGATGACAGGCCTCGCGCTTGCCTGATTGCCCACATGGCGCAGGATCAGGCAAGGATTATGCAGAATCGACCTAACACTCTTTGAAAAGCCGCCGCTAAGCTGACCCCATCAAAGCCGCCTGCAGAGGACGCTTCATGTCGTCGCCCGAACATCAGCCCATTCCCCTCGATGCCGAGATGGAAAAACAGCGCGCCGAACTGGCCAGTATCGTGCACCGGCATACCTGGGAAGATGGCTCCTACGGCACCGCGATCACCTCGCTGTACCTGAACCGCCACAACACACCGCGCGACTTTATGCCGGTGCTGGTGGAGCCCGCGCTGTGCATCCTCGCCAACGGCAGCAAGGAAGTGCGCCTGGCCGATGAAATCTTTGCCTACGACCCGCTCAACTATCTGGTGTTCTCGGTGGCGATGCCGGTGGCCGGGCGGATCATCGATGCGACGCCGGAAGATCCGAACCTGTCGGTGCGCATCAACATCGACCCGGCGCAACTCACAGCCCTGATTGCAGAGGCCGGCCCCATGGGCGTCCCCACGCGCCCGACATCGCGCGGCATGTACGTGGACCGCATCGACACCCAATTGCTCGACGCCGTGCTGCGCCTGGCTCGCTTGCTGGATACGCCCAAAGACATCGCCATGCTGGCGCCGCTGATCAACCGGGAAATTCTCTACCGCCTGCTGCGGGGGCCGCAGGGGTATCGCCTGTATGAAATTGCCGTGGCCAATAGTCAGAGCCATCGGGTGAGCCAGGCGATCAAGTGGCTCAACGGCAACTATGAGCAACCGCTGCGCATCGATGACCTGGCCAGGGAAGTGAACCTCAGCGTCTCGACCCTGCATCACCGCTTCAAGGCGATCACTGCCATGAGCCCGCTGCAATACCAAAAGCAACTGCGCTTGCAGGAAGCGCGGCGGTTGATGATTGCCGAAGGGCTTGAAGCCTCGGCAGCCGGTTATCGGGTGGGGTATGAAAGCCCGTCGCAATTCAGCCGGGAGTACAGCCGACTATTTGGTGCGCCGCCGTTGCGGGATCTAGCCAGACTGCGCCAAAGCATCTGATCTTCAGTGTTTTTCAGTCCAGGGTGCGCGGGAGCTGCAAGGTGACCCGCAACCCACCCTCGCGCAGATTCTGCAAGCTCACCTCGCCACCATGGCTGTGGGCAATATTGCGCGCAATCCCCAGACCCAACCCGTAGCCCTGCTGCTGCCCGGCCAGGCGGAAGTGCGGCTCGAACACCTGCTCCAGGCGCTGCTCCGGCACGCCAGGACCTTCATCGTCGACGTGCAGGACAAATTCCGCGCCATCATCCTCGACATGCAAATGCGCGTTCTGCCCGTACTTCAAGGCGTTGTCGATCAGGTTGCCAATGCAACGCTTGAGCGCCAGCGGCTTGCCCGGATAGGCCACCAATGCAGCGCCATTCAGGGTCACGCGGCCGTTGCCGTTGGGCGCAACATAAGGCTCCACCAGGCATTCGAGCACATGGTTCAGATCGACGGGCTGGATGTTCTCGTGGATATCGGTGTCTTTCACGCATTGCAGCGCGCCCTTCACCAGCAGTTCCAACTCATCCAGATCGCGGCCGAACTTGGTTTGCAGATTCTCGTCTTCCAGCAGCTCCACGCGCAGGCGCAGACGGGTGATCGGTGTGCGCAGGTCGTGGGAAATCGCGCTGAACAGCTGGCTGCGCTCGGTCAGGTAGCGGCTGATGCGCTCGCGCATGGCATTGAATGCGCGCCCCACTTCCACCACTTCACTACCGCCACCTTCGGCCACAGGTTCTACGTCGGCGCCCAGGGACATATCCCGCGCCGCCCGCGCCAGGCGCTTGAGCGGCCGGCTTTGCCAGTGCACCAGCAGGCCAATAAACAACAGCAGAAAACCGCTGGTCAGTACGATAAACCACACCTGCTGCGATGGCAGGCCCTGTTCTTCAAGACTGGTGTAAGGCTCAGGCAGCAACGAAGCGATGTACAGCCATTCGCCGGGGGCGAGCTGGATCTGGGTCACCAGCACCGGCGGGTTTACCGGTTCCAGGGTCAGTGCGTAATGGGCCCAGGAACGCGGCAGCTCATCGAGCTTGAGGCCGGCGTTGAAGATGCGCAGGTCTTCGGCGCTGACGAACTCCACCGAGATATGCACGTCGGCGCCCAGGGTCTGGCGCAGCACCTCGTCCACCGCCACCAGCACCGCCTGTTTGCGCGGGGTTTCGGGCAAGACCTGCATGTCCAGCGGGCGGTCATTGAGGGTCACCACAAACCGGGTGCCGCCCATGCTGCGCAATTGGTCCAGGACCAGCGGGCGATAGGCCACGGGCAACGAACGGAAGTAACTCACACTGGCGGTCATCGAATGCGCCAGGCTGCGGGCGCTGGTGACCAGGCCCTCAAGCTGGGTGGCGCGCAACTGCGAGACCCAGATCACGCTGGACAACGCTTGGGCGAACAACACCGCGAGCAAGGTCAACAGCAGCATGCGCCCCAACAGCGAGCGCGGTACCGGGAAGCGGCGACGGCGTTCGGTCACCGGCTCATTGGACATTGCCGGCAACCACGCTGGCTGCCAGTTGATAACCGCTGCCACGTACGGTGCGGATCAGCCTCGGGGGTTTTTCGGTGTCGCGCAGGCGTTGGCGCAGCCGGCTCACTGCCATATCCACGATGCGGTCCAGCGGCATCAGGTCGCGGCCACGGGTGGCGTTGCCGATGGTGTCGCGGTCGAGAATCTGTTGCGGATGGTCGAGAAACAACTTGAGCAGCGCGAAGTCGGCACCGGAGAGGATCACTTCCTCGCCGTCGACGTGAAACAGGCGGTGGCTGATCATGTCCAGGCGCCATTCATCGAACACCAGCACATCAGCATTCCCACTGCGCTCCTGGCCGAACTGGCAGCGGCGCAACAGGGCCTTGATCCGCGCCTGCAACTCGCGAGGGCTGAACGGTTTGCCGATATAGTCATCGGCGCCCAGCTCCAGGCCGATCACACGGTCGGCTTCGTCGGAACTGGCGGTGAGCATGATGATCGGCACCTGCGCCTGGCGCGGATGCTGACGAATCCAGCGGCAGAGGCTGAAGCCGTCTTCGTCCGGCAACATCACATCGAGGATGACCAGGTCGCACGGCGCCTCGTTCATCGCCTGGCGGAACCCCGCGCCATCCGGCACGCCACGCACCTGGAAACCGGCGCGACTGAGGTAGGTTTGCAGCAATTCGCGGATTTCCTGGTCGTCGTCGACGAGGAGAATCGATTTACTGATTACGCTCACGGGGTCCTCCTTGTTGTTATGGGTGTTCTTGATGGCCCTATCGGGGGCAAGCCCCCTCCCACATTTGGAATGCGTTCCAAATGTGGGAGGGGGCTTGCCCCCGATGAGGCCATCACTGCCTAAGCAAATGCCTGTTCCAATGCCACACCCGCCCCGGTCAACCCGGAATACGGCGCGGTCACCAACCACACCGGAATGCCTTTGAAGTAGTCGCTCATGCAGCCTTTGTCACTGAAGCTTTTGGCGAAACCGCTGGCGATAAAGAAGTCGGCAAACCTCGGTATCACCCCGCCCACGATGTACACGCCACCGCGCCCACCGGTGGTCAGTACATTATTGCCTGCAACCCGGCCCAGCCAAATGCTGAACTGTTCCAATACTTCCATCGCCACCGGGTCGCCAGCCAGGCCTGCCGCCGTGATGGCTTCGGGTGTGTCCAGTACCGGCGCGTGACCATCGACCGCGCAAATCGCCCGGTACAAACGCGGCAAGCCGCCGCCGCTCAACGCCGTTTCGGCGCTGACGTGGCCAATTTCGGTGTAGATGTGCTGCCACAGCTGGGTTTCCCGCGGGCTGCTCAGGGGCAGGTCGACATGGCCGCCCTCCCCTGGCAACGCCGCGTAACGACCAGCACCAAGGTCCAGCAGTGTGCCGACACCCAGCCCAGTGCCCGGCCCGATCACCACCGCCGGGCGCAACGGCTCCGGCGTGCCTTCGCAGACCACGCGGAATTCGTCGGGCTGCAGGCGGGTCATGCCCAGGGCCATGGCCGAGAAATCATTGACCAGCAGCAGTTCATCCACCTGTAACGTCTTGCAAAACGCCGTCTTGCTCAAGCGCCAGTGATTGTTGGTGAACTTGAACTCATCGCCGCTCACCGGCCCGGCCACCGACAGGCACACCGCACCGATGTCCCCGATTTCCAGGCCTTCTTCCTTCAGATAGACCTTGATCGCCGCTTCAGGGCTTGGGTAATCCGCCGTGGCATGCACCCGGATCGAGTGCAGCGCCGAATCTCGCCACACTGCAAAACGGGCGTTGGTGCCCCCGATATCACCGACCAGCGCTAACTTCACTTAAGCGTCTCCAAGGCAGAGGTAAAGGCGCTGGCGCCCTGCTCTGCGGAGCTTGCGGCCAAGCGCATAAATGCAAACAGCTCGCGACCGGCTCCCACGTTATTGCCCAGAAGGCCCGTGGCAGGCGTGCGCGCTGCAAATGCTTCGGCGTCCACCTTAAGCTCCAAGGTGCCGGTCACGCCATCCACACGAATGATATCGCCATCGCGCACCCGCGCCAGTGGCCCGCCGCTCTGGGCTTCGGGGTTGACGTGAATCGCGGCGGGGATCTTACCCGACGCGCCGGACATACGCCCGTCTGTCACCAGCGCCACCTTGAAACCACGGTCCTGCAACACGCCAAGGAACGGCGTCATCTTGTGCAATTCCGGCATGCCGTTGGAGCGCGGCCCCTGGAAGCGCATCACCGCGACGAAGTCTTTTTCCAACTGGCCAGCCTTGAAGGCGTCGGCCAGGTCTTGCTGATCCTGGAACACCACAGCCGGTGCTTCGACGATTTGATGTTCCGGCGCCACGGCGGAGACTTTCATCACGCCGCGCCCCAGGTTGCCTTCCATAACGCGCAGGCCACCTTCTGGCGAGAACGCGCGAGCCACCGGGCGCAGGATGGTTTCGTCGAGGCTTTCGATAGGGCCGTCGCGCCAGACCAGCTCACCGTCGACCAGGAACGGTTCCTGGATATAGCGGCTCAGGCCCTTGCCGGCTACGGTGTTGACGTCTTCGTGGAGCAACCCGGCTTCCAGCAACTCACGGATCAGGAACGACATGCCGCCCGCCGCCTGGAAGTGGTTGATGTCGGCCTTGCCGTTTGGATACACGTGGGACAGGGTCGGCACTACCTCGGAGAGGTCAGCCATGTCGTCCCAGGTCAGGATGATGCCCGCCGACATGGCGATGGCCGGCATGTGCAGGGTGTGGTTGGTGGAGCCGCCGGTGGCGTTGAGGGCGACGATGGAGTTGACGATGGATTTCTCGTCGACGATCTCGCCGATCGGCGTGAAGTTGCCGTTGGCTTTGGTCAGTCGCGTGACCTGATGCGCGGCTTCGCGGGTCAGGGCGTCACGCAGCGGCGTGTACGGGTTGACGAACGAGGCGCCCGGCAAGTGCAGGCCCATCACTTCCATCAGCAACTGGTTGGTGTTGGCGGTGCCGTAGAACGTGCAGGTGCCGGGGCTGTGGTAGGACTTCATCTCCGATTCCAGCAGCTCCTCGCGAGTTGCCTTGCCTTCGGCATAGCGCTGGCGCACATCGGCTTTCTGCTTGTTGGAGATGCCCGACGGCATTGGGCCGCCCGGCACGAAGATCATCGGCAGGTGGCCGTAGCGCAGCGCACCCATCATCAGGCCGGGGACGATCTTGTCGCAGATGCCCAGCATCAGTGCGGCGTCGAACATGTTGTGGGACAGCGCTACCGCCGTGGACATGGCAATCACTTCACGGCTGAGCAGGCTCAGCTCCATGCCCGGCTCGCCCTGGGTCACGCCGTCGCACATCGCGGGCGTACCACCGGCGAACTGGCCGACCGAGCCGACTTCGCGTAGGGCTTTCTTGATTTGTTCAGGGAAATGTTCGTACGGCTGATGCGCCGAAAGCATGTCGTTATATGACGAAACAATTGCCACGTTGGCGGCATTCATCATGCGCAGGCTGTTTTTGTCTTCAGTGCCGCAACCAGCCACGCCGTGGGCAAAGTTGGCGCATTGCAGCTTGCCGCGCATCGGACCGTCGCTGGCGGCGCCGCGAATGAGCGCAAGGTAAGCCTCGCGGGTGGCGCGGCTGCGGGCGATAAGCCGTTCGGTGACCTCAAGAACGCGGGGATGCATGTGTAGAACTCCAGGCTAACGGATGTGGCGACCTGAGTGTCTATGCTGATCAAACGCCCGCAGCTCATGGGATGGCAGGGTGTCGTTTAAATCATCGGACCAGTTGATTCAGGTCACTCGTTGTAGATTGAACAAAATATTGCCACTAAAAAGGCTTGTTTTCTATTTTTATGCGAATAATCTTGTAATTCTTACAACAAATCGACGACAGGCACTCTCCAATGACTCTTCGTATCGCAATCAATGGTTTTGGCCGTATCGGCCGTAATGTCCTGCGCGCACTGTATACCCAAGGCTACCGCCAGGATTTGCAGATCGTCGCCATCAACGATCTGGGCGACAGCTCGATCAATGCCCACCTGCTCAAATACGACACCGTACATGGCACATTCGACGCAGAGGTCGCTCACGATCAGGAAAGCCTGACCGTCAACGGTGACCGGATTGCCGTGAGTGCCATTCGCAACCCGGCCGACCTGCCATGGGCTGCACACAAGATCGACGTGGTCTTTGAATGCACCGGTCTGTTCACCGACCGTGACAAGGCTGCCGCCCATATTAGCGCCGGCGCGCGCAAGGTGATCATCTCGGCACCGGCTAAAGGCGCGGACGCTACCGTGGTGTATGGCGTGAACCACGACATTCTGCGTCAATCCCACCAGATCATCTCCAACGCCTCGTGCACCACCAACTGCCTGGCGCCAGTCGCCCAGGTGCTGCACCGCGAGCTGGGCATCGAAAGCGGTCTGATGACCACCATCCACGCCTACACCAACGACCAGAACCTGACCGACGTCTACCACACCGACCCGTACCGCGCGCGCTCGGCCACCCAGAACATGATCCCGAGCAAGACCGGTGCCGCCGAAGCGGTCGGCCTGGTGCTGCCGGAACTGGCGGGCAAACTGACCGGCATGGCCGTGCGGGTGCCGGTGATCAACGTGTCGCTGGTGGACCTCACCGTGACACTGAAAAAGGAAGCCACCGCCGAAGAAGTCAATGCGCTGCTCAAGGAAGCCAGCCAGCACTCGAAGATCCTCGGTTACAACACCCTGCCGCTGGTATCCAGTGACTTCAACCACAACCCGCTGTCGTCGATTTTCGACGCCAATCACACCAAAGTAAGTGGCAAGTTACTCAAAGTGTTGGCGTGGTATGACAACGAGTGGGGTTTCTCCAACCGCATGCTGGATAACTGCCTGGCGTTGTGCAACGCCGAGTAAACCCGTCTTGTGATGAGTTTATGTGGGAGGGGCTTGCCCCCCCACATTTGATCGATGCAGGCCTGCAGAAATAGCCACTTGCCATTTCAGTTGATGATAAGCATTATCATTAACTGCAAATCGGTCTGGTATCACTGTGAGCCAATCTCGCTTCAATCAAGTCTTTCTCACCCAACGGGTGATTCTGCTACGCACCTTGCAGCGGATGGTGAATAACCCCAGCACCGCCGAGGACCTGTTGCAGGAAACCTACCTGCGCGTCACCCGGGCCCTCAGCGAGCGGCCGATCGATCACCTTGAACCTTTCGTCTACCAAACCGCGCGCAATCTGGCGTTGGATCACCTGCGTTCGCGCAGGATTCAGGCCCGAACGCTGCAGGAAGATGTCCCGTTCGACATCCTGCAAAGCGTCGCAGCGCCCATCAGCACCCCCGAAGATGCGACCCAGGCCGAGCAACTGCTTGAACACCTGAGCGTCAGCCTGGGCCAGTTGAGCGCCCGCCAGCAGCAGATTTTCATCCTCAGCCGCCTGCACGGGTGCAGCTACCAGGAGATCGCCGATCAGTTGGACGTGTCCTTGAGCACCGTGCAAAAGGAACTGAAATTGATCATGGCCATCTGCGTAGGTGTGGCCGAACGGCTGGATCGGCCTTAAGCTGCACCCGACAGAAGTGTCGACCCAGGCTGTAGGATTAATGAATAAAACGTGGCGAAGACCCGAGGCACACCGTGACGGACCCGAATAAACTGCGCCCCCATGAGCTGGCTCATGAGGTGTTGCAAGACACGGCTATGGACCAGGCCCTCGACTGGCTGATCGCCTTGCAGTGCCCGCAGCCCGGGCAGCAGGCCGAGTTTGAAGCCTGGCTGGCCCACGACACGGCCCACGTCCAGGCTTTCGCCAAGGCCCAGGCCGCCTGGGGTGGCGCGCCCGTGCACAGTGCTGCCATGGCTTTGGCCGCGCCACGCAAGCCCAGCGCCTGGCGCCGGATCAAACCCCATTGGAAACCACTGGCCACCGCCGCTGTGCTGCTGATTGGCCTGTTCAGCTTCAGCAATCTGCCAGTACGCCTGCAAGCCGATCACCTGACCGTGGTGGGCGAACGCCAGCGCCTGCAACTGGACGATGGCTCGAAAGTATTGCTGAACACCAACTCGGCGTTCTCCAGCAGCATCAAGGACCAACAGCGCATCGCCCGCCTGTACCAGGGCGAGGCTTTTTTCGAGATCGCGCCCAGTCATGGCCAGCCCCTGGAAATCGACGCCGGCCCGGTGCGTG